>NZ_JBXQQB010000015.1:0-188517 GCF_057220535.1 Kitasatospora sp. NEAU-CNBT7 | reverse complement strand
GGTGTGGTGCGGTTGACAGTTTCATAGTGTTTCGGTGGTCATAGCGTGAGGGAAACGCCCGGTTACATTCCGAACCCGGAAGCTAAGCCTCATAGCGCCGATGGTACTGCAGGGGGGACCCTGTGGGAGAGTAGGACGCCGCCGAACAATTTTTCAGTAGAAGCCCCTCCGGGTGTCCCGGAGGGGCTTCTCGCATTTCCGGACCAGGTCGCACGCCGGCAAATCTGAGGGTGGGCCGGCTTGCTACAGCGATCAGCTCGCCGTCGGCATGGGAGTGGCGCACGCCCGCGATCTGCGGGTGCTGCGGGCGACCGAGAGTGTCTGCGTCACCGAGGTTGTCTTCGTCGGTGATCTCGCTGGTCGGGGCGTCGATGCTCCGCGGCAGCGGGGCTCGCCGACGCGGACGAGGGAGACGACAAGGGTGCCCGGCTGAGCCACCAAGGTGCGGGCCTGTCAGTGGGCAGAGACGGGCGGCGATGGGCAGAGAGCAGGCCCCTGAGCGCGCTCAGGGGCCTGGGTCGGGCGGATGCAGCTGGGTGCTGGGTGCTGGGAGGGGTTCAGAGGCGGCCGGCGGCCTTGAGGGCGAGGTAGGTGTCGGCGAGGGCCGGGGGGACGGCGGCGGGGGGTGCGTCCAGGACGGTGACGCCGAGGCGGGTGAGGCGTTCGGCGGTGCGGCGGCGGTCGGCGCGGGTCTGTTCGGCCGCGGCGGCGCCGTAGATCTCCTTGACGGTGCCGCGGGCGGTGGCCAGTTCGTCGAGCCGGGGGTCGGCGACGGAGACCAGAACCACCTCGTGGCGCTTGGTGAGCAGCGGCAGGACGGGCAGCAGGCCTTCTTCGATCGGGCGGGCGTCGAGGCCGGTGAACAGCACGATCAGGGACCGGTGCGGGGCCAGCCGGAGCGCGTTCGACACCAGGGACCGCATGTCGGTCTCCAGCAGGGCGGGCTCCAGGGTGGCCATCGCGTTGGTGAAGGCGGGCAGCACGTCGGAGGGGGAGCGGCCGAGGACGCTGCCGCGCTTGTGCAGGTCGTGGGCGAGCAGGTCGACCCGGTCGCCGGCCTTGGTGGCCAGGGCGGTGAGCAGCAGGGCCGCGTCCAGGGCGGCGTCCAGGCGGGGGGCGTCGCCGACCCGGCCGGCGGAGGTGCGGCCGGTGTCCAGGACGAGCAGGACGTGGCGGTCGCGTTCGGGGCGCCAGGTGCGGACGGCGACGGTGTTGCGGCGGGCGCTGGCGCGCCAGTCGATCGAGCGGACGTCGTCGCCGGGCAGGTACTCGCGCAGGGAGTCGAACTCGGTGCCCTGGCCGCGGATCAGGACGGCGGTGCGGCCGTCGAGTTCACGCAGCCGGGCCAGCCGGGAGGGCAGGTGCTTGCGGCTGGCGAACGGGGGGAGGGCGCGCAGGGTCCACGGGACCTGGTGCGAGCCCTGACGGGCCGCCAGTCCGAGCGGGCCGAGGGAACGGACCGTCACCCGGTGCGCGTGGTGGTCGCCGCGCCGGGTCGGTGCCAACGACGTGGTCAGGCGCCGCCGTTCGCCGGCCGGGACGGTGAGGCGGTGCCGGGAGCCGGCGATGGCGGTGCCGGGCCGCCAGGCCGACGGCGGCCAGGCGTCGCGGAGCCGGCCGCGCAGGGGGCGTCCGGAGGGGTTGGTGACGGTGAGTTCGACCGTGGCGCCCTCGCCGAGCCGGACGCTGGTGTCGCCGCTGCGGGAGAACCGCAGGCTGCGGACGGGAGCGGCGAGCACCAGGTCGACGAGGACCGCGAGGAGCACCGGCAGGGTGACCGCGCCGATGCCGGCCCAGGAGGGCAGGGCGAGGCCCACGACGAGCGCGCCGAGCGCGGCCAGCAGGGCGGTTCGGCCGGTCAGGGCCATGGACGGGACTCCTTCGGGGTGGATCCTGGGGTACGGCCGGCTCAGCGCGGGGCGGGGGTCTGGGCGAGCACCGCCTGGATCACCGAATCGGCGGTGACCCCCTCCATCTCGGCCTCGGCGCGCAGCTGGACCCGGTGCCGCAGCGCGGGCAGGGCGAGTGCCTTGACGTCGTCGGGGGTGACGTAGTCGCGGCCGGCCAGCCAGGCCCAGGCGCGGGAGGCGCCGAGCAGGGCGGTGGCGCCTCGCGGGGAGACGCCGACCGACAGCGAGGGGGACTGGCGGGTGGCCCGGCACAGGTCGACGATGTAGGCCAGCACCTCGGGGGCGATGGTGAGCTTGGCGATCTCGGCGCGGGCAGCGGCGAGGTCGGCCGGGCCGGCGACCGGGCGGACGCCGGCGGCGGCGAGGTCGCGCGGGTCGAAGCCGTTGGCGTGCCGGGACAGGACCTGGAACTCCTGGTCGCGGGTGGGCAGCGGCAGGATCAGCTTGAGCAGGAAGCGGTCGAGCTGGGCCTCGGGCAGCGGGTAGGTGCCCTCGTACTCGACCGGGTTCTGGGTGGCCGCGACCAGGAACGGTTCGGGCAGCGCGCGGGGCTCGCCGTCGACGGTGACCTGGCGCTCCTCCATCGCCTCCAGGAGCGAGGCCTGGGTCTTCGGCGGGGTGCGGTTGATCTCGTCCGCGAGCAGCAGGTTGGTGAAGACCGGGCCGGGCTGGAAGGAGAACTCCGCGGTGCGGGCGTCGTAGACCAGCGAGCCGGTGACGTCGCCGGGCATCAGGTCGGGGGTGAACTGGATCCGCTTGGTCTCCAGGCTCAGCGCCGTGGACAGGGCTCGCACCAGGAGGGTCTTGGCGACGCCGGGGACGCCTTCGAGCAGGACGTGGCCGCCGCAGAGCAGCGCGACCACCAGGCCGGTGACGGCCGCGTCCTGTCCGACCACGGCCTTGCCGATCTCGGTGCGCAGGGCGGTGAGGGCGGCCCGGGCGTCGGCCGGGGCGGCGGCCGGGGCCGCGGTGGAGGTCGCCGGACCGGGGATGTCGGCCTTGCTGAGGGACGTGCTGGCAGCGGGCTGCTCGGTCACGGCTGTCGTACCTGCCTTTCCAGGGCGTCGAGGTGGTCGGTGAGCCGCAGCAGTGCGGCGTCGTCGGTGGGCGGGCCGCCGTACAGCAGGGACTGGACGTCGGGGGCGGGGCGGCCCAGGCGGTCGGAGATCGCGGCGCAGAGCGCGGCCGGGTCGGGTTCGCCGCCGCTCAGGGCGACCCCGAGGACGGGGGCGATCCGGTGTGCGGCGGCCCGGCGCAGGGCGTCGGCGGCCCGGCCGCGCGCCTTGGCGCGGTGGTAGAGCCGGGCGCGTCCCTCGGTGGTCTCGGTGGCCCGGACCACGATCGGCAGGCGTTCGCCGACCACCGGGCCGAGCCGGCGGCCGCGCCACAGGGCGGCGAGGACGGCGGCGACCAGCAGCTGGACGCCGGCCCACCCCCAGCCGGCCGGGATGAAGTCCTCGAACTGCTTGCGCGCGACCGAGGGCGAGGGCGCGCTGTAGTCGGGCAGGTACCAGACCAGGTGCGGCCGGCTGCCGAGCAGGCCGAGGGCGAGCGAGGCGTTGCCGTCGTCGTCCAGGCTCTCGTTGGTGAACGGGTGGCCGGTGCCGAGGACGACCGTCTCGCGGTCGCCGTCCTCGGTGTGCAGCACCAGGCTCTGGTGGCCGTGCCGCGGGTAGCAGCCGGTGTCGCCGGAGCGGGCGTCGTAGCCCAGACCGCCGAGCTCGGCGGTGCCGGCCCGGACCGCCTCGGGCAGCCGGCAGCCGGGCGGGGTGCTGATCGAGTTGACGGGTTCGGGGGTGCCGTCGGCGGAGGTGGCCACGGTGAGGCCGGGAACGAAGGCGTGCAGGGCGGCCTGCTGCGGGGCGAGCAGCACCAGCCGGCCGGCGCTGCCGCGGGGGACCGCGCCCAGCCGGTCCAGCTGTGCGGTGCTGAGCAGGTCGGGGCGGGGCAGGACGACGGTGGTGGCGGGCTCCCGCAGGGCGGTGGCCAGGGCCCGCTCGTCGGCGACGGTACGGACGTCCACGCCTTCGCCCTTGAGCAGGACGACCAGGGCGCGGGCGCCCTCGGGGTCGGGCGAGCCGGGGTCGAGCGGGGGCCAGCTGCTGCGGCCGGCCAGGCTGCCGAGCAGCAGGCCGACGAGGACCAGGAACGCGGCGCTGAGCAGGTACCAGCGTGAGCGCAGCCAGATCCGGCGGGCGTCGGCGGACCGGCTGGTGGGTGCGGGGCCGGTGGCGGGGCCGGCGACGGCGGCAGCGGGGTCGGTGCCGGCGGGTATCGGGGGTGCGGCGGTCATGAGGTGCCTCCGGCGGCCGTGGCGAGGGCCGGGCGGGCCGCTTCCAGGGCCCGGTCGAGCTCGGCCAGCGAGCGGTAGTCGCCGGCCTCGGCGGTGCGCTCGCCGTAGGCGATGTCGTCGAAGGTGCGGGCCGCGTCGGACAGCGCCGAGGCGTGCGCGGGCAGCGCGCGGCCCGCTTCGGCGGCGGCCTCGTCGGCGGTGCGCCCCGGTCGGACGTCCAGGACGGTGCGCTCCTCCAGGGCGCGCACCAGGGCGCGCATCTGCTCGCGGACCGCCTCGTCCCACCGGCCGGCGTCGGCGTGGGCCCGGGCCGCGCTGCGGTACTGGGCGGCGCTGCGCGGGCCGTCGGCGGCGAACAGGCGGGCCGTGCTGCGGGCCTGCCGGCCGGGCGCGCCGAGCCGCCACCACACCGCGGCGACCACCACGCCGACGATCAGCAGCAGCAGGACCACGCCGGTGCTGCTGCCGGTGGCGGAGCCGAGGCCGGAGAACAGGTCGTCGAGCCGGTCCGAGAGCCAGTTCTCGATCCGCTCCACGATGCCCGGGTCGTGCTGGTGGTAGACGGGGTTGAGCAGCTCGTCGTGGGCGGCGTCCCTGGCCTGGTCCCGGGGAACGGTGATCGGGGTGCCGCCGGCCAGCAGCGCACCCTCCCCCCAGTTCGGCATCGGGTTCAGGCTCCCGGCGGTGTGCTCTGGCCGGGCACCGTGGGGCCGGGCGAGGCGGGCCCGGGGGCGGCCGGTCCGGCCCAGCCGGTGGGCGGGGCGACGCTCACCCCGGCGGCGCGGGCCAGCTCGATGTCGAGCGCCTCGCGGCGGATCCGCCGGTCGATGTAGAGCAGGACCGTCACGGCGGCGTTGACCGGGATGGTGACGGTCGCGACCAGGGTGCTGCCGATGCCGATGACCACCAGGCCGAGCAGGTTGAGGTCGGCGCCCTTCTCCCCGGCGAGCTGGTCGAACGCGCCGGAGTTGCCGAACACCGTGGCGACCAGGAGGAACGGCAGCACGGCGACCGTGGAGATCACGCCGAGGATGAACGAGGTCAGCAGGTGGACGCCGAAGATCCGCCACCACGAACCCCGGACCAGCCGGCGGGAGCGGCTGAGCGAGGTCAGCACCCCTTGGCGCTCCAGCATCAGGGCGGGCGGGGCGAGGCTGAACAGGATGCCGAGGTACCCGGCGACGCCGCCGGCGACCAGGGCCATCAGCAGGGCGAGCAGCAGGACGCCCGGGCCGGTGCCGTTCGTGATCGCCAGCAGTACGGGCGGCACGGCGGCGACCGCGAACACCCCGATGATGATCAGGAAGGTCAGGAAGGTGAGGCCGGTGAGCCGGCCGAGCTGGCCGCGGGCGGACTGCCAGGCCTCGCGGACCGTGATCTGCTCGCCGAGGACGCCCTTGCTGACCACGATGGTCAGCAGACCGCCGAGCAGGATGCCGAGCACGCCCTGCAGCACGGTCGGGACCAGCGCCGCGACCAGGTCGGCCACCGCGCCGCCGTCCTGCTGGGCCCACCAGCGCAGCACGGTCTCGACGGTCTGGGTGAACGCGGCGAAGCCGAGCGACAGGGCCAGCGTGGTGCGCCAGTACTTGCGCACGGTGGTGAAGGAACCGTCCAGCAGCTCGCCGACGCCGAGCGGGCGCAGCGGGATGACACCGGGCTTCGGGCTCGGCGGTACGCCCCAGCCCGGGTGACCGCCGTACGGCGGCCGGCCGCCCCAGCCGGGGCCGGGCCCGTAGCCGGGCCCGGGGCCGCCGTAGGCGCCGTAGGCGGGCTGGCCGGGGGCGCCCCACTGGGAGGGCGGCGGGACGTCCTGCGGCGCGGCCGCGGGGGCCTGCGGGGCGTCCTGCGGTGCCGTGGACTGCGGTGCCGGAGCCTGTGGCGCCGGAGCCTGCGGTGCCGGGGCGGGCGGGGCGGTGGCCCCTGGGGCGGATGGCGCCGACGGACCCGGGGTGGCGGCAGCGGTGGCTGCCTGCGGCGGGGCCCCGTCGGCCGGCTCGGACGAGCCGGGCGAGGTCCAGCCCGGGTTGTCGGTCATCACTGCTCCTTGGAGGGGTTCTGCGGGGCCGGGACGGGCAGGGTGACGATCGGCGGGCGGCCGGAAACTGTTCCTGCGCCGCCCATCGTGCCATGGTGGGCGTGGTCACCCCAGGGGTATCCCGTTGCTGATCGACAACGGCCCCGCTGCGGTGTGTCCGCTGCCTGCCCGACGCCCGTGAGCTGCGAGGTTTGCGGTGTTATGCCCGGCCCGGCGGTGGGTCGGAGGCCCTTGACCGGCGCCGCTGTGCGCCAGGTCACAATCCGGTAATGAGAAGATGGAGTCATGAAGGGACGCGTCCTCGTCGTTGATGACGACACCGCACTGGCCGAGATGCTCGGCATTGTGCTGCGTGGTGAGGGTTTTGAGCCGTTTTTCGTCGCGGATGGGGACAAGGCGCTTGCCGCGTTCCGGGAGACCAAGCCGGATCTCGTACTGCTCGACCTGATGCTTCCGGGCCGGGACGGCATCGACGTCTGCCGGCAGATCCGGGCCGAGTCGGGCATTCCGATCGTGATGCTCACCGCGAAGACCGACACGGTCGACATCGTGGTGGGCCTGGAGTCGGGCGCCGACGACTACGTCACCAAGCCGTTCAAGCCGAAGGAGCTGGTGGCCCGGGTGCGGGCCCGCCTGCGCCGGGCCGAGGAGCCCACGCCGGAGCAGCTGACCATCGGCGACCTGGTGATCGACGTGGCCGGCCACTCGGTGAAGCGGGACGGCCGGGGCATCCCGCTGACCCCGCTGGAGTTCGACCTGCTGGTCGCGCTGGCCCGCAAGCCCTGGCAGGTGTTCACCCGTGAGGTGCTGCTGGAGCAGGTCTGGGGCTACCGGCACGCCGCCGACACCCGGCTGGTCAACGTCCACGTGCAGCGCCTGCGCTCCAAGATCGAGAAGGATCCGGAGCGTCCGGAGATCGTGGTGACGGTCCGTGGCGTGGGCTACAAGGCGGGGCCCAGCTGACGATGCGGGACCAGAACGTCGACGCCTCCCCGTCGGGCACCGGAGCCGGCGGGGATGCTGCTGTGCGCGGTGCGGTGCTGAGCTCGACCACCCGGGGCCACCGGCCCCGGCGCGGCCCGGCGGCGCTGCTCGCGCTGGTGGCGCGTCAGTTCAGGCGCCCGTTCAACCGTCTGATAGCCGTGTACCGGCGCTCGATCCAGCTGCGGGTGGTCGCGACCACGCTGCTGCTGTCGGTCGTGGTGGTGCTGGTGCTCGGCGTGGTGGTGGTCGCCCAGGTGCGCAACGGCCTGCTGGACACCAAGCGGCACGCCGCGCAGGGGCAGGCGATCGACGGCTTCCAGATCGAGCAGGACAAGATCAACGAGGCGATGAAGCTCCAGGTCAAGGTCGGCGCCAACGCCGACCCGGCCCGGGACGAGATCGGGACCTGGCTGATCAAGCAGGTCACCGACCTCTCCAGCGGCGGCGCCGGGGTCTACTCGGTGATCGCCATCCTGCCGTCGACCGGCCAGGACGAGGGCGGCTCCGGGGCGGTGTTCCGCGGTGCCTGGTACTCCGGCGACATCCTCCCGATCAGCATCACCCGCGACCTGCGCGACGACGTCGCCCGCCAGCCGGACATCCCGCACGAGCAGACCACCATGATCCACCGGGGCGACGCCAACGGCGGCCAGACCTCGGACGAGAAGGGCCTGGTGATCGGGAAGCAGTTCGAGGGCCCCGACCCCGGCAACACCGCCTACCAGCTCTACTACGTCTTCTCGCTCGACCAGGAGACCAAGACCCTCGGGCTGGTCGTCGGCACGCTCGCCACCGCCGGGGTCTTCCTGGTGATGCTGCTCGGCGGGATCGCCTGGCTGGTGGTCCGCCAGGTGGTGACCCCGGTGCGGATGGCCGCCGGGATCTCCGAGCGGCTGGCCGCCGGGCACCTGGAGGAGCGGATGAAGGTGACCGGGTCGGACGACATCGCCCGGCTCGGCGACTCCTTCAACCGGATGGCGAACGGCCTCCAGGCGCAGATCCGGCAGCTGGAGGAGCTCTCACGGGTGCAGCGCCGGTTCGTCTCGGACGTCTCGCACGAGCTGCGCACCCCGCTCACCACCGTCCGGATGGCCGCCGACCTGATCTACGACAGCCGCGACGACCTGGACCCGATGGCCTCCCGCTCGGCCGAACTGCTGCAGGAGCAGCTGGACCGCTTCGAGTCGCTGCTCGCCGACCTGCTGGAGATCAGCCGCTTCGACGCGGGCGCCGCGATCCTGGACGCCGAACCGGTGGACCTGCGGGACATCGTGACCCGGGTGGTCGAGGGCGCCGACCCGCTGGCGCAGGCCAAGGGCAGCGCGGTGATCATCCGGGGTGCGGAGAACCCGGTGGTCACCGAGGTGGACGCCCGCCGGATCGAACGCATCCTGCGCAACCTGGTGGTCAACGCGCTGGAGCACGGTGAGGGCCGCGACGTGGTGATCCGGCTCGGCTCCGGCGAGGGCGCGGTCGCCGTCGGCGTCCGCGACTACGGCATCGGCCTCAAGCCGGGCGAGGCGTCCCGGGTCTTCCACCGCTTCTGGCGGGCCGACCCGTCCCGGGTCCGGACCACCGGCGGCACCGGCCTCGGCCTGTCCATCGCCGTCGAGGACGCCCACCTGCACGGCGGGTGGCTGCAGGCGTGGGGCGAGCCGGGCGGCGGTTCGCACTTCCGGCTCACCCTGCCGCGGACCCGCGGCGGAGAGCTGGTCCGGGCGCCGTTCCGGCTCGAGCCCGAGGACTCCCGGCACAACCGCGGGCTGGCCTCGACCGGCGCGCCGTACCGCCGCTCGCAGCGTCCGGCCGGCGCGACCGCGCTGACCTCGACCGGCGAGACGGACACCCCGGAGACCCCGGAGGGCGGGCCGACCGGTTTCGGCAGTGGCCTCGGCGGTGTGCTCAGCATCGGCCCCGGCCTCGGCCGGGTGCCGGCCGCCCCGGTCGCCGACCCCTCGGACGTCCGGGCGGCCGCCGGGGGGTACGGTGCCTCGGGCGCCCAGGTGGTGGTCGACCGTCCCACCGGCCGGCCCGGCGACCAGCAGCCAGCGGGGACGCGGACCCCGGACAGCGACCAGGAGGGGGCCGAGGGTGCGACGGAACGGCAGCGGTAGGACCACTGGTGCCCGCCCGGCCGCCGCGGCCGTCTGGGGCAGCATGCTGGCCTTCCTGGCCACCGGCTGCATCGGCATGCCCGCCGGCGGCTCGCCCCAGCGGGTGGAGATACCGCAGGCCCCGGGCGCGGAGAACCTCCAGGTCCGGGTGTACCCGGTCGCGCCGTACAAGGGTGAGAGCCCGGGCGAACTGCTGGCGGGCTTCCTCGACGCCTCCAACGCCGACGAGCCGACCTTCAGCACCGCGCGCACCTACCTGACGGCCGCCGCGGGCGCCAAGTGGGACCCGGAGGCCGGGGTCTCGGTGCTCGACAACCAGGGCCGGACCAGGCCCTCGGTGCAGGAGGGCGCCACCACTGTCGACATCGACGTCAACGGCGACCTGGTCGGCGCGCTGGACAGCCGCAACTCCTACCGGCCCGCCGCGGACGGCGAGCAGTACCGCCAGACGTTCACCCTCGTGAAGGAGACCGAGGGCGAGAACAAGGGCGAGTGGCGGATCGACAAGCTGCCGGACGGCCTGATCGCCGACCAGACCACGTTCAAGAACGGCTACAAGGCCGTGCACCGCTACTTCTTCGCCCTCACCGACCCCTCGTCGGACCGCTCCCGCGGCGAGTCGGTGCTGGTCCCGGACCCGATCTTCCTGCGGCGCCGGATCGACCCGCTGACGGCGGCGGCCAAGGCGCTGGCGGCGGGGCCCTCGGGCTGGCTGGCGCCGGCCGTCTACTCCGCCTTCGACGGGGTGAAGATCGTCGGCCCGGTGACCGTCAGCGACAACAAGACCGCCACCGTCAAGGTGGACGTACCGGACTTCGCGGGCCGGTCCGACCTGTGCCAGCAGATGGCCGGGCAGCTCTACCACACCCTCGCCGACCAGCAGGGCAAGGCGCCGATCCAGCGGCTGGAGCTGAGCGGGGTCAAGGGCGGCTGCGCGATCACCGCGGACCAGGCCGCCCGGATCGCGCCGGGCAGCCTGGCCGGCAGCTACGGCGCCTCGCAGTACTACCAGCTGGACAACGGCCAGATGATGGTCGCGCCCGGCGACGGCCTGGGGCACCCGGTGGGCGGGCCGCTCGGCCAGGTCGGGCAGAACGCCGCCGCCCACCCCGGCACCTTCGCGGTCCGCCGGGACGGCGGTGCCATCGCGCTGATCGGGGCGGACGGCCGCAACCTCCAGGTGGTCGGCACCGGGGACAACGACAAGCCCGGCGCCCCCGTGGTGGAGAGCCGCGCCACCCAGCCCGGCCTCGGCCTCACCTCGCCCAGCTGGGACGGCCGGGGGGACCTCTTCGTGGTCGACCGCGACCCGCAGAACCCCCGGGTCCTGATGGTGCGGGGCACCACGGTCGTCCCGGTCCAGCTGCACGGACTGAACGGGCGCACCGTACAGGGGCTCAAGGTCTCCTCGGACGGGACCAGGGTCGCGCTGGTGCTGGGCGACGCCAAGGGCGGCACCACCCGCTCGGTGGAGATCGGCCTGCTGACCCACCGGGGCTCGGCGAGCGCGCCGCTGGCCGAGATCTCCGGCCTGCGGCCGGTCGCGCCGCTGCTGACCGAGGTCTCCTCGGTGTCCTGGGCCGACACGGACCAGCTGCTCGTGCTGGGCAAGGAGAAGGAGAAGCTCCAGCTGCTCCACTACCTGGGCACCGACGGCTCGCAGAGCACCGACGCGCCGCTCCAGGTCAGTGAGCTGATGACCTCGGTCTCCGCCTCGGAGAGCCGCGACAGCGACCAGGTGCCGACCGTGCTGGCCGTCTCCGACCACCACATCTACCGGCTCCAGGGCACCCAGTGGCGCGAGGTGCCGGTGCCGCAGCAGCACCCGGCGCTCTCCTTCAGCTACCCCGGCTAGCAGCTACCCCGGCCGGGGGCTGCCCCGGCTGCTTCGGCCGCCCCGGCCGGGCGCCGCCGGGGCGGGCCCGGAACCGCTCCGGCGGACGGCGGCGGCCACCGTCGCGGCCGCGTGCGGCGGGCGGCCGGCGGCACGCAGCGCCCGGGCCGCCTCGGCCAGGCTGGCGCCGGTGGTGACCAGGTCGTCGACCAGGACCAGCCGGTGGCCGGGTGCGGCCCGGCGCGCCAGGAAGGCCGGCCGGACCGCCAGCGCACCGGCGAGATTGCGCCGCCGCGCGGCCGCGCCGAGCCCGGCCTGGTCCGCCACCGGCCGGATCTGCCGCAGCGCCGGGGCGACCCCGGCCTCCACCCCGCAGCCGCGCAGCTCCCGGGCGGCCGCCCGGGCCAGCCGCAGCATCGGATCGTGGCCGCGGGCCCGGACCGAACGGCGGGCGGAGGGCACCGGGACCAGCACCACCGGCGCGGGCCCGGCGGCCGCCGAGCGCACGGCGCGGGCCAGCAGCGCGCCGAGCGGTCCGGCCAGCCGTAGCGCGCCCCGCTCCTTGTGGGCCAGCAGCAGTCCCCGTACCGGCGCCGCGTAGGGCGCCGCAGCGTGCAGCGGGGGCAGGCCAGGCGGCGCCGGCCGGGGCCCGGCCGGACCGGCCCGGGCGGCTGCCAGCGCGGCGCGGCAGTCCGGGCAGAGCGGACCGGGACCGAGCGGGCAGCCGGCGCACGGCACGGGCAGCAGCAGATCGAGGAGGCCGAGGACGGTGGCGGGCAGATCGGTCATTTCGGCACCTCCCGGGGGGTGGCGGAACGGCGATGTGCGCCATACGGTTGACCACCCTGGCGGTGTTGTCCAGCTGTTTACCGTTGTTTCACTCGTAGGAGGGTAAACAGAGGGCAACAGCCGTGCCGCCGGTGCTCCCTCGTTACGTTGTTCGACTGGGGAGGCGTAATCCCCTGGTGGGGTGTCTCATAAGGCCAGAGGGGGTTTCAAGCGCTCCCGGTGGGGAGGAAGTGAGGTGAGGGCCAGTCGCGCTCGCCACTCCCGGCGGCGCCGGGACCGGCGGCGATTGACTGGTCCGGCTGGGTCTCAGTCCGATCCGGTACGTACTCGGATCGGCGACAGCACAAGGGATCGGAGTTCTGCGTGGACATCGTCGTCAAGGGCCGCAAGACCGAGGTGCCCAAGAGGTTCCGCGAGCACGTGGCCGAGAAGCTGGAGAAGGTCCAGAAGTTTGACGGCAAGGTGATCAGCCTCGACGTCGAGGTGTCCAAGGAACACAACCCGCGCCAGGCCGACCGCTCCGAGCGGGTCGAGATCACCCTCCGTACCCGTGGCCCGGTGATCCGGGCCGAGGCAGCCGCTGCCGACCCGTACGCGGCCCTCGACCTGGCCTCAGCCAAGCTGGACGCGCAGCTGCGCAAGTCCGCCGACCGCCGGCGTGTGCACAAGGGCGGCAACGGCCGCACCCCGATCAGCGTCGCGGAGGCGACGGCGGCGCTGGCAGCCCTCCCCGAGACGGCGCCGCCCGCGGGCAGCGCCAACGGGACGGTCCGCAAGACCATGATGGGATCGCTGGAGGTGGAGGGCGACGGTCCGCTCGTCGTCCGCGAGAAGACGCACCCCGCCGGGCCGATGTCGCTGGACCAGGCGCTGTACGAGATGGAGCTCGTCGGCCACGACTTCTACCTGTTCGTGGAGAAGGACAGCGGCCTGCCGAGCGTGGTCTACCGCCGGCACGGCTACCACTACGGCGTGATCCACCTCAAGGAGGACCACTCCGCCCACGGTGACGCCGGTGGTGCCGGCGGGGCGATCGGCGGCCCGGACGAGGACTGACGGTCCGTCGCCCGGCGCCGGAGGATCCGGACCGGGACCGACCGGTCCGGCACAACACGGAAGACCGAGATGACCGGTGACCCCGGCGGCCCACGACGCCGCCGGGGTCACCCAGCTGGGCGGTGCGACGGCGGAGGGTGATCAACCGGTCCCCCGCCGTGGAATGATTGAGCACGACATCGACCGGCAGCCGGGGGAGGAGCGGATGGGCGAGCCATTCAGCCAGGGTTTGGGAGCCGGCCCGGGGGGCGGGCAGGGCGAGGGCGGGGAGCCCGGGTACGCACTGCGCCGGGCCGAGCCGATCCGGGTCCTGGTGGTGGACGACCACGCACTGTTCCGCCGAGGCCTGGAGATCGTGCTGGCCGAGGAGGAGGACATCACGGTCATCGGTGAGGCCGGGGACGGCGCCGAGGCCGTGCTCAAGGCCGCGGACCTGCTGCCGGACATCATCCTGATGGACGTCAGGATGCCGCGCCGGAGCGGGATCGAGGCCTGTACCGCGATCAAGGACGTGGTCCCGAGCGCGAAGATCATCATGCTGACCATAAGCGACGAGGAGGCCGACCTCTACGAGGCGATCAAGGCGGGTGCCACCGGTTACCTGCTGAAGGAGATCTCCACCGACGAGGTCGCCACCGCGATCCGGGCCGTGGCCGACGGGCAGTCGCAGATCAGCCCCTCGATGGCCTCCAAGCTGCTCACCGAGTTCAAGTCGATGATCCAGCGGCGTTCCGAGGACCGGGAGTTGGTGCCCGCACCGCGGCTCACCGACCGGGAGCTGGAGGTGCTCAAGCTGGTGGCCACCGGGATGAACAACCGGGAGATCGCCAAGGAGCTCTTCATCAGCGAGAACACCGTGAAGAACCACGTCCGCAACATCCTGGAGAAGCTGCAGCTGCACTCCCGGATGGAGGCCGTGGTCTACGCGATGCGGGAGAAGATCCTGGAAATAGGCTGACCGGACCGGACCGGGCGGGCCGCGGCGGTCCGCGCCCGCCCGCTCCCGTCAGCCGTCCAGCAGGGACCGCAGGGCGGGCCGCAGCCGCTCGTCGCCGAGCGCCTCGATCCGGACCGCGTCGCAGCCCACCCACTCGGCCGCCTCGCGCAGGGCGGTGGCCGCCGCTTCGACGTACTTCGGTGCGTCCAGCGAGATCTGACGGGCCACCAGGGTCCGCCCCTCGCGGGCCGGGTCGATCCGGCCGACCAGCCGGCCCTGGGCCAGCAGCGGCATCGCGAAGTAGCCGTGCACCCGCTTGTGCTTGGGGGTGTACGCCTCCAGCCGGTGCGTCATGCCGAAGATCCGCTCGGTGCGGGCGCGGTCCCAGACCAGGGAGTCGAACGGCGAGAGCAGGGTGGTGCGGTGGCGGCCGCGCGGCGCCGACGCCAGCGCCGCCGGATCCGCCCAGGCCGGCCCGGACCAGCCCGCCACCTCGACCGGCACCAGGCCCGACTCGGCCACGGCGGTGTCGAACTGGGCGGCCTTGAGCCGGTGGTAGTCCATCAGGTCGGCCCGGGTGGCCACCCCGAGCGCGGCCCCCGCCTGGGCGACCAGCCGGCGCAGGCACTCGGCGTCGGAGAGCTCCTGCCCGTACAGCGCCTCCGGGACGGCCTGCTCGGCCAGCCGGTAGACCCGCTTCCAGCTGCGGCGCTCGGTGCAGACCACATCGCCGAAGGAGAGTGCCCGCTCGACCGCGATCTTGGTGTCGGACCAGTCCCACCACTCGGCCGTCCGCTTGGCGCCGCCCAGCTCGGTGGAGGTCAGCGGACCCTCGGCGCGCAGCTTGTCGAGCACCTGGCGGTAGGTCGCGTCGGAGACCTGGTGGCCCCAGAGGTTCCCGCGGGCGCGGTAGGCCCGGCGCCGGAACGCGAACAGCGGCCACTCCTCCACCGGCAGGATGCAGGCGGCGTGCGACCAGTACTCGAAGGTGGCCTGCGAGCCCCAGTACGCGCGGTCCACCGCGGCCCGCCCGACCGCCCCCAGGCGCGCGTACGGGACCAGTTCGTGCGAGCGGGCCAGCACGGAGATGGTGTCCAGCTGCACGGCGCCGAGGTGGCGCAGGACGCCGCGGACGCCCGCGCGGCGGTCCGGCGCGCCGAGCAGGCCCTGGGCGCGGAGGGCGATCAGGCGGGCCTGGTCGGCGGAGAGGCTGATGGCGGTCATGCCGGGCAGGGTAGGGCCCGGCACCGACAATCGGGGCCCCCGGGGCCTCGGGGGCGGGGAGCGGCGGGCGGGCCGGGGGAGGGCGCCGGCGGGGCCCGGGGGAGGTAAGGAGGGGAACCCTCGGGCGTTCCCGGCGGTTGTGCAGTGCACACCGACTGGTGCGGTGACCGTTTTGCCCTGCCGGGTGGCGCTAATCCCTGCTTTGCCCGGGCGGGTGACACGGGAATACCGTGCTGACGCACCTCCCGGCGGCTTGTCCTCCTCGCATACGATGACCGTACGGTGGGGTAGGTCTCGCCGTGCTGTAGTCCAGAGCCGATCCAGGCAAGGAGCCCGCCCAAGTGTCCGTCTTCGACAAGATCCTGCGCGCCGGCGAAGGTAAGACCCTTCGCAAGCTGCAGCGGATTGCTGCCCAGGTCAACTCGATCGAAGAGGACTTCGTCAACCTCACCGACGACGAACTGCGGGCACTGACCGACGAGTACAAGAGCCGGCTGGCCGAGGGCGAGTCGCTGGACGACCTCATGCCGGAGGCCTTCGCGACCGTCCGCGAGGCGTCCAAGCGGGTGCTCGGGCAGCGCCACTACGACGTCCAGATCATGGGCGGCGCCGCGCTGCACTTCGGCTACGTCGCCGAGATGCGCACCGGTGAGGGCAAGACCCTGGTGGGTACGCTGCCGGCCTACCTCAACGCGCTGACCGGCAAGGGCGTGCACCTGATCACGGTCAACGACTACCTCGCCGAGCGCGACTCGGAGTGGATGGGCCGGGTGCACCGCTTCCTCGGCCTCGAGGTCGGCGTGATCCTGGCCAACATGTCGCCCGCCGAGCGCAAGCGCCAGTACGGGATGGACATCACGTACGGCACCAACAACGAGTTCGGCTTCGACTACCTGCGCGACAACATGGCCTGGTCGCAGGAGGAACTGGTCCAGCGCGGCCACAACTTCGCGGTCGTCGACGAGGTCGACTCGATCCTGATCGACGAGGCCCGTACCCCGCTGATCATCTCCGGCCCCGCGGACCAGGCCACCAAGTGGTACAGCGACTTCGCCAAGCTGGTGCAGCGCCTCAAGCGCGACCGCGACTACGAGGTCGACGAGAAGAAGCGCACCGTCGGCGTGCTGGAGGAGGGTGTCACCCGGGTCGAGGACTACCTGGGCATCGACAACCTCTACGAGTCGGTCAACACCCCGCTGGTCGGCTTCCTGAACAACGCCATCAAGGCCAAGGAGCTCTACAAGAACGACAAGGACTACGTCGTCATGAACGGCGAAGTCATGATCGTCGACGAGCACACCGGCCGCATGCTCGCCGGCCGCCGCTACAACGAGGGCATGCACCAGGCGATCGAGGCGAAGGAGGGGGTGGAGGTCCAGAACGAGAACCAGACGCTGGCCACCATCACCCTGCAGAACTTCTTCCGCCTCTACAGCAAGCTCTCCGGCATGACCGGTACCGGCACCACCGAGGCCGCCGAGTTCCACCAGATCTACAAGCTCGGCGTGGTGCCGATCCCGACCAACAAGACCCCGCTGCGGATCGACCAGCCCGACCTGATCTACAAGTCGGAGCCGGCCAAGTTCGCCGCCGTGGTCGAGGACATCGCCGAGCGCCACCAGAAGGGCCAGCCGGTGCTGGTCGGCACCGTGTCGGTGGAGAAGTCCGAGTACCTCTCCCAGGAGCTGCGCAAGCGCGGCGTCCCGCACGAGGTGCTGAACGCCAAGCACCACGAGCGCGAGGCGCAGATCGTCGCGCAGGCCGGCCGCAAGGGCGCCGTCACCGTGGCCACCAACATGGCCGGCCGCGGTACCGACATCAAGCTCGGCGGCAACCCCGACTACCTGGCCGCTGCCGAGCTGGCCCAGCGCGGGCTCAACGAGGAGGACACGCCGGAGGAGTACGCGGCCGCCTTCCCGAGCGCGCTGGAGAAGGCCAAGGAGGCCGTCAAGGTCGAGGAGGCCGAGGTCCAGGAGGCCGGTGGCCTCTACGTGCTGGGCACCGAGCGCCACGAGTCCCGCCGGATCGACAACCAGCTGCGCGGCCGCTCCGGCCGCCAGGGCGACCCGGGCGAGTCCCGGTTCTACCTCTCGCTGGGCGACGACCTGATGCGCCTGTTCAAGGCCGGCATGGTCGAGCGCGTGCTGTCGATGGCCAACGTCCCCGAGGACGTGCCGATCGAGTCGAAGATGGTCACCCGCGCCATCGCCTCCGCGCAGACCCAGGTCGAGCAGCAGAACTTCGAGATCCGCAAGAACGTCCTCAAGTACGACGAGGTGCTCAACCGCCAGCGCGAGGTGATCTACACCGAGCGCCGGCGCGTCCTGGAGGGCGAGGACCTGCAGGAGCAGATCGGCCACTTCATGGACGACACCGTCGCGGCCTACGTGACCGCCGCGACCGGTGAGGGCTTCGAGGACGACTGGGACCTCGACAAGCTCTGGACCGCCCTCAAGCAGCTCTACCCGGTCACCCTCGACCTGGAGGAGCTGGAGGAGGAGGTCGGCGGCCCGGCCGGGCTGACCCCCGACTTCCTCACCAAGGTGCTGCAGGAGGACATCCAGTCCCAGTACGGCGCCCGCGAGGACCAGCTCGGCGAGCAGATCATGCGCGAGCTGGAGCGCCGCGTGGTGCTGTCGGTGCTGGACCGCCGCTGGCGCGAGCACCTGTACGAGATGGACTACCTGCAGGAGGGCATCGCGCTGCGCGCCTACGCCCAGCGCGACCCGCTGGTCGAGTACCAGCGCGAGGGCTTCGACCTGTTCTCCGCGATGATGGAGGGCATCAAGGAGGAGTCCGTCGGCTACCTGTTCAACCTGGAGGTCCAGGTCGAGCAGCAGGTTGAGGAGGTGCCGGTGGCCGACTCCGACATCTCGCTCGAGAAGGCCGACGCCCGTCCCGAGATCAAGGCCAAGGGCCTGGAGGCGCCGCAGCGCAAGAAGCTGCACTACGTCGCGCCGTCGGACGAGATCGGCGGCGGCGTGGTCGAGGGCGACTTCGACGACCTCGCGGCCGAGGAGGGCGACGGTCTGACCCGCGCCGAGCGCCGCAAGGCCGCGAAGGCGGCCAAGGGCGGCCGCCGCCGCAAGGGCTGAGCCCGGTCGCCCGACCGGTACGACACGCGCCAGGGCGCCGCTCCCCGTTCTGCGGGGGCGGCGCCCTGGCGCGTTGCCAGCGCGTTGCCAGCGCGTGTTCGGGCGGCGGCCGCAGGGACGGGTACGGCGACGGGGACGGCGACCGGGGTGGCGGCCGCGGGCGGGTCAGCGGGCCTCGACGGCGGCGCACTGCCACTGCTGGGACTGGCGGTGCTGCTCCAGCCGGAACGCCACCATGTGGTGGCGCGGACCGAACTCCACCCGGACGCACACCTCCAGCGCCCCGCTGCGCGGCGCGGAGTCGTAGACCCGGCCGAGGCGGGTGCGCGGCGCACGGCCGTGCGGGCGCAGCGGGCCGTTGCGGACCAGCGCGACGATCTGCTGGTAGCCCTTGAGCGTGGTGTGCCGCTGGAGCTGGCCGACCGGGCGTACGCCGGTCAGCACCTCCACCAGCCGGTGCGCGAAACGGGTCGCGAGCTCGCCCTGTCCCGCGCCGTGGGCGGGGGCGCACGCCGTCCGGGGGTGGCGCGGGAGGAGGGCGTGCGACGGTCCGGCGTGCCGGGCGCGGTGAGCAGCGGCGGCCGGCGCCCCCGGGGCGGTGAGCGGGTGCGGGTGGCGGACCGGGCGGCGGGGGCGGTGGCGGCCGGGCGCGGGCGCGAGCGGGCGGATGCTCGGGCCGGTTGGCAGCGGCCGCGCCCCGGGCTGTGGGGCGTGCTCGGGCGCGGTGGTGGCGGGTGCGGCGGGTGCGGTGGGTGCAGTGGGTGCGGCGGGTGCGGTGGGTGCGTCGGTGGCGGGCAGGGTGGCTTCGGGCACGGCGGACCTCCCGGGTGGGCGCGGTGTGGGGCGGTTGGGGTGGGGCGGTGGTGTGGGGCGGGCGGGTCCTTTGGTACCGAGGCGGGGTGCGGGCGGCAAGCGGCTGCGGCGGGCCGGCCGCCGGTCGTCCGATGTCACCTATCCGGGTGGCACGTACGGCGCGCGGCGCCCGCCCGCCCGCCCCCGGCCGCGCCGGGTTGACGTCGGGGGCGGCCGGGCGTGGCCCGAAGGGGGACGGGTGACTGCTGCGATCAGGGCGTTGCCCTACCGGGCCTACCGGCGGGTAGGGCGCAGTATCGGGGGAGCGGATTCCCACGATGCGGGCGGAGACGGCGTGACCCAGGTGTCCACCGGAGACGGCCGGCCGGCCAGGAGCGGGCCGGCCACGGAGCGGGTACGGCACGGGCGGCCCGGAAGCGGGATCCGGCGCGGGCTGGTGCTGGGCGGCGGCGGGATGCTGGGCGCCGCCTGGACGGTCGGCGCGCTGTGCGCGGTGGAGGAGGCCACCGGCTGGCGGCCGGGCAGCGCCGAGGTCGTCCTCGGCACCTCCGCGGGCGCCATCCTGGGCACCCTGCTCGCGGCCGGGGTCGAGCCCGGCCAGCTCCGCGACCACCAGCTCGGCCGGCCGGTGACCGCCGGACCGCTGGTGGACATCGACTTCGACTACGACACGGTGGTGGGCGGCGCACTGCCGCCGCGGCCGCAGGCGGCGATCGGCTCGCCGGGGCTGCTGCGGGACGCCGTCCGGCACCCGCGCGACTACCCGTTCCTCACCATGGTCTCCGCCGCCGTGCCGCCCGGCCGGGGCTCGGTCGCGCCCATCGGCGACCTGGTCAGAAAGCTGCTCGGCGACGGCTGGCCCGACGGCAGCGCCCTGCGGGTGGCCGCCGTCGACTACCGGACCGGCCGCCGGGTGGCCTTCGGCGACCCGGGCGCGCCGGCCGCCGGGGTCGCCGAGGCGGTGATGGCGTCCTGCGCGATCCCCGGCTGGTTCGCGCCGGTCGAGGTGGCCGGCGGGCGGTACGTGGACGGTGGCTGCTGGTCGGCCACCAACGCGGACCTGATGAACGGCCGCGGCCTGGACGAGGTGTACGTGCTGGCGCCCATGGGCATCCGGCTGCACCCCGCCGGGCGGGCCGAACCGGCCCGGGGCACCGTCGCCGCGCTGCGCGAATGGCGTGCGCGCGACCGGCCGCGGGGTGTGCTGGCGCAACTGCTCAGCCGCTACCGCAGGGCGGTCACCCGGCAGCTGCTGCGGGAGGTGCGGGAGCTGCGGGCGGTGGGGATCCGGGTACGGCTGCTCGCCCCGACCCAGGCCGACCTGGCGGTGATGGGACCCAACATGATGGACCCGGCCCGGCGGACCGCCGTGGTGGAGTCCGCGCTGATCACCAGCCGGGCGGCGCTCGCCGCGGCCGCGGGCTGACCCCCCGGGGACGGGGACGGGGACGGGGGCCGAGGCCCGGGGCGGGGCGCTTTCCGGACGGGAACTGGCGGGCTCCGGCCGGAACGGCCGGTCCTCGCCCGGGAGCGGCTCGTCCTCGCCCGGGTGCGGGCAACCCCGGAAGCGGGCCCGACCCGCTCCGGCCGGAGCGGCCGCTCCTCGCCCCCAGCGCGCGCCGGCTCGCGGAACGGGAGCGGCCCGCCCGCCCGCCGCCTGCTCGAAGGGGCGGCCCGGCCGCGGGCCCGCAGGCGCGGGTCCTGCGCGGCCACCGGTCCGCTCCTGTGCGGCCCCGCCGCCCCCGGGCACGTGCAGCGCGCCCGCGGCGGCGGGGCCGTCGCCGGGACGGCGGTGCCGGGGTGATCACGCGGGCCGTATTCTTGGGGACGCGGCGTGATGGCCGCGGCCAGATCGAGGAAGGTGCTCCCGATGCGCGTGTACGTGCCCACCACGTTGAAGGGTCTGGCGGCCGCGCACCCGGGCGGCGAGCTGGACCGGGCGGTGGCCTACGCGGTGACGCCCGCGCTGCGCGAGTGGTACGTCAGCGACGACCTCGAGGAGCTGGAGTACGCGGCGCTCAACCGGGCCGCCGAGTCTTCGCTGCGGCTGCTCGCCGAGGACGGCGCCGCGCCGCGCCGCCGGGTCGTGGTGGCCGTCGAGGTCGCCGACTCCGCGGTGCAGCCCTTCCCCGGTGACGAGTACCAGGACCAGTCGGCGCTCGGCCGGGTCGTGCTGGCGGGCCCGGTGCGGCTGGCGAAGGCCGCCGCCGTGCACGCGGACGCGGCCGACGAGGAGGTGGCCGCGGACGTGGCCGCCGCCGCGCAGGCCATCGCCGCGGCGGACAAGGGCGACGCCGACGCCCAGTTCACGGTCGGCGGGGCCGAGGACCACGAGCTGCTCTGGTTCGCCACCCAGGAGATCCCCGGCCTGCTGGCCTGAGCCCGGCCCGCCCGGGCGCCGAGGCCCCACCGCGGACGGTCCCTTTCCGGTCGCGCCGCGGCGGCCGGTACCGTTCCAGGGTGCGCACTCATATCGTCTGGGACTGGAACGGAACGCTGTTCCACGACATGGACGCGGTGCTCGGCGCGAGCAACGCGGCCTTCGAGACCATCGGCATCTCCCCGCTCACCCTGGAGCAGTACCGGGAGATGTACGAGATACCCATCCCGCGCTTCTACCAGCGGCTGCTCGGCCGTGACCCGAGCCAGGCCGAGTGGGAGGCGCTGGACGAGGCATTCCACCGCCGGTACGCCGAGCTGAGCCCCGCCTGCCCGCTGACCGAGGGCGTACCGGGCCTGCTCAGCGGCTGGCGCGAGGCGGGCCGCAGCCAGTCGCTGCTGTCGATGTACGAGCACGAGCGGCTGGTGCCGGTGGTCGAGGGGTTCGGGCTGCTGGAGCACTTCCTGCGGGTGGACGGCCGCCGGGGTGCCTCGGGCGGGCGCAAGGCGGGCCACCTGGCCCGCCACCTGGCGGAGCTCGGGCCGCAGGTGGACCCGCGGCACACGGTCCTGATCGGGGACGCCGCCGACGACGCGCAGGCCGCCCTGGAGTGGGGGCTGCACGCGGTGCTGTACACCGGCGGCTCGCACACCCGGGCGAAGCTGGAGGTGGTCGGCGTCCCGGTGGTGGACACCCTGGCGGAGGCGGTCGAGCTGGCCGCGGAGCTGGCGGCCTGAGCGGCGTCCGGTCCGCCCGCCGCCCGGGAGGCGCCCGTCGGCGGGCTTCCCGACGCCCCCGACGCCCCCCGACGCTCCCCGGTGCGCGGTCCGTCGACGCGGTCCGCCGGTTCGGGTCCGGCGCGGGCCCGGCCCGGTGACCGGGTCGCCGGGCGTGTCGCCCCGCGCGGTTCGGTGGCCGGTTGGCCAGTCTGGACGGGTCAACCCCGTTTGACGCCGACGCCGGCCCGAGCCGGCGGTCGGCGCCGGACACCCGGACCCCGTGGAGCGACCCGTGCCGATCGACGCAGTGACCCAGGTCCCGACCCCCGTCAACGAGCCGCCCAACGCCTACGCGCCCGGCAGCCCCGAGCGGGCCCGGCTGGAGCGGAAGCTGGACGAGCTGGCCGGCGAGCAGATCCCGCTCCCGATGACCATCGCGGGCGAGCTGCGGTTCGGCGGCGGGGAGCGGATCGACGTGGTCCAGCCGCACCACCACGCGGCCAAGCTGGGCGTCCTCGGCAACGCCACCCACCAGGACGCGCAACTGGCCGTGGACGCGGCGCTGGCGGCGGGCGCCGAGTGGCGCTCACTCCCGTTCGACGACCGGGCCGCCGTGTTCCTGCGCGCGGCCGACCTGCTGGCGGGGCCGTGGCGGGAGACGGTGGCGGCGGCGACCATGCTCGGCCAGTCCAAGACCGCCCAGCAGGCGGAGATCGACGCGCCCTGCGAGCTGGCCGACTTCTGGCGGTTCAACGTGCACTTCGCCCGGCAGATCCTGGCCGAGCAGCCGCAGTCCTCGCCCGGGGTGTGGAACCGCACCGACCACCGCCCGCTGGAGGGCTTCGTCTACGCGGTCACCCCGTTCAACTTCACCGCCATCGCGGGCAACCTGCCCACCGCTCCCGCGCTGATGGGCAACACCGTGGTCTGGAAGCCGGCGCCCACCCAGACGCTGTCGGCGCACTACCTGATGCGGCTGCTGGAGGCGGCCGGCCTGCCGCCCGGGGTGATCAACCTGGTCACCGGCGACGGCCAGGCGACCTCGCAGGTGGTCCTCGGCAACCCGGCGCTGGCCGGGCTGCACTTCACCGGGTCGACCGCCACCTTCCGGACGCTGTGGCAGACCATCGGCGCCAACCTCGGCTCGTACCGCGGCTACCCGCGGATCGTCGGCGAGACCGGGGGCAAGGACTTCCTGATCGCCCACCCGTCGGCCGACCCCGCCGTGCTGCGCACCGCGCTGCTGCGCGGCGCCTTCGAGTACCAGGGGCAGAAGTGCTCGGCGCTGTCCCGGGCCTATCTGCCGCGCGGGCTGTGGCAGCGGATCAAGGACGACTTCCTGGCCGAGGTGGACGCGCTGACCGTCGGCGACGTCAGCGACCTGAGCAACTTCATGGGCGCGCTGATCGACGCCAAGGCGTACGCCAGGAACGTCGCCGCGATCGAGCGGGCCGAGCGCGACCCGGCGGTGGAACTGGTGGCCGGCGGCCAGTACGACGACGCGATCGGGTACTTCGTGCGGCCCACCGTGCTGCTCTGCGCGGACCCGCGCAACGAGGTCTTCCGGACCGAGTACTTCGGCCCGATCCTGGCCGTACAGGTCTACGAGGACGCCCGCTGGCCGGACGTGCTGGACCGGGTGGACGGCGGCTCGCCGTACGGGCTGACCGGCGCGGTGATCGCCCAGGACCGGTACGCCATCGCGCAGGCCGTGGAGCGGCTCCGGTTCGCGGCGGGCAACTTCTACATCAACGACAAGCCGACCGGTGCGGTGGTCGGCCAGCAGCCGTTCGGCGGCGGACGGGCCTCCGGCACCAACGACAAGGCGGGCGCGGCGCAGAACCTGCTGCGCTGGACCTCGCCCCGGTCGATCAAGGAGACCTTCGTGCCGCCGACCGGTCACCGGTACCCGCACATGGGCTGAGCGGACGGGACGAAGGTCCGGCGAAGAGTCGATCAAGAAGCGGTGAAGGCCGGGGTCACGGACGGGGGGACGCCGCCGGGCAATCCGGCAGTCGCTGACAGTCCGATCATGCCGTTTGGACATGGTGTCCAGGAAGGAACGATCTCCCTGCAGGATTGCTCCTCCGTGTCCCCTGACACCTTCGTTTCATCAGGTTAGGCTGACTGGCGTCGCCGGACCCGATCGACGCAGGCCAAACGTCGTCTCGTACCCAGATGCGCAGCCGCTCATGCGTGGCATGAGCGGTTTTCATCAGGATCATGCGGGAGGATTGCGGACGGACCCGGCGGTGTACACCCAGCCACCACCACCGAGTCACGCAACGGCGCGCGACAGGAGCCAAACAGTCATGCAGACCAAGCTGGACGCAGCCAAGGCCGAACTGCTCGCCAAGGCAGCAGCAGCCGCTGAGAACAGCCAGGTGGGGGGAGCGGCGCCGGGAGAGGGTCTGAGCAACGGCGCTCTGACCGCGTACCTGCACCACTACTACCTCCACACCGCTCCCGAGGACCTGGTCGACCGGGACCCGGTCGACGTGTACGGCGCGGCGGCCTCGCACTACCGGCTGGGGCTCAAGCGGCCCCAGGGCACCGCGGAGGTGCGGGTCTACACCCCGACCGTCGAGGAGAACGGCTGGTCCTGCGGCCACACCGTGGTCGAGGTGGTCACCGACGACATGTCCTTCCTGGTCGACTCGGTCACCAACGAGCTGACCCGCGAGGACCGCGGCATCCACGTCGTGATCCACCCCCAGCTGGCGGTCCGCCGTGACATCACCGGCAAGCTGCTGGAGATCCTGGACATCGACGCCTGCTCGCGCAGCCAGGCCGCCGGCACCGGCTGGCCGGCCGACGCGACCGTCGAGTCCTGGATGCACATCGAGATCGACCGCGAGACCGACCGCGACGACCTCCGTGCCATCGAGACCAACCTGCGCCGGATCCTGGGCGACGTCCGCGAGGTCGTCGAGGACTGGACCAAGATGCGCGACTCCGCGCTCCGGCTCGCCGACGAGCTCGCCGAGGAGCCCCCGGCCCACCTGCCCGAGCAGGAGGTCGGCGAGGCCTGGGAGCTGATGCGCTGGCTGGCCGACGACCACTTCACCTTCCTCGGCTACCGCGAGTACGACCTGGCCGAGCACCGCGGCGAGGAGGTGCTGCGGGCCGTCCCCGGCACCGGCCTCGGCGTGCTGCGCTCCGACCCGGTCAGCCACGACGTCGACCACCACCCGGTGGCCGAGGCGTTCGGCCGGCTGTCCGCCCCGGTCCGGGCCAAGGCGCACGAGAAGAAGCTGCTGGTCCTCACCAAGGCCAACAGCCGCGCCACCGTGCACCGCCCCGCCTACCTCGACTACGTCGGCGTGAAGAAGTTCGACGCCAACGGCGAGGTGATCGGCGAGCGCCGCTTCCTCGGCCTGTTCTCCTCCGCCGCGTACACCGAGTCGGTCACCCGGATCCCGGTGGTCCGCCGCAAGGTGCAGGAGGTGCTCGCCGACTCGGGCTTCTCCAGCGACAGCCACGACGGCCGCGACCTGCTGCAGATCATGGAGACCTTCCCCCGGGACGAGATCTTCCAGACCGCCGCCGCCGAGCTGCTCTCCATCGCCACCAGCGTGCTCTACCTGCAGGAGCGCCGCCGGCTGCGGCTGTTCCTGCGCCAGGACGACTACGGCCGCTACTTCTCCGCCTTCGTCTACCTGCCGCGCGACCGCTACACCACGCGGATCCGGCTGCGCCTGATGGAGATCCTCATGGAGGAGCTCAACGGCGAGACGATCGACTACACCGTGCACGCCACCGAGTCGGTGCTGACCCGCCTGCACTTCGTGGTCCGGGTCGCCGCCGGCACCGAGCTGCCGCAGCTCGGCGACGCCGAGATCGAGCGGATCGAGGCCAAGCTGGCCGAGGCCGCCCGGTTCTGGATGGACAGCTTCCACGACCAGCTGCACATCGAGCTGGGCGAGGAGCGGGCCGCCGAGCTCGGCCACCGCTACGCCAACGCCTTCCCCGACGGCTACCGGGCCGACTTCACCGCCCGTACCGCCGTCTCGGACATCAAGCAGATCGAGGCGCTGCACGGCGAGGGCGACTTCCGGCTCAACCTCTACCAGCCGGTCGGCGCCGGCGACGACGAGCGCCGCTTCAAGATCTACCGGGTCGGCGGCCCGATCTCGCTCACCGAGGTCCTGCCGGTCCTGCAGCGCCTGGGCGTCGAGGTGCTCGACGAGCACCCGTACGCGCTGCGCCGCTCCGACGGCAGCACCGCGTGGGTCTACGACTTCGGCCTGAAGCTGCGCGAGGCCACCGAGCTCGGCGACGAGGCGCGCGAGCGCTTCCAGGAGGCCTTCTCGGCCACCTGGACCGGCAAGGCCGAGAACGACGGCTTCAACGAGCTGGTCCTGACCGCCGGGCTGAACTGGCGCCAGGCCGTCGTGCTGCGCGCGTACGCCAAGTACCTCCGGCAGGCCGGGAGCACCTTCTCCCAGGACTACATGGAGGACGCGCTCCGCAACAACACCCACACCACCCGGCTGCTGGTCAACCTCTTCGAGGCCCGGCTCAGCCCCAGCCACCGCTCGGGTGCGCAGGAGCTCACCGAGGGCATCTTCGAGGAGCTCAACGGCGCCCTCGACGAGGTCGTCTCGCTGGACGAGGACCGCATCCTGCGCTCCTTCCTGCACCTGATCAACGCCACCCTGCGGACCAACTTCTTCCAGCACGCGGCCGACGGCCAGTGGCACTCCTACGTGTCGATGAAGTTCGACCCGAAGGCCATCCCGGACCTGCCGGCCCCGCGCCCGGCGTTCGAGATCTGGGTCTACTCGCCCCGGGTCGAGGGCGTCCACCTGCGCTTCGGCAAGGTCGCCCGCGGCGGTCTGCGCTGGTCCGACCGGCGCGAGGACTTCCGCACCGAGATCCTCGGCCTGGTCAAGGCCCAGATGGTCAAGAACACCGTGATCGTCCCGGTCGGCGCCAAGGGCGGCTTCGTCGCCAAGCAGCTGCCGGACCCGTCGGTGGACCGCGACGCCTGGCTGGCCGAGGGCATCGCCTCGTACAAGACCTTCATCTCGGCGCTGCTCGACATCACCGACAACCTGGTCGCCGGTGACGTCGTCCACCCCGCCGACGTGGTCCGCCACGACGAGGACGACACCTACCTGGTGGTCGCCGCCGACAAGGGCACCGCGACCTTCTCGGACATCGCCAACGGCGTCGCCGAGTCGTACGGCTTCTGGCTGGGCGACGCGTTCGCCTCCGGCGGCTCGGCCGGCTACGACCACAAGGGCATGGGCATCACCGCCCGCGGCGCCTGGGAGTCGGTCAAGCGCAACTTCCGCGAGCTGGGCCACGACACCCAGACCGAGGACTTCACCGTGGTCGGCATCGGCGACATGTCCGGTGACGTGTTCGGCAACGGCATGCTGCTCAGCGAGCACATCCGCCTGGTCGCCGCCTTCGACCACCGGCACATCTTCCTCGACCCGGACCCGGACGCGGCGGTCTCCTTCGCCGAGCGCCGCCGCCTGTTCGACGTGCCGCGCAGCTCCTGGGACGACTACGACAAGTCGCTGATCTCGGCCGGCGGCGGCGTCTTCCCGCGCTCCGCCAAGGCCATCCAGCTCTCCCCGCAGGTCCGCGAGCGGCTCGGCCTCGACGCCGCCAAGCTCACCCCGGCCGAGCTGATGAAGGCCATCCTGCAGGCGCCCGTCGACCTGTTCTGGAACGGCGGCATCGGCACCTACATCAAGGCCTCCAGCGAGACCAACGCCGAGGTCGGCGACAAGGCCAACGACGCCATCCGGGTCAACGGCGAGCAGGTCAGGGCCCGCGTGATCGGCGAGGGCGGCAACCTCGGCTGCACCCAGCTCGGCCGGATCGAGTACGCGGCCACCGGCGGCCCCGAGGGCACCGGCGGCTGGATCAACACCGACGCGATCGACAACTCCGCCGGTGTGGACACCTCGGACCACGAGGTCAACATCAAGATCCTGCTCAACCAGGTGGTCGCCGACGGCGACATGACGGTCAAGCAGCGCAACGCCCTGCTCGCCGAGATGACCGACGAGGTCGGCCACCTGGTGCTGCGCAACAACTACGCGCAGAACGTGGTGCTGGCCAACGCCGTCGCCCAGGCCGTCTCGATGGTCAACGTGCACTCCCGGATGATCAACCGTCTGGAGGCCAACGGCCAGCTCGACCGGGCGCTGGAGTTCCTGCCCACCGAGCGCCAGATCCGCGACCGCCAGCAGAACGGCCGCGGGCTCTCGCAGCCCGAGCTGTCCGTGCTGCTCGCCTACACGAAGATCACGCTGGCCGACGAGCTGCTCGCCACCGGGCTGCCCGACGACCCGTACTTCCGCACCGTGCTGCACGAGTACTTCCCGAGCGCGCTGCGGGCGAAGTTCGCCGAGGCGATCGACAACCACCCGCTGCGCCGGGAGATCATCACCACCCTGATCGTCAACGACACGATCAACCGCGGTGGCTGCACCTTCGCGTTCCGGCTCCGCGAGGAGACCGGCGCGACGATGGAGGAGATCGCCCGCACCCACGCCGCCGCCCGCGCGGTGTTCGGCCTGGAGCAGCTCTGGGACCAGATCGAGGAGCTGGACAACCAGGTCCCCGCCGAGGTCCAGACCCGGATGCGGCTGCACGCCCGCCGGCTGGTCGAGCGCGCCACCCGGTGGATGCTCAACAACCGCCGCCAGCCGCTGGACATCGCCGGCACCATCGAGTTCTTCCACGACCGGGTCAACCAGGTCTGGGACAGCCTGCCCAAGCCGCTGCGCGGCGAGGACGCGGCCTGGTTCGAGAAGATCTACCAGGAGCTGTCCGCCTCGGGCGTGCCCGAGGCCCTGGCCACCCGGGTGGCCGGCCTCTCCTCGGCCTTCCCGACCCTGGACATCGTCGGTGTCGCGGACCGCTCGGACGCCGACGTGATGGAGGTCGCCGAGCTCTACTACGACCTCGCCGACCGCCTGCAGATCACCCACCTGCTGGACCGGATCATCGAGCTGCCGAGGACCGACCGCTGGTCCTCGATGGCCCGCGCGGCCATCCGCGAGGACCTGTTCGCGGCGCACGCCGCGCTCACCGCGGACATCCTGGCCTGCGGCCCCGAGGGCTCCTCCCCGGAGGAGCGCTACGGCGCCTGGGCCGAGCTCAACAGCACGCTGATGACGCGGGCCAAGACCACCCTCGACGACATAAGGGGTTCGGACAACTACGAGCTGTCCAGCCTGTCCGTCGCGATGCGGGTGATCCGCACCCTGCTGCGCACCGGCCACTGAGCAGCCGACCGGAGGGCGGGACCGCGCGCGGTCCCGCCCTCCGGCGTTCCCGCGTGACGGCCGTCACAGGGAACCGCCCGGCCGGTGCGGACAGGTAAGGGCGTGGAACCGTTACTCAGAGCCCGGCTGCGCGCCGGCGACCAACACGCGTACGGGGAGCTCTTCGACCGGCACGCGCAGGGCGTCCACGCCTACGCGCTGCGCACCCTCGGCGACTGGGCCGCCGCCGAGGACGTGGTCTCGTTGACCTTCCTGGAGGCCTGGCGGCTGCGCGCGACCCTGCACGAGGAGGGCGAATCGGTCCGGCCCTGGCTGTACGGGATCGCCACCAACGTGCTGCGCAACACCGCCCGGGCCGGCCGCCGGCACCGGTCCGCGATGGCCCGGCTCCCCGACCGCCCCGCCGCGCCGGACTTCGCCGAGGAACTCGTCACCCGGCTCGACCAGGACAACCGGCTCGCCGCCGTGCAGCGGGCCCTGGCCGGTCTGCGGCGCGGGGACCGGGAGGTGTTCCGGCTCTGCGTCTGGGTGGGGCTGGACTACACCGCCGCCGCGCAGGCGCTCGGCGTCCCGGTCGGCACGGTGCGCTCCCGGCTCTCCCGGGCCCGGACCCGACTGAAGGCCCTGACCGAGGCGGAACTGACGGTCCGCTGGGAACGCCCGGCCGACGCCGGACAGGCACCGGACGGCCGCCGGGCAGCGGCGGGACCGATCAAGGAGGGCCTGCGATGAACGACTCGGACGAACTCCTCGCCCCCGACCGGCACCGGCTGCTGCGGGAGCACCTGCTGGCCGAGATCGCCCGCGGGCCGGCGAGGGCCGGCGCGCGCACCGGCCGGCGGGTGGCACTGGTGGCCGGGCCGGCCCTGGTCGCCGCGCTGTCGGTGGCCCTGGCCCTGGCCGGACCGGGACGGCACCAGGACTCCGGACCCCGGCCGGCGGCCTCCGGGTCGCAGGCGCCCGCCCCGGCGCCCACCCCGGCGCCGCAGACCGCCGCCGACCTGCTGGAGCGCGCCGCCCGGGCGGCCGCGGAGCGCGCGGCGGTGCCCGCGGCGGACGGTCAGTTCCTCTACACCAGGTCGGTCTCGGCCGGCGTCGGCGGGGCGCCCGCACAGCGCGAGCTGTGGTCCGCGCTGGACGGCCGGACCGAGGGGCTGATCATCGACGAGGCGTTCCGTTCGGAGCGCAACCCCGAGGGGCGGACCGTTCTCGTTCCCAACCCGGAGCAGCAGCCGGCCGGCCTGGCCCACCCGGACCGGGCGTTCCTGGCCGCCCTGCCGACCGACCCCGGGGCGCTGCTGGCGCTGATCCGCGCCGAGGACGGCAACGCCGCCGGGCCCGACCGGAACGCCCTGCAGACCATCCGCCGGCTGCTCACCGACGAGCTGCTCACCCCGCCGGTACGGGCCGCGCTGCTGCGGGCGCTGGCACAGCTCCCCGGTCTCACGCTGGAGAGCGGGGTGGCCGACGCGCGGGGTGTGCCGCGGTTCGCGGTCAGCTCGTCGGAGGACCGGGGCGGCGACGGACCGGTCCGGGTGTCCCTGCTGTTCGACCAGGCGGACCAGAGCCTGGTCGGACTGCGGGAGACGACCGCCGCCGCCGGGCCGCAGGGGCCGGCGGGCACGGTCGTGTTCAGCACCCTCCAGCTGGACCGGGCGGTGGTGGACCGGATCGGCGACCGGCCGGCGGGCTGACCCCCCGGTGGAGGCCGGGACCCGGGGCGGGCGCGACGACACGGGGGTGCGGCGCGCCCGCCCCGGGGCCGGTACGGCGGATCCCCGGGCGGGCGGTGCTCCCGGCCGGCCAGGGCCGGCCCGCCGGCGGCGCTACCCGGCGGCCGCCCGCTGGAGTGCGCTGGCCAGCAGCGCGAGGTCGGTCGGGCCGTTGCCCAGCTCGCGGACCGGGCGGCGGGTCGGCGGAGCACCCAGCTGGGACGGGTCGATCGCGACCACCGTCGGCCGCAGGGTGGCCGTACGGGGGATCCGGCCGCTCACCCGGGCGGCCTGGAAGGCCGTCACCCCGCCGTCGGGCCGGCGCAGGTAGCCGCGGCCGGGGGTGTCCTCCGGGACGGCCGCCGCGTCCGGCAGATCGATCAGCAGGTCGGACTCGGACGGCTGGTCGGTGCGCAGCGCGATCCGCAGCAGAGCGGCCTCGTCCACCTCGGAGCCGGCCGTCAGCTCCGGCGCCCCGGTGGCCGCCACCAGGTGGACGCCGAGCCGTCCGCCGCGGCGGGCCACCTCCGCCAGGGCCCGGGCCAGCGGCCGTCCGGCGGCGGACGTCGGTGCCAGCAGCGCGTCGTAGTCGTCGACCACGACTATCAGCCGGCTCGGGGGCGGCCCGTCCGCGGCCGGGCCGCCGGGGGCCCGCCGCGGCTCGATGACCCGCGGGCCGTCACCGGAGCGGCCGCCCGCGGGCGTGCCGCCGCTGGCGACCAGCGCCGGGGTCCGGGCGAACCGCCGGGCGGCGTGCCAGGCGGTGAAGCCGAGCTCCCCGAGCAGTTCGGTGCGGGAGGTCAGCTCGTCCAGCAGCGATTCGGCCGTCAGCAGGGCCTGCCGCGGGTCGGCGGCCGCGTTGAGGTGGCCGGTCACGTGCGGGAGGTCGGTACAGCCGGCGAGGCCGCCGGCCTCGTCCGTACCGGACGGCGCCCGGCCCTCGATGACCGTCAGCCGCAGCCGCTCCGGCCGCTCGGCGACCGCCAGCGAGGCGATCAGCGTGCGCAGCAGCTCGGTCTTGCCGGCGCCCGCGCCGCCGCCGATCAGCAGGTGCGGCCCGCCCTGCTGGACGGAGGCCAGCTCGGGGTCGGCCAGGTCGACGGTGCAGGGCTCGCCGCCGCGCGCGGTGCCGAGCAGCGCCCCGGCCGCGCCGGCCGACAGCGGCAGCTCGGACCAGCGGGCGGACACCTTGGCGGGGGTGACGCTGTCCAGGCCCAGCAGGTCGAGCAGGCGCAGCGAGGCGGGCAGGGGTCCGCGGGCGACCGGTGCGGCCTCCCGCAGCGGGGCGAGCACCCGGGCCAGCCGCTCCGCCCAGGCGGGCGGGACGGCGTCGAGGGCGACCTCCTCCACCACCTCGCGGGCCGCCGTCCCGCGGGCGTCGGGCTCCCCGCCGGCCGGCCGCTCGACCGTGAGCAGGGTGCCGACCTCGCCGGTGACCAGGGCCCGCGCGCCGAGGCCGGCCGGCAGCTGCTCGGCGCTCTCGGACAGGAGGACGGTGAAGACGCCGTCGGCCGGGCCCCGGTGCAGCAGCTGCGCCAGTGCCTCGCGGCCGGCCGGGGTGCCCGGGTCGCCGTCGACCAGTACGACGGTGGCGGGCGGACCGGAGCCGACGGCGGCCAGCTCGGCCAGCCGGGCCGCGGTCTGCTCGGGGCCGACCCCGACCAGCAGCCGGCAGGCCTGTCCGTGGGCCGGGCGCAGATGCGGCAGCCACTGGGCCCAGGTCCACTCGGCGGCGGTCTCCTCGTCGGCGGCGGCCAGCACGAGGTTCAGCCCGGTCGGCGGGTGCAGGGTGGCGAGCTGGGCGACCAGCGCGCGGGCCAGCCCGGCCACCCGGGCCCGGGGGCCGGCCAGGCCGAGGCTGCCGGCGGTCCGCAGCGCGACGGTGACCGGGACGGCGGGCAGGACGGTGCCGGGCTCGCCGCCGGTGGCCGGCTGTGCGAGGTCGGCGGTGCCGAGCCGGACGGTGAGCGCGTCGGGGTGGCCGGGGGCGCGCTCCCAGAGCCGGGGGCCGGTGCCGAGCGCGGTCAGCAGCAGGGCGGCCGGGTCGGGCCAGCGCTCGCGCAGGGCGGTGGCCTGCCGGATCCGGGCGGCGGCGAACAGGTCGGTGTCGGCCCGCTCGGGTTCGGCGGCGGCGCGGGCCCGGCGGCGGGAGAGCAGCGCGCGGGCGCGGCCGCCGGCGCTCGGCGGTTCGGTGGCGACGGGGACGAGCGCGGGCGCGGAACCGGTGCGGGTGGCGGTGCGGCCGGCCAGGCCGAGGTGGCCCTCGCCGTCCGGCACCAGCTCCCGGGGCGGGGCGGGCGGCCCGGACCGGGCCAGCTGGACGGTGGACTCGCCGAGCCGCACCAGGGCGCCGTCGGCGAGCTCGGCGCTCTCGCCGCGCAGGAAGCGGCTGTCCAGCCGGGTGCCGTTGGTGGAGCCGAGGTCGCGGACGGTGGCCCGGCCGTCGGCGGCGAGGTGCAGGGTCAGGTGGAGGCGGGAGACGTCCGGGTCGTCCAGCGGCACGTCCGCCTCGCTGGAGCGGCCGATCCGGATCTCCTCGCCGTGCAGCCGGTGCACCCCGCCCGCGTCCGGTCCGCCGACCACGCGCAGCTCCGCGGTGGCGGGCGACGCGTCGTCCTCGGCGTCCGGGTCGGGCTCGCCGAGCGAGAGCACGGCGCCGTCGACCAGCGGCGGGTGGCCGAGCGGGGCCTGGTCCTCCACCCGGCGCGCGCCGGAGTAGAGGTGCACATGGGTCGCGGAGCGCGGTCCTCTGACCCCCACGGCGCCCGCCAGGGCGCCGGCCAGGGCCCCCAGCGTGGTCCCGGCCGGGGCCGTGACGAGCACATCGGTGGCAGCTCCGGCGCCTGCCGGGCCGCTGCGCGGTCGTAGGACGGTCAGCCGGATCTGCATCTCGCCCGTGGTCCCTTCTGCTCGTGCTGACGCGGTGCGTGGGCGCGCCGCCCGGGAGTGGCATGGTCGACGCGGCGGGCTTGGGCGTTGGGCCACAAGTGTGGTGCTGTCATCCTGCCACCCGGGACCGACAGCCCGCGCACGGTACCGGATTTGACGATCTTGCGATGATCGCCATGGTGGGGCGGACGGCACGTCAGGTCAAACCCCGTCCCACCTGGCCGTACGGCGACTGGCCGACGGACACCCGCCACCCACTCGGAAACCCGCACGGACACCGTTAGAGTTGCCGAAATCAGGGTCCGCCAACCCGTCGCGAGCCGGGGGCGAGCTACGACAACGGGAGCACAGGTGCGGCCAGTCGGCAGCAAGTATCTGCTTGAGGACAGCCTCGGGCGCGGGGCTACCGGCACCGTGTGGCGCGGACGGGTCCGCGACGATGTCGCCGTACCGGGCCTGCTGCCCGGCCAGGCGGTCGCGGTCAAGGTGCTCCGCGAGGAACTGGCCGCCGACCCGGACATCGTGATGCGCTTCCTGCGCGAGCGCTCCGCCCTGCTGCGGCTCAGCCACCCCAACATCGTCCAGGTCCGCGACCTGGTGGTCGAGGGCGAGCTGCTGGCGCTGGTGATGGACCTGGTCGACGGCCCCGACCTGTTCCACTACCTGCGCGGCAACGGCCCGCTCAGCCCGATCGCGGGCTCCCTGCTGATGGCCCAGGTCGCCGACGCGCTGGCCGCCAGCCACGCCGACGGCATCGTGCACCGCGACCTCAAGCCCGCCAACGTGCTGCTCGCCACCGCGACCCTCGACGGCGTCGAGCAGATGCACCCGATGCTCACCGACTTCGGCATCGCCCGGCTCGCCGACTCCCCGGGCATCACCCGCACCCACGAGTTCGTGGGCACCCCGGCCTACGTCGCCCCGGAGTCCGCCGAGGGCCGCCCGCAGACCTCCGCGGTGGACGTCTACGGCGCCGGGATCATGCTGTACGAGCTGGTCACCGGTCGGCCGCCGTTCCAGGGCGACGGGCCGCTCGCGGTGCTCCAGGCCCACCTCGCCCAGGAGCCCGAGCGGCCGCGCACGGTGCCCGAGCCGCTGTGGACGGTGATCGAGCGCTGCCTGCGCAAGAACCCGGCCGAGCGGCCGACCGCCACCTCGCTCGCGCACGCCCTGCGGGTGGTCGCGGCCGGGGTCGGGGTGCACGCCTCCCCGGCGGCCGTCGACGCCGCGCTCGCGGTCGGCGCGCTGCTGCTGCCCGACCCGCAGGTCGCGGCGCTGGCGGCGCCGCCCGTACCGGCCGAGCCGCCCGCGCCCTTCGGCTCGGCCGACCTGACCCAGGTGATGCCCGCCCGGGCCTTCGACCCCGCGGCCGCCACCCAGGTGATGGGCCAGCCGCCGGCCCCCGCGGCGGACCGCACCCGGGTGATGCCGCCGGTCCCGCAGGGGAGCCCCGGAGCCCCGGCCGCGCCCGCGGCGGCGGAGACGCCGCACCCGTGGCAGACGCAGCTGCGGGCCGCCCGCGACCGCAACCAGCAGACCGAGGTCGGCTACCTCGACCCCCAGGAGCTGGCCCGCCCGCAGGTCGCCCCGCGCCCCTACCAGGCCGGGCCCGACCCGTACGGCCGGCCGGGCCAGCCGCCGGGGCAGCCGCCGCAGGACCGGCGCCCGGGCCAGTACCAGCAGCCGCCCGCCGGATACGCCCAGCGGCCGCCGGTCGCCCCGCCGCCCTACCAGGCCGGCCGGCCGCCGCAGAACCAGCAGCAGCGCCAGCCGCAGGGCTACCAGGGGCACCCGGGGTACCAGGACCAGCAGCAGGCCTACCAGGGCCAGCAGGGGCAGCAGGGCCGGCCGCAGCAGGCCTACCCGCCGCCCGCCGCCCCGCAGCGCCGCGCGGAGCCGCCGGCCCCGCAGCACCGCGAACCCCAGCCGCCGCGCCGCCAGGAGCCCCAGCGGCCGCCGCAGCGCGAGCCGGAGCCCCCGCGCGAGCGGGAGCCGCGCCGCCGCAGCCGCAACAAGATGTACATCCCCGGCCTCGGCTGCCTGAAGGGCTGCCTGATGGTGCTGCTGATCCTCGCGCTGGCCGCGGTCGCGCTGTGGAACTTCACGCCGCTGCCGGAGTACTGGCAGAACGTCCAGGACTGGTTCGCCAGCGCCCGGGACTGGTTCAACAGCCTCGGCAAGTAGCCGGGCGCCGGCCGCCGGGCGCGGTTTTGGCGTCTTGTCGACAATTCGCAATATTTCTCGCCCGTCAGTACCCGGCAGGAGCCCTTCGACGGCCCTCGGAGGGCGCCGGGGCGCGTAGGTTGTTCGCTGAGCACCGACCTACCGAGCCCACGGAGCAGCATTGGCACGCAAGATCGGCAGCCGGTACACCGTCCACCAGGTGATCGGCCGGGGCTCCGCCGGGACCGTGTGGCTCGGCGAAGGCCCGGACGGACCGGTGGCGGTGAAGCTGCTGCGCGAGGACCTGGCATCCGACCAGGTGCTGGTCGGCCGCTTCGTCCAGGAGCGGTCCGCGCTGACCGGCCTCGACCACCCCCGGGTGGTCGGCGTCCACGACATGGTGGTGGACGGCGACGACCTCGCCCTGGTGATGGAACTGGTCCAGGGCACCGACCTGCGCACCCGGCTGGAGCACGACGGGGTCCTCCCCCCGGCCGTCGCCGCCTCGGTGATCGCGGACGTCGCCGACGGCCTGGCCGCCGCACACGCGGCGGGCATCGTGCACCGCGACGTCAAGCCCGAGAACGTGCTGCTCGACCTCGCCGCGCCGCCCGGCCCGGCCGGTGCCCCCCGGGCCAAGCTCACCGACTTCGGCATCGCCCGCCTGGTGGACGCCCCGCGCCGGACCAGGGCCACCCGGATCATCGGCACCCCCGACTACCTCGCCCCCGAGATCATCGAGGGCCTGGAGCCGCGCGCCGCGGTCGACATCTACGCCCTGGCCACCGTCTTCTACGAGCTGCTGGCCGGCACCACGCCCTTCGGCGGCGGGCACACCGGCGCCGTGCTGCGCCGCCACGTCACCGAGAACGTCCCGCCGGTCCCCGGGATGCCGGACGGCCTGTGGCGGATCATCTCCGAGTGCCTGGCCAAGGCCCCGGCCTCCCGGCTGCGCGCCGCGGAGCTGGCCGCCCGGCTGCGCGAGCAGCTGCCCGCGCTGACCGGGGTGCCGCCGCTGGCCGTCCCGGCCCAGGGCCGCCCGCCCGCCGAGGAGCTGCCCACCCCGGCCGAGGCGGTCTACGCGGAGAGCGACACCGGCGGTGGCGGCACCCACCGCCGCCGGCGCGGACCGGCCGTCCCGCTGGTGCCCGCGCCCTCCCCGGACTCCACCCGCGACACCCACACCAGCCTGCGCCGCCCCAGCCCCCAGGAGCTGGCCGCGTACGCCGCCGAGTCCCGGGCCCAGCGCGCCGCCCCGGCGGCCGGGCACCGCAAGGGCCGCCAGGCGCTGATCCGGCGCCGCCGGATGCTGGCCGTGGTGGTGGCCGTGGTCCTGCTGCTGGCGGGCGCCGCGGCCGCGTTCACGGCCTTCGCCGCCGAACCCGCGCACGGTCCGTCCCGCCCGCCCGCGCACGCCCCCGGGCACGCCGCCGGGCAGGGCTCGCAGCAGGCCCCCGCGGCGGCCGTCGGGACTTCGCACCCCCCGGTGTAGTTGAGCGGCCCTCGCCAACCATTACGCTTGAGGGCGTGGCAGCCGTCGATCCTTCCGAAGAGCTCAAGAACCTCGAGTCGACCATGGGGTCGATCGAGGCCGTCCTCGACCTGGACAAGATCCGGGCCGACATCGCGACCCTGGAGGAGGAGGCAGCGGCCCCGAACCTGTGGGACGACCTGGCGAACGCCCAGAAGGTGACCAGCCGGCTCTCCTTCCTGCAGGGCGAACTGCGCAAGGTCCAGCACCTGCGCGGCCGGGTCGACGACCTCGCCGTCCTGTTCGAGCTGGCCGCCGACGAGGACGACGCGGACACCCTGTCCGAGGCCCTCACCGAGCTCACCTCGGTCCAGAAGGCCGTCGAGGAGCTCGAGGTCCGCACCCTGCTCTCCGGCGAGTACGACGCCCGTGAGGCCCTGGTCAACATCCGGGCCGAGGCCGGCGGCATCGACGCCGCGGACTTCGCCGAGCAGCTGATGCGGATGTACCTGCGCTGGGCCGAGCGGCACGGCTACCCGACCGAGGTCTACGACACCTCGTACGCGGAGGAGGCCGGCATCAAGTCCGCCACCTTCACCGTGAAGTCGCCGTACGCCTACGGCACCCTCTCGGTCGAGCAGGGCACCCACCGGCTGGTCCGGATCTCCCCGTTCGACAACCAGGGCCGCCGGCAGACCTCGTTCGCGGGCGTCGAGGTGCTCCCGGTCGTGGAGCAGAGCGACCACGTCGACATCGACGAGGGCGAGCTGCGGGTCGACGTGTACCGCGCCTCCGGCCCCGGCGGCCAGGGCGTCAACACCACCGACTCGGCGGTCCGGATCACCCACCTGCCCACCGGCATCGTGGTCTCCTGCCAGAACGAGCGCTCCCAGATCCAGAACCGCGCCTCCGCGATGAACGTCCTCCAGGCCAAGCTGCTGGAGCGCCGCCGCCAGGAGGAGAAGGCGCTGATGGACTCGCTCAAGGGCGAGGGCAGCTCCTGGGGCAACCAGATGCGCTCGTACGTCCTGCACCCGTACCAGATGGTCAAGGACCTGCGGACGGAGTTCGAGGTCGGCAACCCGCAGGCGGTGCTGGACGGGGACATCGACGGCTTCATCGAGGCCGGGATCCGCTGGCGCAAGCAGCGCGAGACCTCCAACGACTAAGGGGAGGGGCCCGGCCGAGATGACGATCGAGCACAGCATCGAGGCCGGGATCCGCCGGCGCAAGCAGCGCGAGACCTCCAACGACTAAGGGGAGGGGCCCGGCCGGAGACCTCCGCGGAACAGGCGCGGAGTAGTCCCGCGGGACACCTGAACGACGCCGAAGGGCCCGGGAGCAGCCGCTCCCGGGCCCTTCGGCGTCGTCGTGGGTGTCAGGCCAGCGCCTGGCGGGCGATGAAGGCCACCGCCAGCAGGGCCACCAGCAGCGCGAGCAGCGCGGCGGGGGACAGCGCGGCGAACGGGCCCTGCTGCTCCTGCAGCCGGGCGCGGTTGGCGCGGCACACCGGGCAGCGGCCGTCGCTCACGCGGCCGTTGCAGTTGGCGCACACCAGATGGTCGCACGTCATGCGATCTCCTCCTTGCTGCTACTGCCAACGCACCGGACGGGGTTCTGGTTCCTCTGCTGCCCTGTGCAAGGGGGCGGCCGGTCGCGACCGCTCCTCTCCACTGTGCCAGGTTCCACCGCGTACGGCCCGTGCTGTCCGGGGTCCGGGGGGCTGTGAGATGCCTCGCAGTTTTCGGGGCAAACCGGATCAGAGCCGGGCAATCCCTTGCCCGATCCGCCGCCGGGGCCTGCGAATGGTCATCCCCGTCGCGTATGGTCCCAACCCAGTACTGACCGAGGAACGGCGCTGCGGGTCGAGCCTTCGGGCCTCGACGTAACGATCGGGTCACGGGGGCCCTGGCCGGGGCGGTCGCCCTTCCACCTAGGATGGCCACCGTGATGCAGCCGTGATCAGATTCGACAACGTCTCCAAGACCTATCCCAAGCAGAACCGTCCGGCCCTGGACAACGTCTCGCTGGAGATCGAGAAGGGCGAGTTCGTCTTCCTGGTCGGCTCCTCCGGCTCGGGCAAGTCCACCTTCCTGCGGCTGTGCCTGCGCGAGGAGCGGCCGAGCACCGGCGCGGTGCACGTGCTCGGCAAGGACCTGGGCAAGCTGTCCAACTGGAAGGTGCCGCACATGCGCCGCCAGCTGGGCACCGTCTTCCAGGACTTCCGCCTGCTCCCCAACAAGACGGTGGCGCAGAACGTGGCGTTCGCCCTCGAGGTGATCGGCAAGCCGAAGTCCGCCATCGCCAAGGTGGTGCCCGAGGTGCTCGACCTGGTCGGCCTCGGCGGCAAGGAGGACCGGATGCCCGGCGAGCTCTCCGGTGGTGAGCAGCAGCGCGTGGCCATCGCCCGGGCCTTCGTGAACCGCCCGATGCTGCTGATCGCGGACGAGCCGACCGGAAACCTCGACCCGCAGAACTCCGTCGGCATCATGAAGCTGCTCGACCGGATCAACCGCACCGGCACCACCGTACTGATGGCCACCCACGACCAGGCCATCGTCGACCAGATGCGGAAGCGAGTGATCGAGCTCGACAAGGGGCTGCTGGTCCGCGACCAGGCCCGTGGCGTCTACGGCTACCAGAGCTAGCCGGCCGACCGCCCTGCCTGATCCGCCCTGCCTGCATTGACCCTGGATTGAGAGAAGCATGCGCGCCCAGTTCGTCCTGTCGGAGATCGGTGTCGGTCTACGCCGCAACCTGACGATGACCATCGCCGTCGTCGTCAGCGTCGCGCTCTCGCTGGCCCTCGCCGGTGCCTCGCTCCTGGTCCGCGACCAGGTCAACTCCATGAAGGGGTACTGGTACGACAAGGTCGAGGTGAGCGTCTACTTCTGCACGAAGTCGGACGCCGCGACCTCGGTCCAGTGCAAGGCCGGTGCCGCGACCCAGGAGCAGATCGACGAGGTGAAGGCCAGCCTCGACAAGATGCCGCTGGTGCAGAACTCGTCGTTCGAGAGCTCGATCGAGGCCTACAAGCGGTGGAAGGAGACCAACCCGGACAACCCGCTGCTCGCCGCCGTGGGCGCGGAGGCGATGCCGCAGTCCTGGCGGATCAAGCTGGTCGACCCGACCAAGTACGACGTGATCCAGAGCGCCTTCGCCGGCAAGCCGGGCGTGAAGTCGGTCGAGGACCAGCGGAAGATCCTGGAGAACCTGTTCGGTCTGCTGAACGGTCTGCAGACCGCCGCCTTCGTGATCATGGTGCTGATGCTCTTCGTCGCCCTGCTGCTGATCGTCAACACCGTCCGGGTGTCGGCGTTCAGCAGGCGGCGCGAGACCGGCATCATGCGCCTGGTGGGCGCCTCCAACTTCTACGTCCAGATGCCGTTCATCGCGGAGGCCGCGTTCGCCGCGCTGCTCGGCGCGACGATGGCCTCCGGGCTGCTGCTGGCCGGGCACTTCTTCGTCCAGCACTGGCTGGCGCAGCGCGTGCTGTTCATCCACTTCATCGGCCTGTCCTCGGTGTTGACGGTGATCCCGCTGCTGGTGGTGGTCGGTATGGCGATGGCCGGCATCGCGGCCTTCTTCACCCTGCGCAAGTACCTCAAGGTCTGACCGCCGGTCAGTTCCGGCCCTGGCGGCCCCGGTCGGCCCTGCGCCGTCCGGGGCCGCCGTGCGTCGTCGCGGACCGCATTCGGCGCCCACGGCCCCGGGCGCGCCCTAGACTCCGGTGCATGGTGACAGCGCGGCGGGTGCGACAGGGGGCCACGCTCAGCGTGGTCTTCGGCGTGGTGCTGCTGGCCGGCGCCGCCTCCGGGGCCTGGGGCGAGCCGCCGGCGCCTGCACCGCGCCCGGCCGGGATCGGGACCGGCCTCGGCGACCCCGCGGGCGCCGACCTCACCCCGCTGCAGGCCGAACAGCTGGTCGGCGCCAGCGGCGACCGCTGGGCGGCCCACCTGAGCCCCGAGGAGTACGCGGACTTCACCGGCGGGCGCTACCCCGGGGTCGGCCTGTCGGTGGGCCGGGCCGCGGACGGCTCCACGGCCGTCTCGGACGTGCTGCCCGGCAGTCCGGCGGCCGAGGCCGGGATCGCGGTCGGCGACCGGCTGCTGCGGGTCGACGGCGCGGCGGCCGACCAGCTGCCCGTCACGGACGTGGTGGCCCGGCTGCGCGGCCGGCAGGCCGGGTCCACCGTGGCGGTCGCCGTCCAGCGGGCCGGCGGGCCCGGTCGCGACCTGGTGCTGACCCGCGCCGAGCTGGCGACCCGCGAGGTGGCCGTACGGCACCCGGCGCCCGGAGTGACCGAGGTCGCCGTCCGGGCCTTCACCAGCGGGGTGTCCGGCCAGGTGCGGGAGGCCGTCCGCGGCGCCCACGCGGTGGTGCTGGACCTGCGCGGCAACTCCGGCGGCCTGGTGGAGGAGGCGGTGGCCACCGCCTCGCTGTTCCTGGACGGCGGGCCGGTGGCGTCCTACCAGGCGCGCGGCGAGGACCGCGAGCTGACCGCCGCCCCCGGCGGTGACACCGCGACCCCGCTGGTGGTGCTGGTCGACGGCGGCACCATGAGCGCCGCCGAGCTGCTGGCGGGCGCCCTCCAGGACCGCTGCCGGGCCGTCCTGGTGGGCAGCCGGACGTTCGGCAAGGGCACCGTGCAGCAGCCCAGCCGGCTCGCCGACGGCTCGGTGCTGGAACTGACCGTCGGCCGCTACGCCACGCCCTCGGGGCGCTCGCCGGACGGCACCGGCGTGGTGCCCGACGTCCCCGCCCAGCCGGCCGACGATCCGGCGGCGCTGGCCCTGCGGGTGCTGGCCGGTCTGGGGACACGGCAGGGCGCCCCCGGCTAAAGGGGCTGCCGACGGTGGCGCCGGGATGCGAGAATGATCGGCGCTATGGCAAAGGAAAAGGGACACAAGCTGGTCGCGCAGAACAAGAAGGCGCGGCATGAGTACACCATCCTCGACACCTACGAGTGCGGCATGGTGCTGACCGGTACCGAGGTGAAGTCGCTCCGCGAGGGGCGGGCCAACCTGGTCGACGGGTACGCGTACATCCAGGGCGGGGAGGCGTGGGTCGACAACCTCTTCATCCCCGAGTACACCCAGGGGACCTGGACCAACCACTCGGCGCGGCGCAAGCGCAAGCTGCTGCTGCACAAGCTGGAGATCCGCAAGATCGAGTCCAAGGTGCGGGAGACCGGTCACACCCTGGTACCGCTCTCGCTGTACTTCAAGGACGGCCGGGCGAAGCTGGAGATCGCCCTGGCGGTCGGCAAGAAGCTGTACGACAAGCGCCAGACCCTGCGTGAGCAGCAGGACCGGCGCGAGTCCGACCGCGCGGTGGCCGCCGCGCGCCGTCGCCAGCGTTAATCTGCTGGACCCTCGTCGGTCACAGCGCGTACTATGGGCCGAGCATCACCGGAGGGCCTGCCCGCCGGAGCTGTTTTTCAAATCAACATGGGGATGATCGGTTTCGACAGTGTTGGTCGAAACAGGAGAAGCGAGCCGAGGAACGCGGCAATGATCTCGTTAACCATCTGTCGCAAAAAAATAATCGCCAACTCTAAGCGCGATTCCCAGCAGTTCGCTCTCGCAGCCTAGTCTGCCAGAGTGAATGGGTGTCAGCCCGGGAAGTTCCCGACCCGGATCCTGGCATAATCTAGGGAACTCAACCGTCCGCCCGGGCTGCGAGGGCGGATGGGAAATCAAACAGCAGCTGGGCCTGTTGGCGGCTTGTCCGCGTGACTGCCAGGGCCGAGAAAATCACAGCGGACTGCGCTCGGAGAAGTCCTGAATCCGCTGCACTGGACCCGGGTTCGATTCCCGGCATCTCCACCGCCCCATGTGCATGCAGGCCGCCTTCCACCCGGAGGGCGGCCTTCGTGCGTTCCGGGCCCGGCACCGCCGGCCGCGCGCCCGGGCCGTCCTCACACCGGCCGGGCCGCCCCGGTGAGTGGACCGTTCCGCCGGCTTCACAGCGCACAACCCCGCCGAAACCCCGGACTCCTACCGTCGGGACCACAGAGCCACCCGGCAGGCGGAGGAGCCACCCGATGAGTGCGGACACGGCACGGCAGGACAGAACCGGCGGCCGCTGGATCCAGCGGTGGGAACCGGAGTCCACGGAATTCTGGGAGAAATCCGGCAGGCGGATCGCCAACCGCAACCTGATCCTCTCCATCCTCTCCGAGCACATCGGCTTCTCGATCTGGAGCCTGTGGTCGGTGATGGTGCTCTTCATGGGCAAGGGCTACCACATCGACCCGGCCGGGAAGTTCTTCCTGGTCGCGATGCCGACCCTGGTCGGCGCATTCGTCCGGATCCCCTACACCGTCGCCGTCGGGCGTTTCGGCGGCCGGAACTGGACGGTGGTCTCCGCCCTGCTCCTGCTCCTGCCGACGCTGGCCGCCGCCTACGTGATGCACCCGGGGACCACCTACACCACCTTCCTGCTGGTGGCCGCCCTCACCGGACTCGGCGGCGGCAACTTCGCCTCCTCCATGACCAACATCAACGCGTTCTTCCCGCAGCGCCGCAAGGGCTGGGCGCTCGGACTCAACGCCGGCGGCGGGAACATCGGCGTCCCGGTGATCCAGCTGGTCGCGCTCGCCGTCATCACCTGGGCCGGAGCCGGGCACCCCCGGCTGGTCCTGGGCATCTACCTGCCGCTGATCGTCGTCGCGGCCACCTGCGCGGCGCTGGGCATGGACAACCTGGCCCCGATGCGCGGCGACCGCGGGGCACTGGCGGAGGTCGTCCGGGAGAAGCACACCTGGCTGATGTCGGTGCTGTACATCGGCACCTTCGGCTCGTTCATCGGCTTCTCCTTCGCCTTCGGGCTGGTCCTGCAGAACCAGTTCGGCCGTACCCCGCTGCAGGCCGCCCAGCTCACCTTCATCGGCCCGCTGCTCGGCTCGCTGATCCGCCCGCTCGGCGGCCGGCTGGCCGACCGCTGGGGCGGCGCCCGGATCACGTTCTGGAACTTCGCCGCGATGGCCGCCGCCACCGCCCTGGTCGGCTACGCCTCCGCCGAACGCTCGCTGCCGGTCTTCCTGACCGGGTTCATCGGGCTGTTCGTCTTCGCCGGGATCGGCAACGGCTCCACCTACAAGATGATCCCGGGCATCTTCGAGGCCGAGGCCCGGAACCGGATCGCCGCCGGCGCCGACCCCGAGCTCGCCGCCGCCCGTTCGCGGCGGATGTCCGGCGCGGCGATCGGCGTGATCGGTGCGGTCGGGGCGCTCGGCGGCCTGCTGATCAACCTCGCCTTCCGGCAGTCCTTCCTGACCGTGGGCACCGGCACCCCGGCCTTCCTGTCCTTCCTGGCCGCGTACGCGGTCTGTGCCGCCCTCACCCGGACGGTCTACCTGCGCCGCCCCCGCGGCGCCACGGCCGCCGCCGGCGCCCCCGCCCTGGCCGGGGTCTGACCACCCGGCCGCACCCGGGCCGGGCGCGATCGTGAAACACCACCGACACCGGGACGACCCGGGACGGTGACGCCCGCCCGCGACGATGGCCGTCCACCCACCCCACCCCGCGGCCCGCGACGGCCGCGGGGCGCACCACCGAAGGACCGCACGCCATGGCCGACCAGACCGACCGTCAGCCCGCCGACCCGGTGCCGCCACTGGCCGGCTTCACCGTCGGGATCACCGCGGCCCGCCGCGCCGACGAACTCGCCGCGCTGCTCCAGCGCCGCGGCGCCGCCGTCCTGCGCGGGCCCGCCCTGCGGATCGTCCCGCTCTCCGACGACACCGAACTGCTCGCCGCCACCCGCACCCTGGTTGCCGACCCGCCCGACATCGCCGTCGCCACCACCGGCATCGGCTTCCGCGGCTGGATCGAGGCCGCGGAGGGCTGGGGGCTCGGCGACGAGCTGACCGCCCGCCTCGGCAAGGCCGAGGTGCTCGCCCGCGGCCCCAAGGCCAAGGGCGCGATCCGGGCCGCCGGACTGCGCGAGCAGTGGTCACCGGAGTCCGAGTCCTCCGCCGAGGTCCTCACCCACCTGCTGGACCAGGGCGTCGACGGGCGCCGGATCGCCGTCCAGCTGCACGGCGCACCGCTGCGCGGCTTCGTCGACTCGCTCACCGCGGCCGGCGCGGACGTGGTGGAGGTCCCGGTCTACCGCTGGCTGCCGCCGGTCGACCCGGCGCCGCTCGACCGGCTCCTGGACGCCTGCTGCGGCGGCGCCCTGGACGCCGTCACCTTCACCAGCGCCCCGGCCGTGCTGAGCCTGCTGGAGCGCGCCGCCGAACGCGGCCGGACCGGCGAACTGCTGCACGCCCTGCGGCGCGAGGTGCTGCCGGTCTGCGTGGGGCCGGTCACCGCGGCCCCGCTGGACGAGGCCGACGTACCGGCGATCTGGCCCGAGCGGATGCGGCTCGGGGCGATGGTGCAGGTCCTCACCGCCGAGCTGCCCCGGCGCTCCCGCGGCCTGGCGGTGGCCGGGCGCCGGCTGGAGCTGCGGGGGCAGGCGGCGCTGGTCGACGGGGAGCTGCGGCCGGTGCCGCCCGCGGGGATGGCGCTGCTGCGGGTGCTGGCGCAGCGGCCGGGCTGGGTGGTGTCGCGGGCCGACCTGCTCCGGGCCCTGCCGGGCAGCGGGGAGGACGAGCACGCGGTGGAGAGCGCGATGGCCCGGCTGCGGACCGCCCTCGGCACGCCCGGCCTGATCACCACCGTCGTCAAGCGCGGCTACCGCCTCGCCCTGGACCCGGTCACCGACCCGGGGGAGAAGTACGGCACCACCTGACGCCTGCGGGCGGTACCCCCAGGGGCGCAGGCGGCCACGCTTCCAGGGGCGCGGGGAACTGCGCGAAGCCGGGAGGCCGTGGGCCGGTACTCGCCGATTCCGCGTGCTACCCCCCGGGGCGGGCCGCCAGGCCCCCAGGGGCGCGGGGAACTGCGCGAAGCCGGGAGGCTGCGGGCAGGTGCCTTCCGATCCCGCGCAGTTCCCCGCGCCCCTGGAGGTGCCACTGGGGGAGGTGCCCCGCGCCCCAGCGGGTGGTGCCCCTGGGGGTGGTCAGGGGTGTGGGCTGGGGGCAGGGGTGGGGGAGGGCGTAGGATCATCCGTCCGCCTTTCTCGTGGAGGCGGTCTCCCTCACCACCCGCAGGACGTACCTCAGGGGGCTCCTTGGGCGCGCACGGCTCAGCCCAGCACCACAGCAGTACCACCACCCAGCAAGACACGGTCCGCGACCGTGAGATCGCGGAGGAGCAGCAGCACCTCGACACCGTCTACCACCGCCTGGAGGAGAAGCTCGCCGAGGCCGAGTACATCCTCGAGGACGCCGCCAAGCGCGTACAGGTCGGCACCCCCGGCGCGCTCGCGGAGCGGGACGCCCAGGTCTACCGGGCCGGCGCGCACCTGCACCGGCTGAACAGCGAGTTCGAGGACTTCCTGTTCGGCCGGATCGACCTGCAGCAGGCGGACGCCCCGGAGGAGCACGGGATCCCGTCGCAGACCCCGATGGACCCGGCCGACCCGGCCGTCGCGGAGACCCTGCACATCGGGCGGCTCGGCGTGCTCGACGCCGAGTTCGGCCCGCTGGTCATCGACTGGCGGGCGCCGGCCGCGGCGCCGTTCTACCGGGCCACCCCGCTGGAGCCGGGCCGGGTGGTCCGCCGCCGGGTGATCCGCTCCAAGGGCCGCAAGGTGATCGGCGTCGAGGACGACCTGCTGCGCCCCGACCTGACCCCCACCCTGGACGGCCGCGAGCTGGCGGTGGTCGGCGACGGCGCGCTGATGGCGTCGCTGGGCCGGGCCCGCAGCCACTCGATGCGCGACATCGTCTCCTCGATCCAGAAGGAGCAGGACGAGGTCATCCGGGCCGCCGCGGCCGGTGCCACGCTGGTCACCGGCGGTCCGGGCACCGGGAAGACGGCCGTCGCGCTGCACCGGGCCGCGTTCCTGCTCTACCAGGACCGCCGCCGGTACGCCGGGGGCATCCTGGTGGTCAGCCCGACCGCGCTGCTGGTCTCGTACACCGAGGGCGTGCTGCCCTCGCTCGGCGAGGAGGGCCAGGTCGCGATCCGGGCGGTCGGCAGCCTGGTCGACGGGATCGAGGCCGAGCGGTACGACACGCCGGAGGCGGCCCGGGTCAAGGGGTCGTCGCGGATGGTGCAGCTGCTGCGCCGGGCGGCCCGGGCGGCGCTGGAGCTGAACGAGCCGGCCGAGCTGCGGGTGTTCGCCCGCGGCCAGGCGCTGCGGCTGGACGCCGGGCGACTGCGGGCGGTCCGCGGCAACGTGCTGGGCAGCGGCGGCACGCCGCTGAACCTGCTGCGTCCGCGCGCCCGCCGGCTGCTGCTGGACGCGCTCTGGTCGGTCGCAGTCCGGCACCTGCCGAAGCCGGTCAGCCACGCCGAGCGGGAGCAGCGGCAGGAGGAGCGGGAGTCCTTCGACGAGTACGTGTCGGACGAGGCGCCGTTCCTGGCGTTCCTGGACGCCTGGTGGCCGGCGGTCACCCCGCGCCAGGTGCTGGCCACCATGCGGCAGTCCCGGCACCTGAACCGGATCGCCCGCCGGGCGGTCACCCCGGAGGAGGCGCGGCTGCTGGCGGGCTCCTGGCGGCACCTGGACGACCAGGGCCGCGGCCCGCTGTCGGCGCACGACGTGGCGCTGGTGGACGAGCTGCAGCTGCTGCTCGGCGAGCCGGCCCGGCCGAAGGTCCGGGAGGTGGACGCGGTGGACCTGCTGAGCGGTCTGGACGAGGTCACCACCTACGCCGACCGGATGTCCCGGCAGCGCGCCGCGGTCCCGGTGGAGCGCCGCGAGTACGCGCACATCATCGTGGACGAGGCCCAGGACCTCACCCCGATGCAGTGGCGGATGATCGGCCGCCGGGCCCGGATGGCCACCTGGACCATCGTGGGCGATCCGGCGCAGAGCTCCTGGCCGCACCCGCAGGAGGCGCAGGCCGCGCTCGACGAGATCCTGGCGGGCAAGCCGCGGCGCCGGCACACCCTGACGGTGAACTACCGCAACCCGGCGGAGATCGCCGAGGTGGCGGCCAAGGTGCTGGCGCTGGCGGCGCCCGGCACGCCGTCGCCGAGCGCGGTCCGCTCGACCGGGGTCGAGCCGCGGTTCGCGGCCGTCACCGACCCGGCGCCGGAGGCCTTCGCGGCCGCGGCGCGGGCCGAGCTGGTGCGGCTGCTGGACGAGGTGGACGGCACGGTGGCGGTGGTGGTCCCGATGGACCGCCGGGCCGAGGCGGCGGGCTGGGCCGAGGGCCTGGGCGGCCGGGTGGTGGCGCTGGGCAGCCTGGAGGCCAAGGGCCTGGAGTACGACGCGACGGTGGTCGCCGACCCGACCGGTATCGCGGGCGAGTCGGAGGCGGGCCTGCGGGTGCTGTACGTGGCGCTGACCCGGGCCACCCAGCGGCTGACGGTGCTCTCCGGCCCGGACGACCTGCCGGACGCGGCCGGGGTGCCCGCCCTGCTGCACGGCTGAGCGGTCCCGGACACGGCGAAGGCCCCCACCTGCCGGTGGGGGCCTTCGCCACGAGTAATGACACCGACCCGCCATGCTCGCCTCGCGGCAAGTGGTCGCTCGTAGCGACGAAGGTTGGGCCCGGGGGCTTGGATCGAGCCGGTGTCCCGTCCAATGTAACGCATCGCCCCGGGGATCCAAGGTGGCCGCGGCAGTTTTTCGGACGGGTGCCCAGGACGGCCGGGGCCCGTTTGTGGACTGTGCACAGTGGCGGAACCTTATTTCTGGGTACCCACTGGTAGGTGCGACGATCGAGGTCTAGCATGCGCAGGGCGCGCCATTCAACATTATGTTGAAGTCGCAGCCCCAGAGCCCCGATCACGGACGGAAGAAGGACGTCGATGGCGACGGTGCCCAGTGTCTCGAACTCGATCACGGTGCGGCTGGAGGTTCCGGCCACGGGCAACGCGGTGAGCTCGATCACCACCGCCGTCGAGTCCTCCGGCGGCTCGGTCACCGGTCTCGACGTCACGGCCTCCGGGCTGGAGGCGCTGCGGATCGACGTGACGGTGGCCGCCTTCTCGGTGGCGCACGGTGAGGAGATCGTCGAGAAGCTGCGCGCGATCGACGGCGTGACCATCGGCAAGGTCTCCGACCGGACCTTCCTGATGCACCTCGGCGGCAAGATCGAGATGTCCTCGAAGCTGCCGATCCGCAACCGTGACGACCTGAGCATGATCTACACCCCGGGCGTGGCGCGGGTCTGCATGGCCATCGCGGAGAACCCCGAGGACGCCCGCCGCCTGACCATCAAGCGCAACAGCGTCGCCGTGGTCACCGACGGCTCCGCCGTGCTGGGCCTGGGCAACATCGGCCCGAAGGCCGCGCTGCCGGTGATGGAGGGCAAGGCGGCGCTGTTCAAGCGGTTCGCCGGGATCGACGCCTGGCCGATCTGCCTGGACACCCAGGACGCCGACGAGATCGTGGCGATCGTCAAGGCCATCGCCCCGGGCTTCGCCGGCATCAACCTGGAGGACATCTCGGCGCCGCGCTGCTTCGAGATCGAGGCCCGGCTGCGCGAGGCGCTGGACATCCCGGTCTTCCACGACGACCAGCACGGCACCGCGATCGTGGTGCTGGCGGCGCTCACCAACGCGCTCAAGGTGGTCGGCAAGGAGATCTCCGACATCCGGGTGGTGATGTCGGGCGCCGGCGCGGCCGGCACCGCGATCCTCAAGCTGCTGCTGGCCGCGGGCGTGGAGCACGCCACCGTGGCGGACGTGCGCGGCGTGGTCCACCAGGGCCGTGACGACCTCAACGACAGCCTGCGGTGGATCGCCGAGCACACCAACCGCTCGGGGCGCACCGGCAGCCTCAAGGAGGCCGTGGCGGGCGCCGACGTCTTCATCGGCGTCTCGGCCCCGAACGTGCTGGACGGCGACGACCTGGCCACCATGGCCGAGAACGCGATCGTCTTCGCGCTCGCCAACCCGGACCCCGAGGTCGACCCGGCCGTCGCCCGGCAGAGCGCCGCGGTGGTCGCCACCGGCCGCAGCGACTTCCCGAACCAGATCAACAACGTGCTGGTCTTCCCCGGCGTCTTCCGCGGCCTGCTGGACGCCCAGAGCCACACCGTGAACACCGAGATGATGCTGGCCGCCGCCCGGGCGCTGGCCACCACCGTCGCGGACGACCAGCTGAACCCGAACTACATCATCCCGAGCGTCTTCCACCCCGACGTCGCCAAGACCGTCGCGGCGGCCGTCCGGGACGCCGCGCTGGCCGCCCGGGGCGGCGAGGAGCCGGCCCCGTCGAGGCCCACCGCCGGCATCGTGGGCACCCTCGACACGGCCGCCTTCCCGGCGGTCCGGCTCTGACCGGGAGGCCGCCGGCGATCGGTCAAATGTCCGATTGGCGCACCTGACCGTCCCCGCACGCCCCGAGCCCTTGCGACACAAGGGCAGGGGCGTGTTTGGGCTTGTCGGTGCCAGGGCGTACGGTAGCCCTGCATGGGGCGGCGTGTCCGACAAGTACGGAACGTCCCCTCAGGCATCTCGGCGAGTCGTCCCGACCGCCGCCCGCACCGGGTCACCCGGAGCCGACGGAGCGTCACAACTCCGTGGGGCGGGCGCTGTTCGGGTCAACCCCGCCAATGCCCGATTGGCTTTCTCAGTGCCGGTCGGGGCAGGATTCGTTCCCAGGCGGGCAGTTTGCGGCGCTTTGGGGTGCGAGCCCGGCCCCTGACCACCTATCGCCTGAATGAGCACAGTGTGCGGAGCGACGGCCCCCCGGGTGCCCCTGGCGGGCATCGGCGGGCCCTTGCCCGCAGCAGAGCAACAGACCACAGGAGTACACATGAACCGCAGTGAGCTGGTGGCCGCGCTGGCCGAGCGCGCCGAGGTGACCCGCAAGGACGCCGACGCCGTGCTGGCCGCCTTCGCCGAGATCACCGGCGAGGTCGTCGCCAAGGGCGACGAGAAGGTCACCATCCCCGGTTTCCTGACCTTCGAGCGCACCCTCCGCGCCGCCCGCACCGCCCGCAACCCGCAGACCGGCGACCCGATCCAGATCCCGGCCGGTTACAGCGTCAAGGTCAGCGCCGGCTCGAAGCTCAAGGAAGCCGCCAAGGGCAAGTGACGCGGGGCTCCTCGGAGCCCACGCCGAACGCACTGTGGCCGGGTCCCCCGCGGGGGACCCGGCCACAGTGCGTGGTGCGGCCGTCAGGCGGTCGCGACCAGTTCCTCGCTGGGGAGCTCGATGTGCGCCCCGAGGTCACGCAGCTTGGACATGAAGTTCTCGTAGCCGCGGTTGATCAGGTCGATGCCGTGCACGGTCGAGGTGCCCTCGGCCGCCAGCGCCGCGATCAGGTACGAGAAGCCGCCGCGCAGGTCCGGGATGACCAGCTCGCCGCCGAGCAGCTTGGACGGGCCGGAGACGACCGCCGAGTGCTTGAAGTTGCGGGCGCCGAAGCGGCACGGCGTACCGCCCAGGCACTCGCGGTACAGCTGGATGTGGGCGCCCATCTGGTTCAGCGCGCCGGTGAAGCCGAGCCGCGACTCGTACACCGTCTCGTGCACGATGGACAGGCCGTTGGCCTGGGTGAGCGCGACCACCAGCGGCTGCTGCCAGTCGGTCTGGAAGCCGGGGTGCACGTCGGTCTCCAGGGCGATCGCCTTGAGCTCGCCGCCCGGGTGCCAGAACCGGATGCCCTCGTCGTCCACCTCGAAGGCGCCGCCGACCTTCCGGAAGGTGTTCAGGAAGGTCATCATCTCCAGCTGGCGGGCGCCGCGGACGTAGATGTCGCCCTTGGTGGCCAGCGCCGCGCAGGCCCAGGAGGCCGCCTCCAGGCGGTCCGGCAGGGCGCGGTGGTTGTAGCCGCCGAGCTCGTCCACACCGGTGATCAGGATGGTGCGGTCGGTGCCCATCGAGATGATCGCGCCCATCTTCTGCAGCACGCAGATCAGGTCGACGATCTCCGGCTCGATGGCCGCGTTGCGCAGCTCGGTGACGCCCTCGGCGAGGACGGCGGTGAGCAGCACCTGCTCGGTCGCGCCGACCGAGGGGAACGGCAGCTCGATCTTGGTGCCGCGCAGCCGCTGCGGGGCGACCAGGTAGGTGCCCTGCGGGTGCTTCTCGATCGAGGCGCCGAACTGGCGCAGCACCTCGAAGTGGAAGTCGACCGGCCGGCCGCCGATGTCGCAGCCGCCCAGGCCCGGGATGAAGGCGTGGCCGAGGCGGTGCAGCAGCGGGCCGCAGAACAGGATCGGGATGCGCGAGGAACCGGCGTGCGCGTCGATGTCGGCGACGTTGGCGCTCTCCACGTGCGAGGGGTCGAGGATCAGCTCGCCGTCCTCGTCGCCGGTGCGCACGGTCACCCCGTGCAGCTGGAGCAGGCCGCGCACCACCTTGACATCACGGATGTCGGGGACGTTGCGCAGCCTGCTGGGGCCCTGGCCGAGCAGCGCGGCGACCATGGCCTTGGGGACCAGGTTCTTCGCACCACGGATCTGGATCTCGCCTTCGAGCGGATTACCGCCGTGGACCAGCAGGACGTCGTCGATCATCGTTCTCGCAATCCGGGTGCCGGGGGGAGGACAGGGCGGAGGCGGCGGGCTTCTGGGACCGCTGTGGGACGGGTTCCACCCGCGAAATGCGCACCACCAAACGTAGATGGTAGTAGGCGGGCGATTGGTTCCCGTGTGTCCCTTTGGTGATCATGCTCCCGGGCGGCCTCCGGCGGGCTGCCGACTGAGCCGAACGGGTGGGGAAGCGGTTCGCGGAGGTTCCGTGTTGGACGCCCTTCCCCGGCCCGGCTGCGGGATCATGTCTGGCATGACACCGGCCCCCTCGCACACCGGCCGACTGCTCGTCGCGACCCCGGTCCTCACCGACCCCAACTTCGCCCGTACCGTGGTGCTTCTCCTCGACCACGACCCGCAGGGCGCGCTCGGCGTGGTGCTGAACCGGCCGACCCCGGTGGAGGTCGCCGCGGTCCTGGACGCCTGGGCGGAGCTGACCGGACAGCCGTCGGTGATCTTCCAGGGCGGGCCGGTCGCGCTCGACTCGGCACTCGCCATCGCGGTCGTCCCGGGTGAGGAGGGTCACGCCGAACCGCTCGGCTGGCGCCGGGTGCACGGCGCCATCGGGCTGGTCGACCTGGAGGCCCCGCCGGAGGTGCTGGCGGGCGAACTCGGGGCACTGCGGGTGTTCGCCGGCTACGCGGGCTGGTCGCCCGGCCAGCTGGAGGCGGAGATCGCCGACGGCGCCTGGTACCTCGCCGACTGCGAGCCCGGCGACGTCTCCTGCCCCGACCCGGACCGGCTCTGGCGCTCGGTGCTGCGCCGCCAGCGCGGCCCGCTGGCGATGCTCGCCACGTACCCGGACAACCCGACGCTGAACTAGGCCGCGCGCCGCTCCCGCGGGCCCGCCGGGGCGGTACTGGCCCGGTTCCCGGCGGCCGCCATAGAATTGGCACCCATGAGCACTCTTGAGCCCGAGCGCGGCCTCGGCACCGGCACCCTGGTCGAGCCCGTCCCCCAGGTGTCGCACGGCGACGGCGACCACGAGCGCTTCGCGCACTACGTCCAGAAGGACAAGATCATGGAGAGCGCGCTCTCCGGCAGCCCCGTGGTGGCGCTCTGCGGCAAGGTCTGGGTCCCGGGCCGCGACCCGAAGAAGTACCCGGTCTGCCCGATGTGCAAGGAGATCTTCGAGGGGCTCGGCACCCCCAAGGGCGGCGACGACAACCAGGGCTGAGCCCGGCCGGCCGCCGGGCCGGGTCGACCGGCCCGGGCATTGGTCTATGCCACTCGGGTGGTGGCGGGGCAGGATGAGCCGCATGGATCTCATCCCCGCCCCGAACCACGTCGACGAGTGGGAGCCCCACGAGTGGACGTTCCAGCTCCGGCCGACCACCCGGATCGGCGCCGACCAGGGCGCCCAGGGCGTGGCCCGCTGGCTGCGTTCCGAGCTCTCCGCCGCGACCGGCTTCACCCTGGACGCCTGCACGCCGGAGCAGGCGAACCGGTCCGCCGACTCGGTCACCCTGGTCCTCGACGAGCGGCTGCGCGCCGAGCGCGGCCGTGAGGCCTACCGGATCACCGTCGACGTGTACGGCGCCCGGCTCGCCGGAGGCGGGCGGCCCGGCCTGTTCTACGCCGCGCAGACCTTCCGCCAGCTGCTCGGCCCGGCCGCGTTCCGCCGGGCGCCGATCACCGGCGAGCCGTGGAAGGTCCCGAGCGTCTCGATCGAGGACGCGCCCCGGTTCGGCTGGCGCGGCGTCCTGCTGGATGTCTCCCGGCACTTCCTGCCCAAGTCGGACGTGCTGCGCTTCCTCGACCTGATGGCCGCGCACAAGCTCAACGTCCTGCACCTGCACCTGACCGACGACCAGGGCTGGCGGATCGAGATCGAGCGCCACCCCCGGCTCACCGAGGTCGGCGCCTGGCGGGAGCGCTCGATGGTCGGCTTCCGGGCCGCCGACCGCCGCGACGACCGCCCGCACGGCGGCTACTACACCAAGGACGACCTGCGCGAGATCGTCGCGTACGCGGCCAAGCGGCACATCACCGTCGTCCCCGAGATCGACCTGCCGGGCCACTCCCAGGCCGCCATCGCCGCGTACCCGGAACTCGGCAACACCGACGTGGTGGACACCGCCGCGCTCGGGGTGTGGACGGACTGGGGGATCAACCCCAATGTGCTGAACGTCTCCGAACGGACCCTTCGCTTCTTCGAGGGAGTCCTGGAGGAGGTGCTGGAGGTCTTCCCGTCCCGGTTCGTCCACCTCGGCGGCGACGAGTGCCCCAAGGAGCAGTGGCGGGCCAGCCCGGCCGCCCAGGCCCGGATCAAGGAGCTGGGGCTGGCCGACGAGGACGAGCTGCAGAGCTGGTTCATCCGGCACTTCGACCACTGGCTGGCCGAGCGCGGACGCCGGCTGATCGGCTGGGACGAGATCCTGGAGGGCGGCCTCGCGCCCGGCGCCGCGGTGTCCTCCTGGCGCGGGTACGCGGGCGGGGTGGCGGCCGCCCGGGCCGGGCACGACGTGGTGATGTGCCCGGAGCAGTACGTCTACCTGGACCACCGGCAGGCGCCCGGCGAGGACGAGCCGATCCCGGTCGGGTACGTCCGCACCCTGGAGGACGTCTACCGCTTCGAACCGGTCCCGGCCGAGCTGGACGCCGCGGCCGCCGCCCACGTGCTGGGCACCCAGGCCAACCTGTGGACCGAGTTCATGGACGACGCCCGGGACGTCGACTACCGCGCCTTCCCGCGGCTGGCGGCCTTCGCCGAGGTGGCCTGGTCCGACCTGCCGCGGGACCCGGCGGCCCGCGACTTCTCCGGCTTCGAGCGCCGGATGGCCGCCCACTACCGGCGCCTGGACGCGCTCGGCGTCGAGTACCGCCGGCCCGAGGGGCCCCGCCCGTGGCAGCGCCGGCCCGGGGTGGTCGGCCGCCCGTCCGACGGCCCGCCGCCGACCGCCTGAGCCCCGCCGCCGTCCCCCGCGCGCGAGGGTGCGCGGGGGACGGCGGCGGGGAACCCCCGGGTGCCCGGTGACGTCAAGATCAGGTGAACAGTCGACCGGCTGTCGACGGCGGGTGACCGACAATTGCCCTGACTTGTCCGGGATTCCCGGCGGCCGCCCGAGACCCGGGAAATGATCACCGAACATTGTGTGCCAGAGTTGCCCAACCCGGCCCGATCGCCCGTACCCTACGGGCCAGGTCGCACCGCCCGAGGGCGTCCCCGGCCGACGGACGACCGAGGCCGCGGGAGGGCCGGGCAGTTGATGAGCAAGTGGAGCACGGTGGAATCCTGGTGAACCGGACGATCATGCTGCCGGCCTCGGTCGACGAGGCCGTCGAGGCGCTGGCCGCCACCCCGGGCGCGGTTCCGGTGGCGGGCGCCACCGACCTGATGGAGGCCGTCAACGCCGGCCGGCTCCGCCCCGCCGCCCTGATCGGCCTCGGCCGGATCACCGAACTGCGCGGCTGGCGCTACGAGGACGGCGGCACCGCCGTCCTCGGCGCCGGCCTCACCCACGCCCGGATGGACCGCCCCGACTTCGCCGCGCTGATCCCCGCGCTCGCCGACGCCGCCCGCACCGCCGGCCCCCCGCAGGTCCGCAACGTCGGCACCCTCGGCGGCAACCTCGCCACCGCCGCCGCCACCGGCGACACCCTCCCCGTCCTCGCCGCGCTCGAGGCCACCGCCACCCTCGCCCGCGCCGGGTCCACCCGCGAGGTGCCCGTCAGCCACCTGCTCACCGGCCTCGACCCGATCCGCCCCGGCGAACTGCTCACCTGGGTCCGGGTGCCGCTGCTGCACGCCCCCCAGGTCTTCCTGAAGTCCACCGGCCGCAGCGGCCCGGCCCGCGCCACCGCCTCCGTCGCCCTGGTCCTCGACCCCGCCCGCCGCGCCGTGCGCTGCGCCGTCGGCGCCGTCGCCCCGGTGCCGCTGCGCCCGCTGGAGGCCGAGGCCTGGGTGGCCGGCTGCATCGACTGGGACGCCCGCGGCGAGGACGGCGCCACCACCATCGACCCCGCCGCGCTGGCCGCCTTCGGCGAGTACGTCGCGGGGGCCTGCATCCCCGACGGCGCCCTCGAGGGCGCGGGCGAGGGGCCGGGCGCCACCGCCGTCCGGCTGCGGCGTACCGTGGCCGTACTGGCCCGCCGGGCACTGGGAAGGGCACTGAAGTGACGGACCACCCGACGATCGAGCAGCCGGCCGGGCAGCCTGCCGGGCTGGCCGGCGACGTACGCCCGTGCGCCTCCTACACGCTGCGCGTCAACGGCTTCGAACGGCCCGTCACCGACGCCTGGATCGGCGAGAGCCTGCTGTACGTGCTGCGCGAACGGCTCGGCCTGGCCGGCGCCAAGGGCGGCTGCGAGCAGGGCGAGTGCGGGGCCTGCTCGGTGCAGGTCGACGGCCAGCTGGTGGCCGGCTGCCTGGTGCCCGCCGCGCTGGCCGCCGACAGCGAGATCGCCACCGTCGAGGGGCTGTCGGAGTCCGGCGGCCCCAGCGACGTCCAGCGGGCGCTGGCCGAGTCCGGCGCCGTCCAATGCGGCTACTGCACCCCGGGCCTCGCGATGGCCGTCCACGACCTGCTCCAGCGCAACCACCGGCCCAGCGACGTCGAGGCCCGCCAGGCGCTGTGCGGCAACCTCTGCCGCTGCACCGGCTACCGGGGCGTGCTGGCCGCCGTCCAGAGCGTCGCCGAGCAGCGCGAGGCCGAGCTGGAGGCGGAGGCCGAAGCGGCCGAGGCCGCCGCCCGGGCCGCCGCCGCCCAGGACCCCGGCGCGCCCGACACCGCCGGACGGCTCGACGACACCCTGCCCGGCGACACCCTGCCGGGCGTGGCACCGCAGCGCTCCGGCCACCCCGACGACCGGCAGCCGCCCGCCCAGCCGGTCGCGCAGCCGGTCGCGCAGTCCGTCGCCGACCTCCCGCTGGCCGGCGAACTGCCGCTCTACGCCGACTCCGAGCTGTGGGTCGAGGCCGAGCAGTTCCGGCCCGACCAGCCCACCGCCGCGGGCACCGGCGTCCACAACGCCGCCCACCCCGCCGACGGCCACCAGGCCGCCCACCAGCCGCCCGGCTACGACCCGGCCGGGTACGGGACCGGGCACCACCCCGTCGTACCGCCGCAGCCCACCGGCTACGACACCGGCCACTTCCGGCTCCCCGGCTACGAGGGCGCCCCCGGCTACGAGGCCACCCCCGCGCACGGCACCGCGCACGACGGCCCCGGTCCCGACACCACCCCCGCCCACGGCACCCCGTACCTGCCCACACCCCCGCACGGCACCGGCCACCCGGGCTACCCGCAGGGCCACCAGCTGCCCGGCCACGTCCCCGCCGCCCCGGCGGGCGGCTACGACCCGGCGGCCTACCCCGGCCCCGGCTACGACGGCTCCGGCTACGACGCCCCGGTGTACGACTCCCCCGGCTACGACGGCCCGGTGTACGACGGCCCCGGCTACGACGGACCGGTCTACGAGACCCCCGGCCACCAGACCCCCGGCTACGACGGCAGTACCCCCGCCCACGGCATCCACCCCCAGCCCGCACCCGGGGTGGCCCCCATCCCTGAGGACCGCCACGCATGACCTCGCCCACCGACCTCGCGCCGGCCGCCGCCCCCGCCGCCGCACCCGAGGAGAACGGGCCCGCCGAGCCCTTCGGCCTGGGCAGTTCCCCGCTGCGCACCGACGCCCTGCCCAAGGCGCTCGGCATCTACCCGTACGCCGCCGACCTCTGGGCCGAGGGGCTGCTCTGGGGCGCGGTCCTGCGCTCCCCGCACCCGCACGCCCGGATCGCCGCCGTCGACATCTCGGCCGCGCTCGCCGTCCCCGGCGTGCACACCGTGGTCACCGCCGCCGACCTGCCGCCCGGGCCCGACGGCACCGCCGACGGCGCCCCGCACGGCCCGATCGTCGCCGACCGCCCGATCCTGGCCGCCGGCGTGGTCCGCCACCACGGCGAACCCGTCGCCGCCGTCGCCGCCGACCACCCCGACACCGCGCGGCTGGCCGCCTCGCTGATCGTGGTCGAGTACGAGCCGCTGGAGGCCGTCACCGACCCCGAGGCCGCCTTCAACGCCCCGCCGCTGCACCCCGACGGCAACCTCTTCCGCCACCTCCCGCTGCGCACCGGCGACCCCGAGGCGGTCGGCGAGATCGTCGTCGAAGGGCTCTACCAGGTCGGCCGCCAGGACCCCGCCCCGATCGGCGCCGAGGCCGGCCTCGCCGTCCCCCGCCCCGACGGCGGCGTCGAACTCCACCTCTCCACCACCGACCCGCACGGCGACCGCGACCGCACCGCCGCCTGCCTGGGCCTCGAACCCGACCGGGTCCGGCTGGTCGTCACCGGTGTGCCCGGCGCCACCGCCGACCGCGAGGACCTCTCCTTCCAGGTCACCCTGGCCCTGCTCGCGCTGCGCACCGGCCGCCCGGTGAAGATGACCCTCACCCGCGAGGAGTCCTTCCACACCCACACCACCCGCCACCCCGCCCTGCTGCGCTACCGGCACCACGCCGACGCCGAGGGCCGCCTGGTCAAGGTCGAGGCGCAGATCCTGCTGGACGGCGGCGCCTACGCCGACGTCTCCGCCGAGGCGCTGGCCGCCGCCACCGCCTTCTCGGTCGGCCCGTACACCTGCCCCAACGTCTTCGTCGACGCCTGGGCGGTGCGCACCAACAACCCGCCGGCCGGCCGGATGCGCGGCGAGGGCGCCCTGCAGGCCTGCTTCGCGTACGAGTCCCAGCTCGACCAGCTGGCCCTCCAGGTGGGCATCGACCCGCTGGAGATCCGCCGCCGCAACGCGATGGCCACCGGCGACCCGCTGCCCACCGGACAGCCCGTCACCTGCCCCGCCCCGGTCACCGCGCTGCTCGACGCCATCGCCGAACAGCCGCTGCCGGCCCTGCCCGTCGACGACCCCGAGGCCGACTGGCTGCTCCCCGGCGGCCCCGGCGGCGCGGGCGACCCGGCCGCCGTCCGGCGCGGCATCGGCTACGCCGTCGGCATGGTGCACATGCTCGGCGCCGAGGGCGAGGACGAGGTCTCCACCGCCACCGTCCGGGTCAACGGCGACCACGCCACCGTGATCTGCGCCGCCGTCGACTCCGGCCAGGGCTTCGCCACCCTCGCCCGGCAGATCGTGCAGTCCGTGCTCGGCGTCAGCGAGGTCTACATCGCGCCGGTCGACAGCGACCAGTCCGGCGCCGGCCCGTCCGCCCGCGGCCGGCACACCTGGGTGTCCGGCGGTGCGGTCGAGCGGGCCGCCGTGATGGTCCGCCACCAGATGCTGCAGCCGATCGCCGCCAACTTCGGCATGTCCGTCGAACTGCTCACCATCGCCGACGGCAAGATCACCTCGTACGACGGGGTGCTCGGGATGCCGGTCGCCGAGGCGCTGGAGGGCCGCGAGCTGTGGGCCACCGCCCAGTGCCGCCCGCACCCGACCGAACCGCTCGACGAGGCCGGGCAGGGCGACGCCTTCGTCTCCATCGCGTTCTGCGCGATGCGGGCCGTGGTCGACGTCGACATCGAGCTCGGCGCGGTCCGGGTGGTCGAGATGACGGTCGCCCAGGACGTCGGCCGGGCGCTCAACCCGCGCCAGATCGAGGACCGGATCGAAGCCGGGGTCGCCCAGGGCGTCGGCCTCGCCCTGCTGGAGGACCTGCGCACCGAGGGCGGCCGGCTGGTCAACCCCTCGCTCACCGGCTACCGGCTGCCGACCGCCCTGGACACCCCGGAGATCCGGATCGCCGCCCTGCTGGAGGAGCGCGACGTGGTCGCCACCTTCGGCGCCAAGGCGGTCAGCGCCCCGCCCGCCGTGGTCGCCCCGGCCGCCGTGGCGGCGGCCGTCCGGGCCGCCACCGGCCTGCCGGTCGGCCGGCTGCCGATCCTGCCCGAGGACGCCATCGCCGGCTGACGGGCTCCGGGCCGGTACGCCGGATCGTCCACCGGTCGGTCCGCGGCGGCCGCCCGGCCGGTGCTCCCGGTCGGTGTTCCCGGTCGGGGGCGCGGCCCGGGCCGGTGTCCACGTTCGGGTGGTCCCGGCGGCTGTTCCCGTCCGGCGTTCCCGGTCGGGGGAGCGGCCCGGAAACCGCGCGCCGCCGCAGGTCGGGGCCGGTACCATCGCTGCTTCCAGCTGACAGGGACCGGCCGCGCGGCCGGTGAAGGGGGACGGGGACGATGCTGCTCGGCCGAGCGCAGCGGATGGCCGGCGCCGTACTGCTGACCGGCGTGGCGCTGTACGCCGGCGCACCGGTGGCCGCCGCGGACGACCTGCGCGAAGAACAGTGGGCCAACACCTACTTCAAGCTGGACCAGGTCTGGCAGGTGACCAAGGGCGAGGGCGTGGTCGTCGCGGTCATCGACAGCGGCGTCGACGCCGGCCACCCCGACCTCACCGGCCAGGTGCTGCCCGGCTACGACCCCAGCGGCAAGGGCCTCAACACCAGCCCGGCCGACCCGCACGGCACCAGCATGGCCAGCCTGATCGCCGGTCACGGCCACGGCGCCGGCGGCGCGGACGGCGTGGTCGGCATAGCCCCCGGCGTCAAGATCCTGCCGATCTACAAGGACGACGCCCGCGGCTACGACGCGGTGCCCGAGGACATCCGGTGGGCCGTCGACCACGGCGCCAAGGTGATCAACATTTCGCTCGGCGGCAAGGACGGCGCCAGCCGCTCCCTCAGCCTGGCCGTCGCGTACGCCGTGAAGCACGACGTCCTGATCGTGGCCGCCGCCGGCAACGAGGGCGAGGCCCGGGTGCTCAGCCCCGCGGACAGCCCCGGCGTGCTCGCCGTCTCCGCCGTCGACCGCGGACTCGACATCTGGGCCGAGTCCAGCTTCGGCCCGCAGATCATGCTGGCCGCACCGGGCGTCGGCATCGTCGCCGCCGGGTCCTGCGACGACCAGAAGTACTGCCTCGGCGAAGGCACCTCCGACGCCACCGCCTACGTCTCCGGCGCCGCCGCCCTGGTCCGCGCCAAGTACCCCGACCTGACGGCCGGCCAGGTCGCCGACCGCCTGGTCAAGTCCGCCCTGGTCACCCCCAGCCTGCAGGGCGCCCACCTGCCCGACCAGCGCTTCGGCTACGGCATCCTGCGCCCGCTGGAGGCGCTCACCCAGCAGATCCCGGCCGGCCCCGCCGACGGCCCGCTCGCCCGACCGGTCGCCGCCACCGCCCCCGCCGACTCCCGCACCACCACCGCCGGCTCCGGCCCCACCGGCAGTCCCGCGGCCGGCAGCCCGCCGGCCGGCCTGCTGCTGCTCGCCGTCCCGGCGCTGCTCGTCCTGCTGCTCTCCCGCCGCCTGCGCCGCCGCAACGCGGCCGCCGCCGCGGCCCTCCCGTACCCGCCGCCGCCCTTCCCGTACCAGCCCCCGCCGGGCGCCGCACCGTACGAGACGCCACGTCAGGACCCCCACCCCTCGAGCTGACCGGCCGTTGCCCCGCCCCGGCCGTCCGCCACCGAACCGCGCCCGGGGGTTGCTGCACACGGCGGGTGAACGGGCGATACGATCGAACGGCCCGGCCTATGGGGGCCATTGCGAGACACGGGTAGCGGTAGCCGACTGACGGGGTGCTGATGACGCTGACCAGAACCATGCGAGTACTGGGCGCCACGGCGCTCTCCGGCGCACTACTGATGACCGCCGCACCGACCGCCTCGGCGGACCAGGTGCGGGACGGCCAGTGGGTGAACCAGTACTACTCCCTGGACAAGGTGTGGTCGGTGAGCAAGGGCGACGGCGTGATCGTCGCCGTCATCGACACCGGGGTCGACGCCAGCCACCAGGACCTCGCGGGCCAGGTCCTCGCGGGCTACGACCCGGCCGGCCAGGGCCGCGACAGGAAGCCGACTGGGACGCACGGCACGCAGATGGCGAGTGAGATCGCAGGTAAGGGACACGGCACCAACGCGGGCGTTGTCGGTCTTGCGCCTGGGGCGAAGATTCTCCCCATCAACAAGGACAATGGTTCTGGCGGAAACGCAATTCCTGAGGGCCTCCGCTGGGCAGTCGATCACGGTGCGAAGGTTGTCAACATTTCCGCTGGTGCCGCCGGAAGTTCGTCGGCCAGGGAAGTCGAGGCCATCAACTACGCAGTCGACCACGACGTTCTTGTTGTGGCGTCGGCCGGGAACGACGGGATCAGCCCCGTAGAGTCTCCCGCGAACGTCCCCGGCGTCCTTGCGGTAGGTGCCGTGGACAAGTCGATTACTGCGTGGAAGTACTCCAACTATGGTCCTGAGGTGCTGATCTCGGCGCCAGGGACGGAGATGGTCAGTGCAGGCGCCTGTGACGGCGGCCAGTACTGCATTGCCGAAGGTACCTCCGACTCGACCGCCTATGTCTCCGCAGCGGCTGCCCTCGTTCGGGCCAAGTTCCCTAACCTGACCGCCGGTCAGGTGGCCAACAGGCTGGTCAAGTCGGCTCTCATGCCGCCTGCCGCGAAGGGTGCCAAGGCGCCGGATCCCCACTATGGGTACGGCGTCCTGCGGCCCTACGAGGCGCTGACGATGGACATCCCGGCGGGGTCGGCCCAGGGGCCGCTGGCCAGGGCCGCATCGAGCAGTGACAGCAAGGCGCCGGGCGCGGGTTCCTCCGGTGCTGCCTCTGCACCGCCCGCAGGGAGCCTTCCTCCGATTGCTGCCTCCGACTCCGGATCGAAGGGCGCTTCCTACCTGCTGATCGGTGCTGCGGTCCTGGTCGGCCTGGTACTGCTCGTCGTGGTGATCGTCGTCCTTGCGCGGCGCGGTCGTCGGCGGACCCAGGCTCAGCAGCCTTACGGTGCTCCGACTTGGCAGCCCGGCCAGCAGCCGTACGGCGGCCAGGCGCCCGCACAGGGCTACCCGCAACAGCAGCAGTACGGTGGACAGGCTCCCCAGCCGGGGTTCCCGCCGCACCAGCAGCAGCCGTACCAGAACAATCCGTACCAGGATGGTAACCAGCAGCGTTGAGGGTGTGTCAGGGTGTCGGCCCCAGGCGATACCATCGAACGCTGAAACTAGACAGTCCTCGCCCGGGCGGTCGGGCGAAATCACGGGGAAGTTCAAGATTTCCAGGGGGAGAGGGTCGCGTGTCCGACGGATACCGCGTCAACACCGATGAGTTGGAGGCAGTCGTCACACGACTGCGGGCCCTCCAGCAGGGCATCAACGAGTGCGGCAACAAGGCGAAGTACAACACGGTGGTCACCCGCGAGGACTTCGGTGGTGATTTCCTCGAGGCTCAGTCGATGTACTCCGCCCACGGCACTATGCAGCAGTTCCTGACGGGCATGATCGCGGACCTGGACTCCCTGATCAACGAGTTCGGCGACAAGACGCACACCGTCAACGAGGCTTACAAGGCCCGCGAGTACGAGGGCGTGTCGGCCGTGAACAAGTATCAGGGAGGTGCCTGAGATGGGCGGCAACGAACCCACGACGAAGTTCGACGGCTATGACCTGATCCCGCTCAAGAACATGCTGGACAGTGCCAAGCCCGCGCGGCTCGAGGAGGTCAGCCAGCACTGGACGAACGTGCACGCCGAGCTGACTCAGGCCGTGCAGGACCTTCAGAAGGCGGTCGAGCACGCCACGGCCAACTGGGAAGGTGACGCTGCCGGCGCGTTCACGCGCAAGGCGGGCGAGCTCCAGACCAAGCTGTCCAACACGGCGGCGCACGCGCAGAACACCAGTGCGGCGCTGAAGGTGGCGGGCCAGGCGCTCCAGCAGGCGCAGAGCACCATGAAGCAGGTCCACGTTCCGGGTATGTGGGAGAGCGGGACCAAGCTTCTCGGTGACGGTTTCGACCGCTCGGATGCGCAGTTCAAGGCAGACCTCGCTTCGGGCATGAACCGGATCGACGCCGTCAACAAGAACCAGGACAGCCTCTCGGCGACCGAGATCCAGCACCAGTACGCCATCGGGGTCATGGAGTACCTCGGCCCTGAGTACAACAAGGCCGCCGGGCTTCTCGACGCCCCGGACAAGGACAAGGACACTCGCGACAAGGGCAGCCACGGCTTCCCGCCCCCGCCCGAGAACCCCGTCACCCCCAGCAGCGTCGGCCCGTCCCCCATGCCCACCCCCGCCTACCCCGACAGCCCGTCGTCCGGCGGGCCCGGGGGGCATGCGACGTTGCCCGGTGGGCTGCCGCACGGGATGGACCCGTCCAACCCGAACCTGCCGACGGTGCCCGGGCAGACCCTGCCGGGTGGTGCGCTCCCGCACCCCGGCGGTGTCGTCCAGCCCCCGTCGACCGGTATCGACGGCTGGACCCCGCCGACGACGACGCCCGCTCCGGGCGGCGGCGGAATCGGCCTCCCCGGCGGTGTCGGCACCGGCACCGGTATCGGTGGCGGCGGTGGCACGGGTGGCGGCGGCCTGGGTATCGGTGGGGGCGGATTCGTCCCCGGCGGTCTCGGTGGCGGCGGCGGTTACACCGGCGGCAAGGGCGGTGGTATCGGCGGCGGCGGCGTCAAGGGCGGCGGTCTGGCCGGTGGCACCGGTGCCAAGAGCGGTACCAGTGGTGCGCCCAAGCCCGGTTCGACCGGCGGTGCCGGTGGCACGGGTGCCGGTGCCGGCGGGGTCGGCGGTGCGGGCAGCGGCCAGGGCCGGCCCGGTGCGGCCGGGGCCGGCGGGATGCACGGCGGCGGCATGGGCGGCGGTGCGGGCGCCGGTGGCAAGGGCGCGGGCGGCAAGAGCAGCGGCCTGGTCCGCAAGGCCGGCGGCACGATCGGCGGCGCCAAGCCGGGCAGCGCGAGCGGCCGGGCCTTCACCGAGGGCGGTTCCGGTCTCGGGAAGGGCCGTGGTGCGAACGGTGCCGCGGGCGCGGGCGGTATGCACGGCGCCGGTACCGGTGGTGCGGGCAAGGGCAAGAAGAAGGAAGCGGGTCACCGTCCGGACTACCTCGTCGAGGACGAGGACACCTGGCGCGGCGGCTCGGCCCTGCCGCCCGTGATCGAGTAGCAGGCCGATCAGGAGCGAAGCCGCAGGGGCGGCCCCGGGAGCACCGGGGCCGCCCCTGCGGCTTCTCCGGGACTCGCCCGACTCGCGCTCGCCGCGCGCGTGACTCGGCCTGACTCCCACGAATCGCCCGACTCCCGTGCGGACCATGATGCCCGTGATGCCGCCCGGAAATACATTCCGGGCATGCCGAATTCCCGGCCTGCGATATCCACGGGAATGCATGGATGCCGCAGGCCGGGAATTCGGCGGATGGAGGCCATGGCGGGAATCGAACCCGCGTAAACCGCTTTGCAGGCGGTTCCCTGAACCACTCGGGCACACGGCCGGGAGGGCGGCGTCGGATCATGGATCCGGGCCGGGCAGAGGGGAGAGGCGGCGCTCAGGCGCAACAACAGGTGCGGCGGCAACAGGGGGCGCAGGTGCCGGGCGCCGCGCTGCGGGCCTCCGTGCTCCTGATCATTGCCGACTCCTGTCGTGGGTACCGCCGGGGCGGCCGGATTGTTCCGTGCCGCCGTGCTGATGAATTCATCTTATGCGGCCGGGGCCGGGGCCCGTCAATATCCGAATATGAATTCTGTGTGTCGTGCTGTGCTACCGTCGGAGGGAGACGGCGGGAGATCCGCCGGCCCCGGACGAGGTGCGTCGTACCCGGCACGACAAGACGACGCAGTACAGCAGCGGCAGCACACGGCTGTCGCGCACTGGCTGCGGAGGAGTTCGTCGTGATCGCCTGGGTGGTACTGATCGTCGCCGGCGTCCTGGAGACGGTCTGGGCGGTGGCACTGGACGCGTCCAAGGGGTTCTCGAGGCCGGCGCCCACGGCGCTGTTCGTGGTCGCGCTGGCGCTGTCGATGGGCGGCCTGGCGTACGCGATGCGTTCCATCCCGCTCGGTACGGGTTACGCCGTGTGGGTGGGCATCGGCGCGGTGGGCACCGCGCTGTACGGGATAGCGGCGCTCGGTGACGCGGTGACGGCGGCCCGGATCACCTGCCTGGTGCTGATCCTCTCCGGCGTGGTGGGCCTGAAGGCCCTGCACTAGCCGGCCGAGTAGCCCGCCGCCGCGGCCCACTGCCGGCCCGTCGCCGGCCGCCCCACCGGGGGCGTAGGTCCGGGGACGGAGGCGGAACCGGTCTCCCGTCAGGAGTCATAGCGCGCCACGCGTCTTACGATGGCTGGCATGACCACAGCCTCCACCTCCGCGGTCGGCCATGCCCCCGAACCCCGGGCACCGCTGCCCGAGGAACCCGCCGGCGTGATGAGCGGCCCCTACCGGGCGCTCACCCTCGGCATCGTCTCCGTGGTGCTGCTGCTCGCCTTCGAGGCGACGGCCGTCAACACGGCGATGCCGGTGGCGGCCCGCCAGCTGGACGGGCTCGGGCTGTACGCCTTCGCCTTCTCGGGGTACTTCACCACCACCCTGTTCGCGCTGGTGGTCTCGGGGCAGTGGTGCGACCGGCGGGGTCCGGTGGCCCCGCTGTTCACCGGGATCGCGGTCTTCGGGGCGGGGCTGGTGATGGCCGGGACGGCCACCGGCATGTGGCCCTTCGTCGCGGGCCGGGCGGTCCAGGGGCTGGGCGGCGGGCTGGTGATCGTGGCGCTGTACGTGGTGGTCGGCCGGGCCTACCCGGAGGCGCTGCGGCCCGCGGTGTTCGCGGCGTTCTCGGCGGCCTGGGTGCTGCCGTCGATCGTCGGCCCGCTGGTCTCCGGCGCCGTCACCCAGCACCTCGGCTGGCGCTGGGTGTTCCTGGCGGTGCCGGTGCTGATCCTGCTGCCGCTGGCGGTGATGGGGCCGGCACTGCGCCGCGCGGAGCGGGACCTGCCGTCCACGGTGGCGGCGGCTTACGACCGCCGCCGCACGGTGCTCGCCGCGATGGCGGCGCTCGGCGCGGGGCTGCTCCAGTACGCGGGGCAGCGGCTGGACCTGATCGGCCTGCTGCCGGCTGCTGCGGGGGCGGCGCTGCTGCTGCCCGCGGTGGTACGGCTGCTGCCGCGGGGTGCGCTGCTGGCGGCCCGGGGCCTGCCGACGGTGATCCTGCTGCGCGGGGTGGCGGCGGGTGCGTTCTTCGCCGCGGAGGCGTTCATCCCGTTGATGATGGTGACCCAGCGCGGGCTGTCCCCGACGCTGGCCGGGCTCACCCTCACCAGCGGCGGCCTGTCTTGGGCGCTCGGCTCGTTCCTGCAGGGCCGGCCGGGTGCCGACCGGCACCGTGAGGCGCTGATCCGGTGGGGCTTCGTGCTGACGGCGGTGGCGATCGCGGGGGCGGCGCTGGTGCTGGTGCCCGCCGTGCCGGTCTGGGTGGCCGCGGTGGCCTGGGCGGTCGGCGGGGTCGGGATGGGACTGGCGGTGGCCAGTATCAGCGTGCTGATGATGAAGCTCTCGGCGCCCGCCGAGACCGGTGCCAACTCGGCGGCGCTGCAGCTCAGCGACGCGCTCGGCAATGTGCTGCTGATTGGCCTGTCCGGGGTGCTGTTCGCGGCGCTCGGCGGTGGGACCCTGGCCGCCGCCGGGAGCGGGCCGGTCCCGGCCGGCCCGTTCGCGGTGATCTTCCTGGTGATGACCGGGGTGGCGCTGCTCGGCGCCCTGATCTCGGGCCGCACCGGCGGCCCGGCCCGCGGCGGTGGCTCAGGTGCGCGGGGCGATCAGCACTGACGGCTCGGGCTTGGTGGGGGAGGGGGTCGGTCCGGCCGCGCCCAGGTACTCGGCCCAGCCGCCGGTCGGCGCCTGCCCGGGGGCCAGCGCCTGGAGCTTGCGCAGCACGCCCGGGTCCTGCACCTCCAGCCACTCCACCAGCTGACGGAACGACACCAGCCGCACGTCGGGGTGGCCGGCGATGACCTTCAGCGCGTCCTCCACGGCGGTCATGTAGATCCCGCCGTTCCACTCCTCGAAATGGTTGCCGATGATCATCGGTGCCCGGTTGGTGCTGTACGCCCGGTCGAAGCCGGCCAGGTACGAGTCGCGGGCCTGCGTCTGCCAGGCGGCGTAGTGCCCGGGGTCGCCCTTGGTGTTGGCGCCGGACTGGTTGTACATGATGTTGTAGTCCATCGAGAGCACCTGGAAGGTGTGCCCGGGGAACGGGATGGACTGCAGCGGCATGTCCCACAGCGCGCCGTTCTGGAACTTCTGCGGCCAGATCTGCAGCCCGCCGCCGCCGCTGCTGTCGTACTTCCAGCCGCGCTTGGCGGCGGTCGGCAGCAGGCCGCGCTGGCCTTCCAGGCAGGGGGTGCGGGAGCCGATCAGCTCCTTGCGGTAGTCGAAGGGCAGGGCGGGCAGGTCGAAGCCGGTGTTGGTCTTCCAGTTCATGACGAAGTCCATCGCCTGCTCGATCTCGCTGTCCCAGTCGTCGGGGGACCAGGCGCCGCCGCCGGTGGGGCCGCAGAAGTGCCCGTTGAAGTGGGTGCCGATCTCGTGGCCCTCCAGCCAGGCGGCGCCGAGCTGCTGGAGGGTGCCGTGGATGTGCTCGTCGGTGAGGTACCCGATGTCGGAGGCGCCGATGGGGTGCTGCGGCGGACGGTAGAGGGTCTTCTTCGACTCCGGTACGGCGTAGATGCCGCTGAAGAAGAAGGTCATCGTCGCGTTGTGGTCCTTGGCGAGCTGCCGGAAGCGGCTGAACAGCTTGTTGTCGAGCTCGCCCGCGCCGTCCCAGGAGAAGACCACGAACTGCGGCGGGCGCTCGCCCAGCTTCAGCGGCTCGGCCTTGGGCTGGTTGGGCTGGGCGCCGGTGTCCGAGGTGGAGCCGTCGCCGATCAGGGTGGCGACCGGGACGGCCTGCGGGCTCTGGCCGGCCGCGGCGGGCAGGCCGGTGGCGGGTGCGGACCGGGCTTGCTGCTCGCCCCCGCCGCCGCCCCGGCCGGAGCAGCCGGCCGCGAGGGTGGCGGCGGTGGCGGCGCCGGCGGCGAGCAGGGTACGGCGGGGGAGGGCTTCCATGGTCACATCCGTTCGCAGGGGGTGGGTGTCCTGGTAGCGGCGCCGATGATTCGTACTGACGGACAGTCCGACAATCGCATCAGTGTCACCGGGGGGCGAACCGGGCCACAGCATGGCACGGCCGGACGCGGGGGGCGGGTAGGCGGGGCGAGTGGCGCGCGGCATCGCCCGGGCGCCGGGAACAGGCTCATCCGTTCGGCGTATCCGCAGGTCCGCCGGGTGGCAGCCGCCGGCTGAACCGTCGTCAGATGGAGCCAGCCGTTCAGCCGGGGCAGTGCGGTGCCCTGCTTCGCCGGAGGTGCGTCCATCGATGTGGCAGTGGGTGACCGACACCTACCGGGAGCGGATCGTGGACTCCGGCCGCGAACCGCTCTTCCTGCTGCTGGTCGGACTGATCCTCTCCTTCCTCTTCATCCGCTTCAGCGTCCGGATGATCCGCCGCGGCACCAGCTGGTGGCCGGGCAACGTCAGCCCCGGCGGCCTGCACATCCACCACGTGGTCTTCGGCCAGGCCACCATGCTGATCTGCGGCGTGGCCGCGTTCGCGATCCGCGGCGACGGCGGCGAGGTCTGGAACTGGCTCGGCTTCGGCTTCGGGATCGGCGCCGGCCTGGTGCTGGACGAGTTCGCGCTGGTGCTCCACCTGGAGGACGTCTACTGGGAGGAGCAGGGCCGCAAGTCGGTGGACGCGGTGATCATGGCGGTCGCCGTGATCGGTCTGCTGCTGCTCGGCGAACTCCCGTTCGGCGGCTTCAAGGGGCACCTGACCGTCGGCCAGCTGGTCGGCGCCGCCATCCTGCTGCTGCTGGTCGTGATCACCCTGCTCAAGGGCAAGCTGTGGACCGGCCTGCTCGGCGTGATGCTCTCCCCGCTCGCCCTGGTCGGCGCCATCCGGCTGGCCCGCCCGCAGAGCCCCTGGGCCCGCTGGCGCTACCGCTCCCGGCCCAAGCGGATGGCCCGCGCCGAACGCCGCGAGGCCCGGATCCACGGCCGGATCACCACCTACCGCACGGCCGCCTACAACTTCGTGGCAGGCGCCCCCAACGTCTCCGAGCAGCAGGACCGGCCCGCACCCCCGGTCATCCCGCCGCCCGAACACGAGTTCCGCGCGGCGGAACCGGTCGCCCCCTGGCGCGGGCGCTGCGCCACCGGAGCCGAGTGGTACGTCCGGATCGCCGCGCTGCTCTGCCTGCTGGCCGGGCTGATCGCACCATTCCGGGACCAGATCAAGCACGCCAACACCGGCGAGTTCTTCACCCCGGTGCTGGTCACCGCCGGCTTCAGCTCGGCCCTGTTCGCCGGGCTGCTCTCGGTCATGCTGCGCCGCCGCAAGCGGGCCGCCTGGCTGGTCACCACCGTCGTGGTCACGGTCTACGCTGGCGTCTTCCTGATCGCGCTCAGCTACCGGACCTACCACCAGCACCCCTTCAACTGGGTCTCGGCCGCGCTCACCACCGCCCTGCTGGTCGACCTGGTGCTGGCCAGGGACGCCTTCCGGGCCAGGGGCGAGCGCCGCAACATCGCGCTGGCGCTGGCCGTCCTGGTGCTCGGCGGGGCCGTGCTCACCGTGCTCGGCGCCGCCGTGGTCCGGCTCACCTACTCCGGCACCCCGCCCGACTGGGGCGACAGCACCGTCTACGTGCTGCTCCGCCTGGTCACCCTGTCCGGCATCGTCGAGTACACCGACGTCGACGTCCCCGGCTGGGTCGACCTCGGGATCAACCTGTTCGGCGCCGCCCTGCTGCTGTTCGCCCTGCGCGCGCTACTGCGCTCCCCGCGCGGGCGCCGCCTGCTGGAACCCGAGGACGAGCTGAAACTGCGCGCCCTGCTGGAGCGGCACGGCGCCCGGGACTCGCTCGGCTACTTCGCGCTGCGGCGCGACAAGTCGGTCTGCTGGTCGCCCTCGGCCAAGGCCGCCGTGCTCTACCGGGTCGTCAACGGCGTCGCCCTGGCCTCCGGCGACCCGATCGGCGACCCCGAGGCCTGGCCGCAGGCGATCGAAGGGTGGTGGAAGGAGGTCCGCCGGCACGCCTGGGTCCCCGCCGTCACCGGCGCCGGCGAACAGGCCGGCACGGCGTACGCCCGGGTGGCCGGACTCAAGGCGCTGGAGTTCGGCGACGAGGCACTGGTCGAGACGGCCGGCTTCACCCTGGAGGGCCGTTCGATGCGGACCCTGCGCCAGACCTGCAACCGGGTCCGCAAGGCCGGCTACCGGGCCGTCATCCGCCGCCACCGGGACATCCCCGAGGCCGAACTGGCCGAACTGGTCCGGCTCGCCGACGCCTGGCGGCACGGCCGCACCGAACGCGGCTTCTCGATGGCGCTCGGCCGCCTCGGCGACCCCGCCGACGGCGACTGCCTGATGGCCGAGTGCCGGGACGAGAACGACCGCACCTGCGCCCTGCTCAGCTTCGTCCCCTGGGGCGCGCACGGCCTGTCGCTGGACCTGATGCGCCGTGACCGGGAGTCCGACAACGGCCTGGTGGAGTACCTGATCGCGGAACTGCTCCAGCGCTCCGCGGCGGGCGACCCGGAGGTCGCCCGGATCTCGCTGAACTTCGCCATGTTCCGGTACGTCTTCGAGCACGGCGGCCGGATCGGCGCCGGCCCGGTGCTGCGGCTGCTGCGGGCCGTGCTGCGGTTCCTCTCCCGCTGGTGGCAGCTCGAGTCGCTGTACCGGGCCAACGCCAAGTACCAGCCCGACTGGGAGCCCCGGTACCTGCTCTACGAGAAGTCCTCCGAACTGCCGGCCATCGCCATCGCCAACGCGGCCGCCGAGGGCTTCCTGACCCGGCCCCGGCTGCCCAGCGTCGGCTCGCTGCGGCGCGGCCGCACGGAGCCGGCCCGGTGAGCCGGGCACCCCGCAGCGCCGGACGGCACGGGCGGACCGACCGAGGGGAGCACAGGTGGGCGGGCAGCAGACCAGGAGCCCGTGGCCCGGCACACTCGCCGCCGGGACCGCGCTCGTGCTGGGCGCCTGGATGGTGCAGCACGGCGGCACCGGACTGCCGCCGGGGCCCGGCGCCGACCAGGCCTTCGACGGCCGGGCGGTCGCCGGACCGGTGGTGCCGCCGCTGCCGCGCTCCGAGCCCACCCGGCTGCGGATCCCCGCGATCGGCGTCGACGCCCCCTTCACCCCGCTCGACCTGGACGCCGGGGGCACCCTGCGGCCGCCGCCGGACGACGACCGCAACCTGGCCGGCTGGTACCGGGGCGGCGCCACCCCCGGCCAGCGCGGCGCCTCGATCGTCGCCGGGCACGTCGACACCCTGGCCGGGCCCGCGGTCTTCTACCGGCTCGGCACCCTGCACAAGGGGGACCAGCTGGAGATCGCCCGGGCCGACCGCTCGACCGCCTACTTCGCCGTCGACGGCGTCGAGGTGTACCCGAAGAAGGACTTCCCCGACCGCAAGGTCTACGACCCGACCGGCGACGCCCAGCTGCGGCTGATCACCTGCGGCGGCGGCTTCACCCGTGAGAACGGCTACGACGGCAACGTCGTCGTCTACGCCCACCTGATCCGCACCCTGCGCGGATGACCCGCCCGGAGGGGAGGACCGAGATGACCCGGCCGCTCGCGGCATGGAACCCGCTCGACTGGTCGCTGCTGCACGGCCCGGTGCCCTACGCGCTGCTGGCGGCCGGGTCCGGGGCGCTGCTCGGGCTCGCGGTCTCCACCTCCCCGCGCTGGTGGACCCGGCTGCTGCCGGGCGCCGTCCTGCTCGCCGCCGCGCTCACCGTCCTGCTGGTGTACGCGGTCGACCACTGGTGGCGGCCGTTCCCGGACCGGCTGCCGCGCACCGTCACGGTCTGGATCGGGGTGGCCCTGCTGGGCCTGACGCTGGCCGCCTTCCGGCTGCCCGCCCTGCGCTGGCCCGGCCGGGCCGCGGCGCTGGTCGCCGCCGCGCTGGTGGTGGCGATGGCGGCCAACCAGGTCAACCGGTACTACGCCCAGTACCCGACGCTGCGGGCCATGCTCTCCCCGCAGACCGAGGCGCTCACCACCGGCCGGGAGGCCGAGACCGTCACCGCCCCGCCCGGCCGGACCCTCTCCGAGGTCTGGCGGCCCCCCGCCGGGATGCCCGCCCGGGGCACCCTCTCCTCGGTCGCCATCCCCGGCACCCGCTCCGGGTTCAAGGCCCGCGACGCGTACGTCTACCTGCCGCCCGCCTACCTCACCTCGCCGCGCCCGCTGCTGCCGGTGGTCCTGCTGATGGGCGGCCAGCCCGGCGGCCCCGCCGACTGGGTCAACTCGGGCGGACTGCAGCAGGTCCTGGACGACTTCGCCGCCGCCCACCAGGGCCTCGCCCCGGTCGTCGTGGTCGCCGACCCGATCGGCTCCACCCTCGGCAACACCCTGTGCATGGACTCCCGGATCGCCAACGCCCAGACCTACCTGGCCGTCGACGTCCCCGACTGGATCCACACCCACCTGCAGACCGCCACCGGCCGCGGCGCGCTCTCGGCCGGCGGGATCTCCTTCGGCGGCACCTGCGCCCTGCAGCTGGCCGTCAACGCACCCCAGGTCTTCGGCACCTTCCTGGACATGTCCGGACAGCAGGAACCCACCCTGGGCAGCCACGAACTGACCGTCCGGACCGCCTTCGGCGGCGACGAGGCGGCCTTCGACGCCGTCGACCCGGTCCATGTGATGGCCCGCCGGAGCTTCCCCGACACCGCCGCCCTCTTCCTGGTCGGCGCCTCGGACGGGGAGTTCGGCCCGCAGCAGCAGGTGATCCACGCCGCCGCCGTCCGGTCCGGGATGCGGACCACCTTCGAGACCGTCCCCGGCGGCCACAACTGGAGCGCCTTCCACCTCGGCCTGGCCCGGTACATCCCCTGGGTGGCCCAGCAGACAGGACTCACCCGATGACCGACGCCGACACCGACACCGCCCCCGTCGCCCCGCGCGCCGAACAGGGCTGGCAGCGCCGGCTGCGCGCACTGCGCCCGTACGCCGCGCAGCTGCGCTCCGCCCCGCTGACGCTGGCGCTGCTGGCCGCGCTCTGGGTGGTCGGCGCCGCCACCGGCAGCCTCGGCGCCGGGCCGGACCCCGGCCTGCTGATCCGGGTCGGCGTCGGCATCCCGAGCCTGGAGGCCGGGCACTGGTGGACCCCGTTCAGCTCGCTGCTGTGGTGCTCGGGCATCGGCTCGTACGTGGTGACCAGCCTGCTGCTGGCGGTGCTCGGGCCGTTCGCCGAACGGCGGCTGACCAGCGCGCGGGCCGCCGCGGTGCTGGTGCTCGGGCAGGTCCTGGGCAGCCTGCTGGGGACCGGCGTGGTCCGGCTCGGGGTCGCCGCGGACCTCGGCTGGATGCAGGAGATCCAGCGGCAGATCGCGGTCGGCCCGGCGATCGGCCTGTTCGCGCTCGCCGCCGTGCTCAGCTACCGCCTCAGCGTGCTGTGGCGGCGCCGGCTGCGGCTGCTGACGGTGCTCGTCCCGCTGGTGCTGATGCTGTACGTCGGCCACCTGCAGAGCGTCCAGCGGGTGGCCGGGGCGCTGGTCGGGCTGGTCACCGGCGCGCTGCTGTACCGGCACCGGCCGACCCGCCCGCACCGCGCCTCCTACACCGAGACCCGGGTGCTGGTCGCGCTCTGCCTGGCCGCCGCCGCGATCGGGCCGCTGGTCGCCTCGCTCTACCAGGACGCCATCGGACCGTTCAACACCGTCGGCGACCTCTACTTCTCGCACGTCCCCTCCTCCGCGGAGATCGCCGACGCCTGCGCGGACTCGCCGGTGGACTGCGCCCGGGCGCACTCCGTGCAGCGGTTCTTCGACTCCCCGGGACGGCTGATGGCCGCCCTCGTCCCGGTGCTGCTGCTGGTGCTCGCCGAGGGGCTGCGCCGCGGGCTGCGGCTGGCCTGGTGGATCACCGTGATCACCGAGGTGGCCTGGGTCGGGGTGCTGGCCTGGCTGCTGTCCGACAACTACGATGACTTCGCGAAGGACGGCGGCGTCGGGCTGCTCTTCGAACTGGTCGGCGAGGCGCTGCTGCTGCCGGTCGCGCTGCTGGTGCTGCAGTGGGTCACCCGGCGCAGCTTCGACCAGCTGCTGCCGCGCCGGGACGTGCGCCGGCTGGCCGCCGTGGTGGGCGGTGCACTGGTGCTGTGCTGCGGCGCGTACGTGGGCATCGGCTGGCTGGTGCGCGGCCAGTACGAGCCGAAGGCCACCCTGGCGGGGCTGTTCGCCGGGCTGCCCGCGGAACTGCTGCCGCCCTCGTACAACGCGCTGCTGCCGGGCTACCCGATCGCGGTCGGGGGGACCGCGCAGGCGCTGCAGATCTACTGCGGGGTGGTGTTCTGGCTGGTCACACTGGTCGCGCTGGTGCTGGCGTTCCGGCGGCCGGTGGTGCACAGCGGGGCCGAGGACGCGGCCCGGGCCCGGGAGCTGCTGACCGCGCACGGCGGCTCGACGCTCTCCTTCATCTCCACCTGGGACGGCAACCACTACTGGTTCGACGACGGGGGCCGGGCGGCCGTGCCGTACCGGGTGATCGCCACCGTCGCGCTCACCACCGGGGACCCGTTCGGCGAGCCGCAGGCCCGGCGGGCGGCGGTGGCGGGCTTCGCCCGCTACTGCGACGCGCGCGGCTGGACCCCCTGCTTCTACAGCGTCACCCCGCAGACCCTGGCGGCCGCCGAGGAGCTCGGCTGGCGCTCGCTGCAGGTCGCCGAGGACACCGTGGTGGCACTGCCCGACCTGGCCTTCACCGGGAAGAAGTGGCAGGACATCAGGACCTCGCTGAACAAGGCGGGAAAGCAGGGCATCACCGCCGAGTGGTGGACCTACCACGACGCCCCGATCGCGATCCGGGACCAGATCCGGGCGATCTCCGAGGAGTGGGTCTCCGACAAGGGGCTGCCGGAGATGGGCTTCACCCTCGGCGGCCTGCCCGAACTCGCCGACCCGGCGGTGCGGATGCTGGTCGCGGTGGACGCGGAACGCACCGTGCACGGCCTGACCAGCTGGATGCCGGTCTACCGGGACGGTGCGCCGGTCGGCTGGACGCTGGACTTCATGCGGCGGCGCAGCGAGGGCTTCCGCGGGGTGATGGAGTTCCTGATCGCCTCGGCCGCGCTGGGCTTCAAGGAGGAGGGCGCCGAGTTCCTCTCGCTCTCCGGCGCGCCGCTGGCCCGCTCGGACCGCGGTGAGCCGCCGACGGCGCTGCAGCGGATGCTCGACTGGATCGGCAAGACGCTGGAGCCGGTCTACGGCTTCCGCTCGCTGCTGGCCTTCAAGGCGAAGTTCCAGCCGGAGTACCGGCCGATGTACATGGTGTACCCCGATCCGGCCGCGCTGGGCAGCATCACCCGGGCGATCGGCAAGGCGTACCTGCCGCACCTGACGCCCGCCCAGGGCGTGCGGCTGATGCGCCGGCTCTCCGCCTGAGCCGCCGCCGGACGGTGGCGGCCCAGGCCCCGGCCCGGGGGTGCCGGCCCCGGTCGGCCCGGTCAGCCCAGGTGGCCCAGCAGCTCGGCCAGCTCGCGGTCCGGGTCCAGGTAGCGGGACTCCTGGTCCTCGGGGACGGCCAGGTTGCTGCGCCACAGGAAGCGCCGCAGGTCGGCGGTGGTGAAGCGGAGCACGGCGACGCCCTCGGGGGCCCGCAGCTCGACCACCGTCCCGCGCTCGGGGACGGGCCGCACGTGCACGTCGCCGAGCCCGGACGGCTCCTCCAGCCCGCCGGCCAGCAGCCGGCGGGCGAACACCCACTCGACCCCGGCCGCGGCGTCGGCCGGCCCGGGCTCCTGGTCCGTGCCGTCCAGCGCGTACTCCACCGGGAAGACCATCCGGACGGCGAGGGGGTCGTCCGCGCGGTACCGCAGGGTGACCTGCAGCTGGGCGGAGCGCCCGGCGCTGATGATCAGGCGGGCCTGGACGACCTGCTCCACGACTGCCGGCATACCGGACATGTGACTTCCTCCCGATGGGATCCGTGTGGGCCGCGTGACGCGTGGGGCGAGTGCGGCTCCGTTGAAGTAGGACTACGGAGGGCGGTAGGCGTTACGCGGCTTTTCGCCGTTTCTGGTGTGATCCGGGTCACATCAAACCGGATTCGGCCGGAAACCAGGTCGGATGGTGCGAACTTCACCCGGCCGGCCGGGGGTGGCGCGGCCGAAAAGCGCTGTCGCGGCGATCGTCCGGGCTTCTACCATCGCGGGATGGACCCCCGACCCGAGCACCCCGCCGCGCCGCTCCCGCAGCCGCGCCCGGAGGCCGAGGCGGACGGGCTGCGCCACCGCGAGCAGGTGCGCAGGCTCGGCGCCAAGTACGCGGCCTGCCACGCCGACCTGCTGCGGAGGCTGGGCGAATGAGGTACCTGGACGTGTCGGACGTGCTGGAGCTGTCCGCCTTCGCCTGCCAGGGCCGTGCGATGGGGGTGCGCGAGGCGGGGCTGCTGGCCTCGGCCGCGCACCGGCCGCGGTCGGAGATGTTCGGCGTGGAGGCGTTCGAGGGCCGCTTCGGCAAGGCCGCGGCCCTGCTGCACGCGCTGGCCGGAAACCACCCGTTCGTGGACGGCAACAAGCGGACGGCGTGGATGAGCACGGTGGTCTTCCTGGACCTGCACGGCCTCGACATGGCCGCGGTGGACCAGCAGGAGGCGTACCGGCTGGTGGTCGAGGTGGCGTCCGGGGAACTCGCGGACGTGACCGAGATCGCCCTGCGGCTGCGGCGGTTGTACGAGCGCGCCGAGGCCGCCTGAGGTCCGCGGGCCGGTAGGCTGGGCGGGTTGTACGACCGCCGACCGACCGCGGGCCGGGCGCTGACACCAGTCCTGACCTGCGACGACCCCCTCCGGAGACCGTGAGTACTGCCGCCTCCCCGATGGCCCCTCTGTTCTCGCACGCCGATCAGCACAGCCCCAGCCGTCCGGCCGGCACCAACGCAGCGTCGCACCTGTCCCCGGCCTTCCCCGGCCGTGCCCCCTGGGGTACGGCCGGCAAGCTGCGGGCCTGGCAGCAGGGCGCGCTGGACAAGTACATCGAGAAGCAGCCGCGGGACTTCCTCGCGGTCGCCACCCCGGGCGCGGGAAAGACCACCTTCGCCCTGACCCTCGCCTCGTACCTGCTGCACAACCACCTGGTGCAGCAGGTCACCGTGGTCGCCCCGACCGAGCACCTGAAGAAGCAGTGGGCGGAGGCCGCGGCCCGGATAGGCATCAAGCTGGACCCGGCCTACTCCTCGGGTCCGCTGTCGAAGGAGTACCACGGCATCGTGGTCACCTACGCGGGCGTGGGCGTCAACCCGATGCTGCACCGCAACCGGACCGAGGCCCGCAAGACCCTCGTGATCATGGACGAGATCCACCACGCCGGTGACTCCAAGTCCTGGGGCGAGGCCTGCGCCGAGGCCTTCGAGCCGGCCACCCGGCGGCTCGCGCTGACCGGGACGCCGTTCCGCTCGGACACCAACCCGATCCCGTTCGTCCAGTACGAGGCGGGCGGCGACGGCATCCGCAAGTCGGTCGCCGACTACACCTACGGCTACGGGCACGCGCTGGCCGACCATGTGGTGCGGCCGGTGATCTTCCTCTCCTACAGCGGCAACATGCGCTGGCGCACCAAGGCCGGCGACGAGCTGGAGGCCCGGCTCGGCGAGCCGATGACCAAGGACCTGATCGCCCAGGCGTGGCGCACCGCGCTGGCCCCGCAGGGCGAGTGGATCCCGAACGTGCTGAGCGCGGCCGACCGGCGGCTCACCGAGGTCCGCAAGGCCATCCCGGACGCCGGCGGCCTGGTGATCGCCACCGACCAGAACGTGGCCCGCGCCTACGCCAAGATCCTGCGCGAACTCACCGGCGAGAAGCCGACCCTGGTCCTCTCCGACGAGGCCGAGGCGTCCAAGCGGATCTCCGACTACGCGGCGGGCGACTCCCGCTGGATGGTCGCGGTCCGGATGGTGTCCGAGGGCGTCGACGTGCCCCGGCTGGCCGTCGGCGTCTACGCTACCTCGATCTCCACCCCGCTGTTCTTCGCGCAGGCGGTCGGCCGCTTCGTCCGGGCCCGCAAGCGCGGCGAGACCGCCTCGGTCTTCCTGCCCACCATCCCGATGCTGCTCGGCTTCGCCAACGAGATGGAGGTCCAGCGCGACCACGTGCTGGACCGGCCGAAGAAGGAGGGCGAGGGACTCTTCGACGAGGAGGACCGGCTGCTCGCCGAGGCCGAGAAGGCCAACGACGGCCCGGACACGGCCGGCGGCGAGGAGTTCTCCTACGAGGCGCTGGGCTCCGACGCGGTCTTCGACCGGGTGCTGTACAACGCCATGGAGTTCGGCATGCAGGCGCACCCGGGCAGCGAGGAGGAGGAGGACTACCTCGGCATCCCGGGCCTGCTGGAGCCGGACCAGGTGCAGATGCTGCTGCAGAAGCGCCAGCACCGGCAGATCCAGCGCTCCAAGGCCAAGCCCGCCGAGGAGGCCGACCTGATCGAACTCCCCGCCGAGCAGCGCCCGGTGGTCACCCATCAGGAGCTGCGCGAGCTGCGCAAGGAGCTGAACGCGCTGGTCGCGGCCTGGCACCACCGCACCAGCCAGCCGCACGGCACCGTCCACAACGAGCTGCGCCGCCAGTGCGGCGGGCCGCTCACCGCGCAGGCGACCGCCAACCAGCTGAAGGCCCGGATCGCCAAGATCAGGGAGTGGGCGACCTCCTCCTGAGCGGACCGCGGGGGCTGCCCCCGTTCGACGGTTGACCACGCCCGGCGGCTGCGAGCCGCCGGGCGTTCGCCGTCCCCGCCGAGGCCGGCCGACGGGGCCCGGCGCGGCCTCCGAAAAGCGGTCGATGGCATTCCACGGTGTCCGGACTCCGGAGCGTACTCGAACAGGAGAGCGGGAGAGCTGGGGTTTATCGGGTGGTTTGCCCGGAGTTTCATCTCGGTAGCGCGACGATCCGGATCGGATTTTGGACAAGGCCTTCCCTAGGCAGCCCTGCGTTCACTACTTTTCCCCCCACGCTCTCTCGAACCGACCACCACGACCCGGGCAGAGCACCGCAGAGTCCCCGCCCGGCAATGGCGCCGGGACGTGGCTCCAGCGCGGACACCCACTCGCGCGCGACACCTCCGTCCCGGTGCGGCAGTACGTCGGACCGGTGACCGCCGCGGAAAGGAATTGCGCGTCGTGACTGCTGAGACATCCCAGACCCTGGACAGAGGTGTCCGGGTACTGAAACTCCTCTCCGACTCCGAACGCGGGCTGACCGTGACCGAATTGGCCGCCCGGCTGGCGGTCAACCGGACTGTGGTCTACCGCCTGCTGGCCACCCTGGAACAGCACGGACTGGTCCGCCGGGACATCGGCGGCCGGGCCAGGGTCGGCCTCGGCGTGCTGCGGCTGGCCCACCGGGTGCACCCGCTGCTGCGCGAGGCGGCGCTGCCCGCGCTGCGCAGCCTCGCCGAGGACCTGGGCGCCACCGCGCACCTCACCCTGGTCGACGGCAGCGAGGCGCTGGCGGTGGCCGTGGTCGAGCCGACCTGGACCGACTTCCACGTCGCCTACCGGACCGGCCTGCGGCACCCGCTCAGCGAGAGCGCGGCCGGCCGGGCGATCCTGGAGGCCCGGTCCTTCCCCAGCCAGCGCCGGCCCGAACTCGGCTTCGTCGTCACCCACGCGGAGGAGCAGTCCGGTGCCAGTGGCGCCGCGGCCGCGCTGCTAGGGCTGAGCGGCATCGAGGGCAGCGTGGGCGTGGTGATGCTCAACGGCCTGGTGCCGGAACGGGTCGGCCCGCGGGTCGTGGAGGCCGCCACCGAGGTCGCCGACGCACTCAGGTAGCGCCCGGGGGACGGGCCGGGTGTGTTTTGATGCGGGGTGTGTCCCCCGTGAAGGTGTGTCCCCTGTGAAGATTCCCCCGGCCCTCACCGCCCCGAGGACCCGCGCGCTCGGCCTGTGCGGCGCGCTGGTCGTCGCGCTGTTCGCGGTGGCCGCGTTCGCGCCGCTGCCGTTCACGCTGACCCAGCCCGGGGTCACCGCCGACACCCTCGGCTCGTACCAGGGCCGCACGGTGATCACGATCACCGGCGCGCCCACCCGGCCCACCGAGGGCCAGCTGCGGGCCACCACCATCTCGGCGACCAACGCGGGCGAGCGGATCAGCCTCAGGCAGGCCCTGGACGGCTGGCTGGACGACGACGAGGCGGTCCTGCCCACCTCGGTGGTCTACCCGGAGCCCGACCCGGCCGACGCGGTGCAGGAGACCACCCGCCAGATGACCGAGTCCCAGGACGCCGCCACCACGGCCGCCCTGAACTACCTGCACCTGCCGCCCGGGCAGGTCAAGGTCGACGTCGACCTCGGCGACATCGGCGGCCCGAGCGCCGGCCAGATGCTCACCCTCGGGATCATCGACAAGCTCTCCGGCGACGGCGCCGGCGGCGACCTCACCGGCGGCCGGACCGTGGCCGGCACCGGCACCGTCGACGACCAGGGCCGGATCGGCGCGGTCGGCGGGGTGCCGCTGAAGACCCAGGCCGCCGCGCGGGACGGCGCCACCGTCTTCCTGCTGCCCGCCGAGGAGTGCAAGGACGCCAAGGTCAACCTCCCGGACGGCCTGCGGCTGGTCCCGGTCACCACCATCGACGAGTCGGTGGCGGCCCTGAAGGCGCTGAAGAACGGCGGCGACGTCCCGGCCTGCTGAGCACCGCCGGCCCGGCCGGCCCGGCGGGCCCCGGCGCTACTCCCGGGCCGCCTGCTCGACCAGCGGCAGCACCCGGTACGGCACCGGGTTCTCCAGCGCGATGGCGGTGGAGGCCCGGACGATCCCGTCGAAGCCCACCACCCGGTCGATCACCCGCTGCAGGTCCGCGTTGGACCGGGCGACGATCCGCACCAGCATGTCGCCCTGCCCGGTGATGGTGTGCAGCTCCAGCACCTCCGGCACCGCCACCAGGTGCGCCCGCACGTCCGCGCCCTGGCCCTGGGAGATCTCCAGGGTGGCGAAGGCCGTCACCGGGTAGCCGAGCGCCGCCGGGTCGACCTGCGGGCCGAAACCGCCGATCACACCGCGCGCCTGCAGCCGGTCCAGCCGGGCCTGCACGGTGCCGCGGGCCACCTGGAGCCGGCGGGAGCACTCCAGCACGCCGATCCGGGGCTCCTCACTGAGAAGTCTGATCAACTTTCCGTCGAGCGCGTCGATCGCGTCGTTGGGGGAGTGCACGGGGGCTCCGTCCGGTGGGCAAACTGTCCAGCTGCTGCCGCCATTTTCGGGTGCCGGCACGCACCTTGCCCAGGATGAATCGGAACAGTTGCGCATCGATCCGCCGAGGGCCAGTCTCCCTCCACACCCCGCGCCCGGACCCCCACACCGCGCCGCGGGGCCGACCGGGGAGGAGCGCCTTGACCGAGATCTCCGCCGCACCGCTGACCCAGGAACCCGCCGACGACTTCCGTCCGATCACCGGCCCCGACGCCGTGGTCCTCGCGGTGCACGACGCCAGGAAGGCCGCGCACTACTACTCGGCCACCCTGGCGATGCGATGTACCGCCTACTCGGGACCGGAGAACGGCAACCCGGAGACCTGCGCCTACGTCTTCGAGACCGGGCCCGCCCGCTACGTGCTCACCTCCGTGGTCCAGGTGCTCACCGGCCACGGCCGCCTGATCGCGGACCACCTGGCCCGCTACGGGGAGGGCATCGTCGACCTCGCGCTGCGGGTCCCCGACGCCTACGCCGCCTTCGACTACGCGGTCGACCGGGGCGCCGCCCCGATCGCCGAACCGTACGAACTCACCGACCGCCACGGCACCGTGGCGCTCGCGGTGATCGCCACCGCCGGGGCCGCCCGGCACACCCTGGTCGACCGCACCCGCTACCGCGGCCCGTACCTGCCCGGCTTCACCCCGGTCCCGGACCGGCTGCGCCCGCCGACCACCTCGCTCCTCGGCTGAGCGGCCGTCACCTACGGCGCGGGGACGGTCTGGACGGCCGGCGGATGGCCGTTCCAGGTCACGAAGACCGAGCTGGTGCCCTCGGGGTGGGAGAAGTCGATCCGCATCCAGTGGTCGCCGTTCCAGACCTGCATCTGCCAGCCCGCGTCCGGGGTCGCCGAGACCAGCTCGGCCCGGTCCGCCCGGATGTCCAGCGCCACCCGGCCGCCCGGCACCAGGTAGCTGTGCACCGAACTGCTCGGGCTCGGCCGCCGCGACGGCGCCCGACCCGGGTCGGCGGGCCCGCCCGTACCGGTGCCGGCACCCGGGCTCGTGCTCGCGTTCGTGCTCGCGCCGGTACTCGTGCTCGGTGCCGGTGGGGCGGAGCCGGACGCCGCCGGGGCGATCGACTCGGCGGTGACCGGCGGCGGCGCCGTGGGGGAGGGCAGCGGCACGGCCACCGGCCGGTCGGACACCGCGTCCGTCAGCACCGCGTGCACGCCGAGCCAGGACAGCGCCACCGCTGCCCCGGTGGCCGCCGTCCAGGCGCCGAGTTGAACCAGTCCGCTCCGCATAGCGCGCCCATCCTGCCGCATCCCGGTCGAGCGCAGGTCGGCGGGCCGGACAATTCGGCAGAGAGCCTGCGCAAAGCACCGCCGTCCGGGCCCCCGCGGGGCCGGACCGCGGCCTGACGGCCCGTCCGCACCCCTCGTCGGGCCGGTGATCGGGACCCGAGGTACAGACCAATCGAGGCGGATGCCGTACCGTGCAGGGCCATGGCAACAGTGCTCGTGGTCGAGGACGACCCCTTTGTCCGCTCCGCCCTCATCCGGCACCTCTCCGAGTCGGGCCATGCCGTGCGCAGCGTCGGCACCGCGCTGGAGGCGCTGCGCGAGGTCTCCCAGGTCGGCTGCGACCTGGTGATCCTCGATCTCGGCCTGCCCGACCTGGACGGCAGCGAGGCGCTCAAGATGATCCGGGGCGTCACCAACGTGCCGGTGATCATCTCCACCGCCCGGGACGACGAGGCCGAGATCGTCCGGCTGCTCAACGACGGCGCCGACGACTACCTGGTGAAACCCTTCTCCGCCGAACACCTGACGGCCCGGATGGCCGCCGTCCTGCGCCGCCTCGGCGGCGGCGGGGTCACCGCCCCGCAGGTCCTGCGGGTCGGCGGGCTCGCCATCGACCCGCAGCGCCGCGAGGCCGTTCTGGACGGCCGGGCGCTCGACCTCACCCGGCGCGAGTTCGACCTGCTGGCCTTCCTCGCCGCCCGGCCCGGCGTGGTGGTCCCGCGCAAGGAGATCCTGGCCGAGGTCTGGCGGCAGACCTACGGCGGCGACCAGACCATCGACGTCCACCTGTCCTGGCTGCGCCGCAAGCTCGGCGAGACCGCGTCCAGCCCCCGCTACCTGCACACCGTGCGCGGGGTCGGGGTCAGGCTGGAGGCACCGGGCGGGTCGGCGGGCGCCGCGACATGAGGCGGTTCACCCGCTCGCTGCGCTGGGCCATGATCAAGGCGGCGGTGGCGGGCACCACCATGGTGGCGCTGGCCTTCCTGATCCCGCTCGGCCTGATGGTCCAGCAGACCGCCCGGGACCGGGCGTTCACCGCCGCGGAACGCCAGGCCGCCGCCCTCGGCCCGGCCCTCGCGATCACCACCGACCAGGACGCCATCGCCCGGGCGCTCGCCTCCACCGACGCCGGTGCCCGGGACCGGCTCGCCGTCCACCTCCCGGACGGAACCGCGGTCGGCACCGGCCGGGCCGACCCCGCCGGCCTCGCCGCCGTGGAGAAGCAGGGCCGCTCGTACACGGTCGCCGTGCCCGGCGGCTTCGCCCTGCTCCAGCCGGTCGCCGTCGACGGCGGACGGATCGCGGTGGTCGAGGTGCACGTCGCCGACGGCGACCTCACCCGCGGCGTCACCACCGCCTGGCTGGTGCTCACCCTGGTCGCCCTCGCGCTGGTCGCCATCTCGGTCCTGGTGGCCGACCGGATGGGTGCCCGGATCGTCACCTCCGCCCGCCGGCTGGCCGGCGCGGCCCGCTCGCTGGGCGCGGGCAACCTGGCCGTCCGGTACCCCGTCGACGGCCGGCCGGGCGCGGGCGCACCCGAGGAACTGCGGGAGGCCGGCCTGGCCTTCAACGCGATGGCCGACCGGGTCGTCCACCTGCTCGCCGCCGAACGCGAACTCGCCGCCGACCTCTCGCACCGCCTGCGCACCCCGCTCACCGTGCTCCGGCTCAACGCCGCCTCGCTCGGCGACGGCGACGCCGCCGACGCGACCCGGCACGCCGTCTCCCAACTCGAGCGCGAGGTCGACCAGATCATCCGCTCCGCCCGGCGCGCCCCCGACGACGCACCCGCAGTCCCCCTCGGCTGCGACGCCGTCGAGGTGATCCGCGAACGGGTCGGCTTCTGGTCCGCGCTCGCCGAGGACGAGGGGCGCCCCTGGCAGCTGGCCGGAGCCGAGGGCTCGGTCCTGGTCCCGGTGCAGCGCGGTGACCTGGCCGCGGCCGTGGACGCGCTGCTCGGCAACGTCTTCCGGCACACCACCATCGGCACCGCCTTCTCGGTCGACCTGACCGCCACCCCCGACTCGGTGATCGTCCTGGTCGGCGACGCCGGCCCGGGCTTCGCCGACCCCGACGCCGCGATCCAGCGCGGCACCGGCCACGGCGGCGACGGCTCCACCGGCCTCGGCCTCGACATCGCCCGCAAGCTCGCCGAGGACACCGGCGGCGACGTCGCACTCGGCCGCTCGGCGGGACTCGGCGGTGCGGAGATCCGGCTGCGGATCCAGACCAGGGCGGACGCCGCCGGGCCGCGCCGGCCGCGCCGCCGGGCCGGCCGGTTCGCGGGCGCGGCGCGCCGGCTGGGGTGAGCGGTCCGCGGGCTGGGGTGAGCGGCGCGCGGGCGTGGGGTCGCGGTGCGCGGGCCGGGGTGAGCGGTCCGCGGCGGGCCGTGCGAGCCGTGGAGGGCCCGGCGGTGCCGGTAGGGCAGGCGGTGCGGGTGGGGCAGATGGTTCGGGCGGGGCAGATGGTGCGGGTGGGGCGATTTCGGGGCTGTTCCTTAAGTCGGCCCTAAGCCAGCGCTACCCCTCCCTCAGCTGCCCGATTCGTCCCTTCCGTGCTCGCTAGCGTCTGCGGCGCCGGGGTCCGCACCCCGGGTACGACGGTCACTCTCCCGGAGGTACGCCGACCATGACGAGCCAGCCCACCCGCCGCACCGGACACCGCCGCCGCAGCCGCAAGGGCACCCTGATCGGCGCCTCGGCCGTCGCCGCCGCGATCGTCGCGGGCGGCTTCGTCGCCCTCGCCTCCTCCGCCAGCGCGGCCTCGGTCGGCGCCGTCTACAGCCGCACCAGCACCTGGGAGAGCGGCTACACCGGCCAGTACGTGATCAACAACCCCGGCACCGCCGCGATCGACGGCTGGACCCTCAGCTTCGACCTGCCCGAGGGCGCCACCGTCTCCTCGCTGTGGAACGCCGGCTTCACCGTGGCCGGCCGCCACGTCACCGTGAAGCCCGAGGACTGGAGCAAGCGGATCGAGCCCGGCCGCACGGTCGACGTCGGCTTCGTCGTCCAGGGCTCCGGCGCCGCCCAGGCCGAGCCCGGCAACTGCCTGATCAACAACGTCTCCTGCACCGCCGGCAACGGCCCCGCCCCCACCCCGTCCGGCCGCCCCACCGGCACCCCCAGCACCGCCCCCAGCCCCTCGCCGAGCGCCTCCACCCCCGCGCCGAAGCCCACCGCCAGCGCCACCCCCACCGGCTCGCCCAAGCCCACCGCGACCGCCACCCCGACCGGCACCCCGACCCCGGCCCCAGGCGGCACCGCCCGCTTCGCGCCGTACGTCGACACCTCGCTCTACCCGCCGTACGACCTGGTGGCCACCGCCAAGGCGAGCGGGGTGAAGAACTTCACCCTCGCCTTCATCGTCTCCGGCGGCGGCTGCACCCCGAAGTGGGGCGGCGTCTCCGACCTGTCCGCCGACGCGGTGGCGGGCCAGATCGGCGCCCTGCGTGCGATCGGGGGCGACGTCCGCGCCTCCTTCGGCGGCGCCAACGGCAGCGAGCTGGCCGCGGCCTGTTCCTCGGCCGCCGACCTGACCGCCGCCTACCAGAAGGCCGTCGACGCGTACGGCCTCGACAAGCTCGACTTCGACATCGAGGGCGGCGCCATCGCCGACACCGCCGCCAACACCCGGCGCGCCCAGGCCATCGTCCAGCTGCAGAAGAACGCCGCCGCCAAGGGCAAGGCCCTGGACGTCTCCTTCACCCTCCCCGCGCTGCCCACCGGCCTCACCCAGGACGGCATCAACCTGGTCGCCGGGGCGAAGAGCGCCGGCGTGAAGATCGGCGCCGTGAACATCATGGCGATGGACTTCGGCGACGGCGTCGCCCCCAACCCGCAGGGCCGGATGGGCAAGTACGCCATCGACGCCGCCACCGCCACCCAGGCCCAGGTCAAGAGCGTGCTCGGGCTCGGCGACGCCGAAGCCTGGAGCAAGGTCGCGGTCACCCCGATGATCGGCGTCAACGACGTCGCCACCGAGGTCTTCACCGTCGCCGACGCCACCCAGCTCGCCGACTTCGCCAAGTCCAAGCACCTGGCCTGGCTCGCCATGTGGTCCGGCACCCGGGACAAGGCCTGCCCCGGCGGCGCCAAGGCCTACGCCGACGCCACCTGCAGCAGCATCGCCCAGCAGCCGCTCGACTTCACCCGCGCCCTCGGCGCCTACACCGGCTGACCCGCACGCTGCACCGCCGCACCTGCTACGGCACCGCCGCGCCTGCTGCGGCACTGCCGCCCACGCCTCGACACCGCCGCCCCCGGACCGCCACGGCCCGGGGGCGGCGGCCGTCCGCCCACCCTCGGTGGCCGCACCGCGACGGCCCGCAGCCGCCGGCCCGCAGCCGCCGGTCCGCGGCCGGGCGGCCCCCGGGAGAGGTCCGGTAAGGTCGCTTGCTGGCCCCACCAGCGGACGGAGCACGACGTGAGCACGGTGCAAGAGGAACGCAGGTCGCTCGCGCAGCGTCCCGGACAGCCCGATGCCCCGACGGCAACCCTGCGCCGCGCGTTCGCCGCGCCGCTCACGGCCCTGCGGACCGCCCCGCGCCGTCCGCTGACCGCCGCCACCGCGCTGGCCCTGTTCTCCCTGCTCGCATACGCCACCGTGCGGCACTTCGTCGGCACCTCGATGGTCGACATGATCGTCTACCGCGCCGAGGGCGCCGCCGTGGCCGGCGGCCACGACCTGTACGCGCTGCGCGTCACCGAGTGGAGCCTGCCGGCCACCTACCCGCCGTTCGCGGCGATGCTCTTCGTCCCCACCACCTGGTTCGGCATCGGGTTCCTGCGGGTCGCCATCACCGCCGGGAACGTCGCCCTGCTCGCCGTGCTCGCCCACCTGTCCTTCAAGCTGGTCGGCTGGCCGCGGCGTGACCTGCGCCCCGTCGGCGTGGTCCTGGTCGCCGGGCTCGGCGTCTGGCTGGAACCGGTCTTCACCACGCTCCGCTACGGCCAGATCAACCTCGCCCTCGCCTGCCTGATCCTCTGGGACCTCACCCGCCCCGACGGCAGGCGCAGCAAGGGCGTCGCCATCGGCATCGCGGCCGGGATCAAGCTCACCCCCGGCCTGTTCGCCGTCTACCTGCTGATCACCGGCCGGATCCGGGCCGCCTTCGTGGCCGGCGCCACCTTCCTGGCCACCTTCGCCCTCGGCGCCGCCGTCCTCCCCGACGCCACCTGGGGCTTCTGGACCAAGTACCTCTACGACTCCTCCCGGGTCGGCAAGACCGAGATCGTCGACAACCAGTCCGTCCGCGGCGCCGTGGCCCGGCTGCTGCACAGCGCCGACCCCGGCACCCTCGCCACCCTGGCGAGCGCCACCGTCGCCCTGGCCGGCCTCGCGGTCGCCGCCTGGGCCCACCGCAGCGCCCGCTGGACCCCGCGCGCCGAGGCCTGGGGGGTGTGCTGCGCCGCGGTCACCGCGGTCCTGATCTCCCCGATCAGCTGGACCCACCACTGGGTCTGGTGCGTCCCGGTACTCGTCCTGCTCGCCGCCGAGGCCGCCCACGAACACACCCGGCCGGCGGCCGACCGCCGACTGCGCTGGCGGCCGATCCTCGGCGCCACGCTGCTCGCGTTCCTGTCCTTCGGCATGTGGGTCGTCCCCCACAAGGGCGACCTCGACCTCCACCTGCCGCCGCTGCACCAGCTCCCCGCGGACGTCTACCCGATCGTCGGGATCTGCTTCCTCACCCTGGCCGCACTCCGCGTCAGAGCCCGCCGCCGGGCCGCCGGGGCCCCGCTGATCCGGCTGCCGCGCCAGCGGCCCGCCGGACCGGCCGCCCGCCTTCGGGCGCGGTCCGGCGTACGGTCCGACGCGCAGGCGCAGGCGCAGGCCGAGTCCGAGGCCGGGGCGCAGGCCGAGGCAGGGGCGCGGCGCTAGCGGGTTCGACGCCCGGCCCGACCCGCTCGCCCGGCGGCGCGGGGAACCCCGTGGCAGGGGAGCGGCGCCGCCGCGCCCGCTCCGCGCCGCCCTGTCCTGCTCGCGCCGCCTGTCCTGCGCGCGCGCGGATCGCCCGTGCGTCGGCGACCCGTGCGGGGACCGCCCGCGCGGGGGCGGCCGGGGTGCGGCCCGCTCGCGCGTCAACGGCGTGCGCCTGAGGACCGCACCGGTCGGGGGTCACGCCAGCAGATCGGCGAGCGAGCCGTCCAGGTCCATCGCGCCCAGCTCGCCGCCCGGCGGCACCAGCCGGTGCGCCCGCTCCAGCCAGGCCGCCACCGTGGCCAGCGGCGCCTCCAGCAGTGCGTCCCCGGCGGGCGAGCTCAGCGCCATGCACAGCACGCTCCGCCGCCCCGACCGGGTCGGCCAGATCCGCACGTCCCCCTGGCCGCACGGCCGGAAGGTGCCCTCCACCAGCAGCTCACGGGCGAACACCCAGGTCACCGGCGTCCCGGTGTCCAGGTGGAAGGTGATGTGGACCGCGAACGGGTCGTGGCTCCCGTACGACAGCCGGGCCGGGACGGACACGCTCCGCTCGGGCGACAGCACCAGGTCCAGGTCGAGCTCCTGCTCCACCACGCCGACGTACCGCTCCATGGCCGTGCTCCTCTCCGCTTCCGGAGCGGCTGCCGCTCAGCCCCTCCACAAGGAGAGAGGGCGGTGCACACGATCTCTTACACACCTTCCGGCGGGGTCTTTTTCCGCGGAATCAAGCGGAAACACCCGCCCGAGGCACTACCCTTTGTGACTGCATGGCGACTCTCCGCCTGCGCCACTCGATCCGGCCCGGTGCGGGCGCGAAGGAAGCACGGATGACGGACCGGCCATTCGCCGCCGGCGCGGACACGGCCGCCGGCCCGACGCCGGGCTACTACCCCGACCCTTCCATTCCCGGCTTCGTCCGTTACTGGGGCGGTACCGGCTGGGTCCCCGGCACCAGCCGACGGGCGCCCGCCGAGGGCGAGCACCTGCCGCCGCCGGCCTTCGCCGCCCGCCAGGCACCGCCGGTCGTCCCGCCCCGGCACATGCCGCCCCCGGCCGTCGTCCAGCCCCCGGCCGCGGACGGCACCGCGGACGGCCGCCCTGGCGCCGATGTGGGCGACCATCAGGGCGGTGCGGCGGGCGGCGGCAGCCACCTCGACGGCAGCGACCTCGACGGCCGTGGCGGTGGTCGCGGCGGGCCGGGCGGCGAGACCGGCCCGGTCTTCCTCGACCAGACCGGTGCCGGCGCCGCGTTCACCATGGCCCCGCACGCCGAACTCGAACTGCGGCCGCGGGCCGTGGTCGAGCCCCGGCGGCCGGCGCCCGGCCCGCTCCCGGAGTTCACCCCCGAGCCCCGGTTGGAGCCGCTGCCCCCGCTCGCGGTCCAGTCGTCGAACGGCGCGGACGGGTCCGGCTGGCGGGCCGACCCCTCGGCGCAGCGCGGGCTGCTGGAGACCGGCGCGGCACCGAGATGGGTGTCCTGGGGGGGTGCTCGGGTCCGCCGAGGCGGACGGGGCGGTCGAGGGCGATGCGGAGGGCGGGCGGCCGGCCGGCGGTGCTGCGGGGTCCGCTCCGGAGCCCGCAGCTCTGTCCTTCGCGGCCGCCACCGCTCTGGAGCCTGCTGTCACGGCGGCGCCGGAGCCCGGCGCCGTCGAGCCGGCGACCGCCGGGCCGGTGACCGTCGAGCCGGTGACCGCCGGGCCCGCCATGGTCGCGCCCGCCGGTGCCCAGGCGGCGCCGATGCCCGCCCCGGCTGCTCGGCCCGCAGCTCCGAGAACCGAAGCGCCGAGAACCGAAGCGCCGAGAGCTGCAGCGGCGGAGACCGAAGGCTCGAAGCCCGCAGTTCCGGCTCCTGCGGCTCCCGCCCCCGCTCCTGCTCCCGCCCCCGCTAAGGCTCCCGCTCCCGCGGCTCCGACGCCTGCCGCCGCGAAGCCCACCGTTCCGATGCCCGCCGCCGTGAGGTCCGCCCCCCTCCGGCCCGGCGCTGCCGCCAAGCCCGGCGCGGCCACCAAGCCCCGCGCCGCCGCCAAGCCCGCGGCGCGTGGGCCGGTACAGTCGAGGACCGCCGGGCTGGGCCGCCGGCTGCTGGCCCGGACGGTCGACACGGCGGTGGTCGCCGTGGTCGCCGCCGCCGCGGCCGTCCCGCTCGCCGCCTCCACCCTCGACCACCTGCGGGAGAAGCTCGACCAGGCGCAGGCCCGTTCGCAGCTGACCGGCCGGTCCGTGCAGGTCTGGCTGGTCGACCCGCTGGTGGTCGGCAAGGCGGCCGCCCTGCTCGGCGTGCTGGTCCTGCTGGGCGTGGTGTACGAGGTGCTGCCGACCGCCCGGACCGGCCAGACCTTCGGCAAGCGGCTCGCCAGGATCAAGGTGGTCGACGCCGGACCGGCTTCGGGCCGGGCCCGTCTTCAGCCGCCGCGTCCGGCCCGCTCGCTGCTCCGCTGGGTGAGCGGCCAGTTCGCCGCGGTCCTCGTGGTCGGCCTGGTGTGGCCGCTCCTCGACCGGCGGGGGCGGCGAGGACTGCAGGACCGGGTGGCCCGGACCCGCGTGGTACGCGCCTGACGCGCGGTCACCGCACCGGCTGCGGCCGACGGGCCGTCCGGCTCGAAACCGGACAAAACATCATAGATATCCCAAGTCTGCCGTGCGCGCGGTGTTCTACTCGGGGCATGAGCACCAACAACTCCTCAGGCAGCGAGCAGGAAGGGGGCGACAAGCCCTCCTTCGACAAGCCCCCGCAGTCGGGCCCGCCCCCAGGTGCGCCCTCCGACCCGTTCGGCACCCCGCCGCCGCCGGCCGGCAGCCCGTCGGACCCGGCGTCCGACCGTCCGCCCGGGTACGAGGCTCCGTACGGCGCGCCCCCCGGCGGCCAGGGTTCCCCGTACGGCGGGTCCCCGCAGGGCGGTTCCCCGTACGGCGCGCCCTACGGTGCTCCGCCGCCCGGCGGCAGCCCGTACGGGAACGTCGGCGAGGGGCCGGTCCCGGGGATGCCGCCGCTGGGCACCTGGTCCAACCGCATCGTCGCCAAGGTGCTCGACTTCCTGATGATGCTGATCCTCGCCGTGCTGGTGTCGCTGCCGTTCGCGGACCTGACCAGCAACAACGGATGGATCGGCCCGATCTGGCTCGCGTACGCGTTCTACCTGGTCTACGAGGGCCTGATGCTCGGCCGGGACGGCCAGACCGTCGGGAAGAAGCTCTTCAAGCTCAGGGTCGCGATGCTCGTGGACGGGAGCGTCCCCACCGGGAACGCGGCCTGGATCCGGTCCGCCACCTTCGTGCTGCCCGCGGTGATCTGCTGCGGCGCCCTGTGGTGGCCGGTCGACGGCCTGTTCGGCGTCTTCGACAAGCCGTACCGGCAGTGCATCCACGACAAGGCGGCGAAGACCGTCGTGATCTCCACCGCCTGACCCCGCCGCAGGACCGGGGCTCAGCCCCGGCCGGCGTACTCCGGCTGCGGCGCTCCCGGCCGCTCACCGACCCCGGTACCGACGGCCGCCCGGCGCTGCGCGGCCACCGACATGAGCAGCGCCGTCGCGAGGGTCCCCAGCGCGACGGCGAACGCCACCAGCACGGCGACCTCGAACACCCCGGACGACCCGGAGACGGCGAGCAGAGCCACCGTGGTGGCGACGACGATCAGGATGCCCGTGCAGAGCTGTGCGGTGGTGGGGCGCGGCATGGCGGTCAGTCCTTCGCGCGGGGGATGGGAATCGGCACTGAGTGCCTACCCAGGACGGCAGGCAGGTAAGTCCAGCCTCACCAGGGTAATCGGCGGATCCGGGCATATGCAGAGGCAGAGGGGGCGCACGGGCTCATACCGGCCAGGCGCAGCCGCCCGCGGTGCGCTCGGTACGGTGATCCCGCAGACCGACACCCTGGGGGACCGCATGCCCGTACCCGCCGACTGGCCGACCGACGAGGCCGAGGCGCTCGCCGCGCAGCAACGGCTGCGCCCGCTGGTCGTCGCCGCCGGACCGGCCCCGCAGGCGGGCGACGGCGCCCTGGTGGCCGGTGTCGACGTCGCGTACGACGACGCGCGCGACCTGGTGGTGGCCGCCGCTGTCCTGCTGGACCTCGCCACCCTGAAGGTCGTCGAGCAGACCACCGCCACCGGCCGGATCGCCTTCCCCTACCTCCCCGGGCTGCTCGCCTTCCGTGAACTGCCCGCCGTCCTGGACGCCTTGGCCGGCCTGCGGACCGCCCCCGACCTGGTGGTCTGCGACGGCTACGGGCTCGCCCATCCGCGCCGCCTCGGCCTCGCCAGCCACCTGGGCGTCCTCACCGGGCTGCCCGCGATCGGCGTCGCCAAGACCCCGTTCACCTTCACCCACCGGGACCCCGGCCCCGACCGCGGTGACTGGTCCCCGCTCCTCGACGGCGAGGAGGAGGTCGGCCGGGCGGTCCGTACCCGCCGGGACGTCAAACCGGTCTTCGTCTCGGTCGGCCACCGCATCGGCCTCCCGGAGGCCGTCGCCACCACGCTCGCCCTGGCACCCGCCTACCGGCTCCCCGAGACCACCCGCCACGCGGACTCGCTCTGCCGCCGCCGGCTGGCCGAGGCCCAACAGGCGTACGGCACCCCGCAGCCGGGAAACCACAGGTAGGCGGCAGGTGTGCGGCTGCTGCGCGGCAGGTGCGCAGCTACTACGCAGCAGGTGGGCGCCGGGCAGGCGGCTGGCGGGCGGCGGACGGGCGCCGCGGGACGCGGCCCGGGGCAGGCCGGGTGAACGGGCCGGGTCCGAGTCGCCGTTCTGACACCGCGTCGCATGTGTTAGACATATGGGTTGAAGCGTGGCAACGGCCAGTGAGCGGCGAGCGGTGCGGCAGCACCGGGCCCGCCACACCGGGTACGGGGGAGGTACGAGGACGTGAGCACGGGGAGCGGTTCGACCGGCGGCTCCGGGGCCGGCTACCGCGTGGAGGTGGACGGCCTTCGCGCCTTCGCCTCCCAGGTACGGGGTCTTCTGAACGAGTTCCAGACGACGGCGGACGGCACACGCGTCCACGGGCAGAGCGGCGTCGGCGGCACCGCCTTCGGCAGCTTCCCGGAGGCGGTGGACCTGCACGAGAAGTACCAGCAGATGCGCGACGGCCTGCGGGACGTCCTCAACGCCCTCTACGACGCGATCGACGAGGCCCAGCGCAAGGCCGACCTGACCGCCGTCAACTACGAGGAGCAGGAGCACGAGACCTCGCGCACCCTGCGGATCAGCTCCGACGGCTGGTCGGTCGGCAACCCCTCGACGACCAGCCAGGCCGCGTACGGCACCAACACCGGTACCGGCACCGGGAACACCGCCTCGCAGCCGAAGCCGACCGGCACGGTCTCCCCGACCGGACCCGTGAGCAGCGCGTCCCCGTCGGGCAGCGGAGAGCCGAAGCCGTCGTGGTAGCGGGACACGTCCTTCGGGGGACGACCACAGCTCCTGAAACCCACTCCGGAGCCGGGACGAGGACGGAAACGGGAGGCGACCGGCCATGACCAACTACACCAACTTCCACGACTACAGCCATGGCGACCTGCGCCAGATGGTGCAGTCCATGGACTCCGGCGGCGTCATGGCCGCCAGCGACCCCTGGCGCAAGGCCACCGAGACCCTCAAGCAGATCCGCACCGCCCTCAACACCGCCTCCGCCGACGCCACTTCGTCCTGGGAGGGGTCGACCAGCACCGCCTTCTACTCGAAGATGACCAAGCTCGCGAACGCGGTCAACAATGCGGCCGCGTACGCCAATGACGCCGCCGCGGCGATGCAGATGATGTCCGAGGCGATCGACACGGCCAAGCGGGACATGCCCGAGGAGCCCAGCTGGCTCGACAAGGCCGGCGACGCCATCGGCGACTCCATCGAGGCCACCGTCGGCGTCGACGACGAGGACACCCGCACCACGATCACCGACGAGAGGAAGGCCCAGGCGGTCGCCGTCATGGAGACCCTCTCCAGCAAGTACCGCGCCACCACGGCCTACCTGAAGCCGCCCAGGGGCGGCGGTGGCATCGAGGAGATCGAGGATCTCCAGCCGCCGGACTCCTCCGGGCCGGCCGCGCTCGGGGCTCTGATCATCGGTGGCGGCATGGGGCTGTCCGGCGCGACCAGGTCGCCCGGGGGGACGGTGACGACAAGTCGCTCGTCTGGCCCCTCCCTCGGCGGAGCAGCTCAATCGCCCAAGACGGTGCCGGTTCCGGAGCACCCCACCGACCCTGCGATCAAGGGCGGTACGGCAAACGCAGCGACGAAGCCCGGCATGCCCGCAAGCCCGGGTACCAAGACAGGGATCGACGGTATCCACGCAGGTCAGATGCCCGCATCCGCCACCGGCGCCGGCGGGAGCTTCGGCTCGACACAGACCGGTTCAGGATCTTCGGGCCACGGCGGTGGAACGACTGGCGGTACCGGCATCGGAGGTGGAATCGCCCGTAGTGGCGGCGGCACCGGGACAACTGCCGGTGGGACGGCCAAGGGCGTCCCGTCGGGCGGCGGTGCAGGCGGCCGTGGGTCAGCAGGGGGAGGTTCCGGCACGGGCCGGGGTGGCCTCGGGGCCGGTGGAAGTTCCGGCGCAGGCCGAAGCGGTGTAGGGGCAGGCGGATTCGAGGGTGGCCGCGGCCTGGGATCCGGTGGGTCCGGCCAAGGCGCTGCTGGTGGTCGGACCGGCGGCGGCCTCACCCGGAAGGCCGGCGGAACCGTGGGCGTGCCCGGCCGCGACGGAACCGGGCGAACGGCTTTCACCGAAGGTGGCTCCGGGCTGGGCAGGGGCCGGGGTCAGTCGAGCCAGGGGCCGGCATCGCAGGGACAGGGGATGCCTGGCACGTCGCAGGTCGGAAAGAAGGACAAGAAGCAGGGCAAGGAGCGCCCCGACTATCTCGTCGAGGATGAGGAGACCTGGGCATCGGGCGCGACGGTGAATCCCAACGTCGTTGAATGAGCCGCCGATTGTTGTGTTGATGGGCCTGAAAGTCATCCGCAGTAACCGCTGATCGCCGGCGGACTAAGAAGGTAAGGTGAAACGGCTTGACGATCAGCCGACCGATTCGCGGCATGGCCGTGTTTGCTGTGGGAGCCTTGCTGTCCGGCATTGCCGTAGGCCCTGCTGTGGCAGACAGTGTTCGCGACGGGCAGTGGGCTCTCAGCAACTATGGCGCTGAAAGCAGGGTCTGGCCTGTCAGCCAGGGCGACGGTGTGACAGTCGCACTGATCGACAGTGGAGTGTTCGCCGACCACCAGGATCTGTCCGGACAGATCCTCCCGGGTGTTGACCTGTCCGGCGAGAAGACCGACGGTCGCGTCGACACCAACGGCCACGGCACCCAAATGGCGAGCCTGATCGCGGCTCACGGTCACGGGGACCATGCGGGAGTCATCGGCCTGGCACCGAAGGCGAAGATTCTGCCGATCCGGGTCTCACTCGACCCGGACGGGATCGTCGGTGAAGGCAGCGAAACGAAGGTCGCAGAAGCTATTCGTTATGCGGTCGACCACGGGGCCAAGGTCGTCAACATGTCGATCAGCGTGGCTGGGCTGGGAGCCAACCCGGAGGCCCGGGCTGCGGTCGACTACGCGGTCAGCAAGGACGTCGTGTTGGTGGGTGGTTCCGGCAACCTCGGCAACCGCCAGGCGCCGGTCTCGTATCCGGCCGCGTTCCCCGGCGTAATCGCTGTTGGTGCTGTCGACCAGCAGGGGAATGTCTGGGACAAGTCGGACCGTGGGCCCGAGGTCACCCTGGTCGCGCCTGGAGTGGGAATCTACGGCGCCAGCAACAAGTCCGACACCAGCTACGGCAACGGCTTCGGCACGTCCGCGTCCTCGGCCTACGTGTCGGCGATCGCCGCGCTCGTGCGGGCCAAGTACCCCGAGCTGTCGGCCGGGCAGGTCATCAATCGGATGATCAAGTCGGCGGTGGCTCCGCCCGACAAGTCGGCCGTGCCGAACAACAACTACGGGTACGGGATCGCCTCGCCCGCCGCCGCGTTGGCAGCCAACCCGGCGGTCGACGGCGGGCCGAAGGAGAACCCGCTGCTCGGGCGGGCCGAGTCGCAGAAGGACCCGTCGACCACGCCCGGTACGGCGCAGCCGGCGCCGAATGCCAGTGGCGGCACCGGTGCCGGCGCGGCCACGGGTGCCACCGCCGGCAACGGGTCGCAGGCCGAGAAGAAGGACGACGGCGGCCTGCCGGTGGCGGCCCTGGTCGGTGGGGCGGTCGGACTGCTCGTCGTGGTCGGACTGGTGGTGTTCCTGGTGCGCCGGTCACGTGGCGGGTCGGGCGGCCCGGGTGGGTCCGGCGGGGCCGGTGGGACGGGTGGGGGTTCGGGTGGGCCCGTGCCGCAGTCGGCGCCGGGCTACGCCTACCCGCCGCAGCAGGGCTACGGCACGCCGCCGCAGCAACAGGCCGCCCCGCACCCGGCGCAGGCCCAGCAGTACCCCGCGCAGCAGTACCCGCAGCAGCCCCCGGCCCCGCCCGGCGGGAATCCGTACCAGCGCTGACACGCCCACGGACGGCCGAGGGTGACCCCATGGGAACGGCCCTTCGGGTAAGAGATGGCTCGACAGCCGTCGACTACCTGAAGGGCCGCCATGTTGAAGAAGCTTGCCGTTCTCGCTCTTGTTGCCTCGGCCGCCGCGACCGGCCTGCTCGCCTCGGCGGGCCCGGCGTCGGCGGAGGGGCCGCGCAACGAGCAGGAGGCGGCGGTGTGTTCCGCGCTGCTGCCGTTCGCGGTCTCCGGCAGCCTGGTGGATGCGATCTGCGTGGTGCGCAAGAACGGCTGACGCACCTGCCTGCCTGCCTGCCGGACTGCCTGCCCGACTGCCGGACTGCCGGACGGCTGGACGGCGGGCCCGGGTACGCGACGGAGCCGGCCCCGCCCCCACGGGTAGGGCCGGCTCTGTCGTGTTCCACGCCTGCCCGGTGCGGCCGTCCGGCGGCCCGTACGCTGGCGGGCGTGGACTGCTACTCGTGTCTGACCGACGCCGCCCTCACCGGGCCGGCGGCCGCGACAAGCCCGGCCTCGACGACGCCGCCCCGGGAGGCGATCGCCTTCGACGAGCACTGGCGGGTGGCGCACGCGTTCGGTACGGCGGTGCCGGGGTGGCTGGTGCTGCTGCCGCGGCGGCACGTGACCTCGATCGCCGAGCTGACGGACGCCGAGGCGGCCGCCCTGGGGGTCTGGCAGGTGCGGCTGTCGCGCGCGTTGGCGGAGGTGACGGGGTGCGCGAAGACCTATGTGGCGCAGTTCGCGGAGGCGGCCGGGTTCGAGCACGTGCACTTCCACGTGGTGCCGCGGGCCGTCGACCTGGCGGAGGAGTTCCGGGGGCCGCGGGTGTTCGGGCTGCTCGGTGCCGGTCGGTCCGGCGCCGCGGCGGCGGAGGTGCCGGAGGCGGTACGGGACGGGATCGCGCTGAGGCTCCGCGCGGCGCTGGACCGGTGAGCCGCCGCCGGTCGGTCGCCATTTGGTCGCGGGCGACTCGTAGGCGACTCGCCGGTGGGCCGTAGCCGCGCGGAGCCGTTGGACGCGCTCCGGGCTCAGCCGGCCGCGGTCCAGGGGGACTTGGCCATGATCGCCTTCACGTTGGCGACGTAGCTCGGGTTGGGGATCACCGAGGTGCCGACGGTGGCGCCGGTCGCCGGGTCGGTGGTGGTGTTGTAGTGGACGTTGCCCGCGCCCGCGTTGTAGGCGGCGATGACCAGGTCGAGCAGCGGGGTCTTGCCGGTGACCGGGTCGGGGGAGAGGTCGTAGTTGCCGCCGAAGCAGGAGTCGCCGTAGTAGGCGACCAGCCAGTCGATCAGCTGCGCGCCGAGCTGGACGTTGCCGTTGAGGGTGTTGACGTCGCTCTTGGTGCCGAACTTGGTGTTCATCCAGCTGACCGTGTTCGGCATGATCTGCATGGTGCCGATCCCGCCGTCGCAGGCCAGGATCGTGGACTGCCAGCCGCTCTCCTGCCAGGCGATCGCCTTGACCAGGGCGACGGGCAGTGGCGGGAGCTTGTCGGTGCCGCCGCTGCCGAGGGCGAGGGTGCGGGACTGGCCGGCCGCGGCGGCGAGGGCGTCGCCGACGGTGGCGCGCGGGGCGTCCGTACCGGTGTGGCTCGGTGCGCAGCCGCTCTGCAGGGGCGGGGTGTGCGGGGTGGCCGGGGGCGGAGGCGGGGCGACCGGGCCGGGCTTGGCGGTGGGCGGCGGGGCGGCCGCGACGGGCTTGGCGGCTGTCTTGGCGGGGCTCGGCGAGGCGCTGGTCCGCTTGGCGCTCGGCGAGGCGGAGGCGCCGGCGGAGGCGGACGCGGACGGGCTGGGCGAGGCGCCGGTGGTGGGGGCGTCACTCGTGGTGGGCTGGGTGCTGGGCGCGAGGGTGGCCGAGTCCTCCGGGGACGGCCGGGCCGCGGTCGCAGCCGCAGCTGCCGCGGCGGCGTTGCCGTCGGACTTCTTCGCGCAGCCGGTCAGCGGTACGGCGGCGATGGTGACCGTTATCAGGCAGAGCGCAGCTTTACGTGGGCCGGTGGCCGTCATAGTGGTGTTCCCCCGAGGTGTGGTGTCCGCCCGGGCACGGGCGAGGGCCACATCCTACGGCCGGGTAACGGCCTCCGGCGGGGCGGGCGGGAGTTGCGGGGTGAAGGCGGGGACGCGGGGGCTCCGGGCGGCGGACCCGAGGTGGCGTAGGCGCCGGTGGCGGCATTTTGCGGGTGGTTGGCGGTCCGGCCGCTGGTGTGCGCCGACGGGTGGGAAGCATCCTTGAGTCATGATCACTCCTGACACCAAGGACTGGACCTGGGTGCTCGAACGCCCCTGCGCCGACTGCGGACTGGACACGCCGGCGGTGGATCCGGAGGCCGTCGCGGGCATGGTGCGCGTCAACGCGGCCGCCTGGGTGGACCTGCTCGCGGGTGACCCGGCGGAGCTCCGGCGGCGGCCCGACCCGCGGACCTGGTCGCCGCTGGAGTACGCCTGCCATGTCCGGGACGTGTTCCGGCTGTTCGAGGTCCGGCTCGGCCTGATGCTCGACCAGGACGACCCGGCCTTCCCGAACTGGAACCAGGACGACACCGCCGTCGAGGACCGCTACGCGGAGCAGGACCCGGCCCGGGTCGCCGTCGAACTGGCCGAAGCAGCAGGCGTGTTGGCGGACTCCTTCGAGCAGGTCGGGGGCGCACAGTGGCAGCGGACCGGCGCGCGCAGTGACGGGGCACGGTTCACGGTGGCGTCCTTCGCGCAGTACCTGATCCACGACCCGGTCCACCACCTGCACGACGTCACGGCCTGACCGGACCGGCTGCCGGGCCCGCCTCCACCTGTCCGCCACCGTTCGGCCGCCTCCGCTTGCCCATCTCCGCCTGCCCGCCACCGCCCGGCCGCCTGCCCGGCCCGGACCGCCCCCCGGACCGGCCCCGGACGGCCCCCGGCTCGTCCGCGTCCGGCAGCGCGGGCGGCGGGCGGCGTCCGTTCAGCCGAGGACGAGACCGTCGGCGGTCCTGGCCGGCAGGCCGTGCGGGGCGGCCTCGGCGAGCAGCTGCTCCGGACCCTCGCCGATCCGGACGGTCAGCACGAAGCGGTGCATGTCGCCGAACCGCCGGGGCTCGAAGGCGATGTGCGCGAACGGCGCCTCGGCGGTCGCGGAGCCGGCCAGCCGGGCGGACTGCCGCTCGACCTCGGCCCACTCCTCGGCGGGGACGTACTGCCGCATGACGGAGTGCCAGACCACCGTCAGCGCGCCGGGGCGGACCTCGACGCCGCGCAGGAACTCCGCCGCGCCGACCGCCTCGACCCGGGTCGGGTACTCGGCCGCGAGCCGCAGCGCGCCGTCCAGCCGGGCCACCCGGGCGGGCTGGTCGGCCCAGAGGTACGCGCGCAGGGCGAGCGCGCCGCCGGGGGAGCGCGGATCGATCGGGGTCAGGTCGCAGCCGTGCCGCTCGGCGAAGTCCAGCGGCGGCGTACCGGCCGGCAGCTCGGGCGGCCGGCCCTCCCAGGCCCCGGCGAGGACCACGGGGGAGTCCTCGGGCCCGTACGAGAAGCCGGGGGCCTCGCAGCGGAACCGGTCCGCGAGCAGGTTGAGCCCGGCGCTGGCGCCGAGCTCGTACAGCCGGACCGGGCGGGGGCCGCCGGGCAGCGTGTGCAGGGTGTGCAGCAGGCCGGTGATCAACAGGTTGGCGCGGCCGACCTCGTTGGTCTGCGGCGGCCTGGTCAGCCAGTCGCGGACCCACGGCAGGTTGTCGGCGACGGCCGCGCGGAACGCCGGCCAGGCGGCGGCGGGCCGGTCCGGGTCGAAGCTGCCGCCGGCACTCGGGTAATGGGCGGCGAGGTCGGGGGCGCGTCCGGTCAGAACCAGGGCGTGCACACCGCCCAGCAGGCGCAGGGCGACGGCTTCGCGCCAGGGGTCGGCCTCGTGCCCGACGAGAGCGGCGGTGCAGGGGCCGTCGGCGGCCAGGTCGAGGGCGACCTGGTGGAGCAGGGCCGCGTAGAGCGGGGAACCGAGCTCGGCGCAGGCCCGCGCCTGCTGCTCGACCATGGCGATGGCGTTCGCCCTGGCGTCGTTCCCCTCGGCCGCCCCGGGGGCTGCCGGTGCTGTGGACATCTCCTGGCTCCGTTCCGTCGGTTGGGATCATCATTCGCCTGCCGACGGCCCGTCAGCAGCGGGCATCCGGGTGATTCCGATCACGGTCGCGGGGACGGTGGGGACGACGGGGGCGACGGGGACGATGGGGGAGCAGGGGCGACGGGGAGTGCGGGGGCGTGCGGGGCGGAGGGGGCGCAGGGGTGGGGCCGGGGTCAGATCTCCTCGGCCATCTCGTTCAGCCGGGCGTGACGCAGCCGGCCGGTGATGCTGGCGGTGTCGGTGCCGATCACGTCGGCGATCTCGGGTGTGGCGAGGCCGACCACGTAGTGCAGGATCGCGAGGTCCTCGTCGGCGGGTCCGGGCCGCAGGCCGGAGGGGGCGGAGCGGGCCCGCTGCTCGGTGATGGTGGTACGCAGGATCTCCCAGGCCGCGGCGGTGGGATTCGGGCCGACCAGCACCTCCGACCAGACGGCGGCCAGGCAGCCCAACGCGTGCCGGACCACCGAGGCCGCCTGGTCGGGATCGGCGAACCAGACCCGGGCGTAGCTCAGGTAGCGCGGCCGGTGGAGCTCGCAGAACGCGCCGAACTCCACCGGCATACCGGGGAAGTCGCCGGCCCTGGGGGCCGCCGCCGGTTCCTCGGCCTGGACATGACGGTCTGTCACATCTGCCTCTCGATCTGGTCGGGACGGCGGAGCGCACATTCCGCTCACTCTAGGCCCTCACCCCAATGCATCGGGTGACAAGTCCGTTGAGATGACCGGGAGTGGGGCTCGATCCGGCCGATTGCTGACGACTCATCAGATCTTCGTTGCGGTCTTCCGACCGCGAACCGGTCACAGCTGGTCAACGGTGGTACAACGACGAAGGCGGCGGGGGGTTGCTGCCGTGCGGGGCGCGATCTGGTCGGGCCTGCCTGCCACCGTCCTGGCCGCCACCGCCGCCACCGCCGCGCCCGTCGACTCGGGCGGGCCTGAGCCTGGACGCGACCCTTGGGGGTGGAACCCTGACGGTCGGTCATGGCGGCATGGGGGACGGATCGGGGTCGTCCCGGATGGCTGTCGCCCGGCCCGGCGCCGCAGGCTTGCGGGCATGAGCAACGAGACCGAACACCCCGCCGCCCCAGGCCGATCCGCCCCCGCCGCCCGGCCGCGCCGGACCGGGTTCGTGCTGGCCGCCGCGCTGGCCACCGCCTGCGCCGTCGCGGCGTACGCCCCCGGGTGGGCCTTCGCCGCGCCCGCCCCACCCGATCCACCCGCCCCGACGGCCCCGACGGTCCCGGCCGCCCCGGTCACCCCGGCCGCGGGCAGCGCCCCGGCCGCCCTCGCCCCCGCACCGCAGCCCGCACATGACCCCGCCGCCCCCACAGCCCCGGCCGTCCCCGCAGCCCCCGCTACCCCAGCGACCCCCGGCAGCCCGCTGGAGGCCGGCTACGCGGACTGCCCGGCCATCCCGGCCGGTGCCGACCCGGCGCGCTGGCGCTGCGAGGTGCACGTCGGCGCCCCGCGGCTGACCGTGGGCGGTGTCGAGGGGCTCGCCCTGGCGCCGATGACCATCACCTTCGCCGAGGGCCCGCTGCCGGACGGCACCAAGGCCCAGGTCTTCGGCGCGCTGCGCAGCGCGCCGACCCGGGTGCCCGGCGGGCTGTTCGGGCTCCCGGCGCCGCTGGGCGCGACCACCGGGCTCGACGCCCGCGGCTCGCTCGGCGGGCTCGCCGTCCAACCCGAGTACGGTGGCCGATCCGACTTCTACACCGGGCAGTTGAGTCTGCGGCTGGTCCTGCGCAGCCCCCTGCTGCCGGACTCCTGCGCGATCGGTGGCGGGGTGCCGATCGACCTGGCGCTGCGGCGTACCGGGCCGGCGGTCCGGGAGTCCGAGGAACCGCCGCTGATCCGCTACTCGATGGAGGACGGCGGCTTCGCCGCGCCCGCGGTGGGGCAGTGCGGCCCGCTGGGCCACCTGCTCGACCGCCGGCTCGGACTGCCGGCGGCCGATGGCAACCTGCTGCGGCTCGACGCCGCCTACACCTTCAGGACGTACGACCGGCTGCGCTGACCCCGCTCTCGCCGCCGCCCGGCTGACGGCCCGACAGGCGGGCGCGCAAGGCCGTCGCCGCTGCCGTGGCGGCGGCTGCGGAGGCCGCGGCGGCCGCCACCGGGGCGGCCTCCCGGCGGGTCTGGCCGGGGATGCCGGACGGCCGGTCGGCCCGGGGGGTGCGCGTCGCCTCCTCGACCGCCTCGACCGCCTCCCGAGCGGCGAGGTAGGCCTGGACGGCGGCGATCCCGTAGACCGGCTGGATCAGCTGATGGCCCTTGAAGAACGGGCGGGCGGGCGCGAATCCGGCCGCGACCACCAGTTCGCGGATCTCGGTTATCTCCTCCTCGGTCCGCGCGGTGAAGCGGACCTCCCAGCCCTTCTTGTACGCGCGGCCGTCCTCGCTGTTGCGGCGGGCCAGGTCCGGTCGGCGGACGTAGCCGGGCAGTCGGCCGAGGCGCAGCTGGGCAGTGCGCCGGCCGGAGGTTTCGTCACGTGGCATGAGCTGATGGTAGGCAATCGTCCGGGAGCGGTTGACTCCGGGTTGGTGCTTCACCGTGCGTAGTCGGTTACGCCCCGTCATGATCGCCTGGTGGCGGCGGTGGGCCTGGTCCGCGGCCCGCGAAGATCAATTCGCTGAAAATCGGATGGTACCCGTCAAGTCCGACCTAATCCGGCAACTGAATGAACGTCCTATCCGCCGAATGGGTGAGGGTATGGGGACTTTAGTGCAGACCAGTCCCGTTTTCGCGACGGTTGGGTAACAGGTCGTCAGGTCGTGGATCCCGTGGCGGAGCTGTTGGGGAAGGTGTCGGCATGAGCTACCAGATTCCCTCCCAGTCCTTGTCCCTCGAAGAGCTGGCCCGGCGGCAGCAGAACGTGATCACGGCCAGTCAGCTGCGGGCCCGTGGCGTGCCGACGCGGGTGGTCAGCGAGCACTGCCGGCGTGGCGGGCCCTGGCGGCGGATGCTGCCGCGGGTGTACCTGCTGCAGGAGAGCGAGCCGACCCCGGAGCAGCGGATGTGGGCCGCGCTGCTGTACGCCGCGCAGAACGGGCGGGACGAGGGCGGCCGGGAGGGCGCCGTGATCACCGGCGCGGCGGCGCTGGCGCTGTACGGCTTCGTGTCGATGCCCCGGCTGCCCGCCGTCACCGGGGTCGAGGTGCTGGTGCCCCGGCAGCGCCGGCTGCGGGACGCCGGCGAGGTGCGGATCCGGCGCACCGAACGGGAGTTGGTGGCACGCTCGGTGCACGGGCTGGCCTGCGCGCCGGTGGCCCGGGCGGTCTGTGACGCGATCCGGGAGTGGACGGACGCGGGCGCCTTCGACGCCGGGGTGATTGGCCCCGGACTGCTGCGCTCGGTGCTCCGCGAGGCCGTCTCCCGGATCGGATCGGGCGGCGGGCTGCGGGAGTTGTCCACCGAGCTGGCCGAGGCCGGGCTGCTGGAGGAGCCCCGGGTGCGGGCCGCGCTGGACGAACTGCTGGCCGCCGAACGGGAGTCGGTGCTGGACCGGCTGGGCGAGCTGGTCGACGAGTGGCTGCTGCCGGCCCCGCTGGCCGGCCCGGAGCTGCGGATGCGCGGCGGCACCTACGTCGCCGTGCCGGACCTGTACTGGCCGCAGGTGGGGGTCGCGGTCGAGGTGGACTCGGACCTGCGCTGCGTCAGCGAAGGTGAGGCGGCCTGGGTGCGCGGCGGCCAGCACCGGATGGAGTACCTGGGTGTGCGGGTGGTCCACGTGTCCGGGCAGCGGCTCGCCGCCGAACCGGACGCGGTCGGCGGTGAGCTGCGGGAGGCGTTCCGGGCCGGCGGCGAGGACGTGATCGAGCTGGTGGTGACCGAGCGCTGACCGCCGGGCCCTGCCGGGGCCCACCCGCCGCGGGCCCGCGACGCAGGCCGAGCGGCCCGCCGGAGCCGGCACCCGGCACGAACTACCCGGCAACCCGGCACGAACTACCCGGCAACCCGGTACCCCCGTAGCAGCAACCGGTACACCCGTACCAGCACCTGGTACCCAGCACCCACCCCCGGCCCCGCCGCCGCGCAGGTCCGGCCCGCGCGGGTGCGGCCCGCGGAGGTCAGCCGCGCACCACCGGCTCCCCGGTCAACTCCACCCCGGCGAGCCGGAGTTCCTCCAGCGCCGCCGCCGTCGTCGGGGCGGCCACCGCGGCCGTGAGGTCGAGCAGGACCCGGGTGGTGAAGCCCTCCCGTGCGGCGTCGAGGGCGGTCGCCCGCACGCAGTGGTCGGTCGCGATGCCGACCACGTCGACCTCCACCACGTTCCGTGACCGCAGCCAGTCGGCCAGCCCCTGCCCGTTCTCGTTGCTGCCCTCGAACCCGCTGTACGCGGCCGAGTACGAGCCCTTGTCGAAGACCGCCTCGATCGCGCCCGAGGTGACCGACGGCGCGAAGTTCGGGTGGAACCCCACGCCCTCGGTGCCCGCCACGCAGTGCACCGGCCAGGAGTGGACGTAGTCGGGCTCTGCGGAGAAGTGCTCCCCGGGGTCGATGTGGTGGTCCCGGGTGGCGACGATGTGGGTGTAGCCGGCGGCGGACTCGGCGATCAGGTCGGTGATCGCGGCGGCGACCTCGGCGCCGCCGGACACGGCCAGACTGCCGCCCTCGCAGAAGTCGTTCTGCACGTCGACGACGATCAGGGCGCGGTGCATGGCTGGCTTCTCTCGTTTCTCGGTGACGTCGGGTTGCCGGGGTGGCGCCGGGTGTCGGGGGCCGGGCGCGCCGGGGGTATGAACTCTAGGGAGTGACGCGCGTAGGCGAAAGAGCCGTGCGCCCCTGCGACCCGGCCGCGGTGGCCGTCGGCGGCTGCTCGGTGACGATCACCGGCTCGCCCTTGGAGAGCTGGGTCGCGGAGAGCGGCAGCCCGGCCCTGGCCCGCAGGTGGCGCTCGCGGGCGGCCGCCAGCGGCTCCCGGCCGACCACCTTGCCGCCGGTGATCAGCGGAACGTGCAGCAGGTGCGGCTCCAGCTCCGCGGGGACCGGCCCGAGCCCGACCACCTCGGCCTCGGCGACGCCGTCCGCGTCGGGGCGCCGGGCGGCCCACTTGCGTCCGCCGACGCTGGTCTTCCCGCCGGCCGAGCGCTTGGCCACCGGCACGAGCTCGCCCTCGGGGCCGGCGGCCCGGGCGACCAGCTTGTAGACCATCGCGCAGGTCGGGTGCCCGCTGCCGGTGACCAGGCTGGTGCCCACGCCGTAGCCGTCGACCGGGGCCGCGGCCAGCGCGGCGATGGCGTACTCGTCCAGGTCGGAGGTGACGATGATCCTGGTGCCGGTGGCGCCCAGGTCGTCCAGCTGGCGGCGGACCCGGTGGGCGAGCAGGGTCAGGTCGCCGGAATCGATCCGGACCGCGCCGAGCCCCGGGCCGGCCACCTCGACGGCGGTGCGGACGGCCTCGGCCAGGTCGTAGGTGTCGACCAGCAGGGTGGTGCCGCGGCCCATGGAGTCGATCTGGGCGGTGAAGGCGTCCCGTTCGCTGTCGTGCAGCAGGGTGAAGGCGTGCGCGGCGGTGCCGGTGGTGGGGATGCCGTAGGTGAAGCCGGCCTCCAGGTCGGAGGTGGCGCCGAAGCCGGCGATGTAGGCGGCCCGGGCGGCGGCGACCGCGGCGCCCTCGTGGGCGCGCCGGGCGCCCATCTCGATGCACGGGCGGTCGCCCGCGGCGGCGGTCATCCGGGAGGCCGCGGCGGCGATGGCGGAGTCGTGGTTGAGGATCGACAGGATCAGCGTCTCCAGGATCACCGCCTCCGCGAAGCTGCCCTCGACGGTCAGCAGCGGCGAGCCGGGGAAGTAGACCTCGCCCTCCGGGTAGCCGTGGATGTCGCCGCGGAAGCGGTAGTCGGCGAGGAACCGCAGGGTGGGCTCGTCCACCACCTGCTGGTCGGAGAGCCAGTCCAGTTGCGGGGTGGTGAAGCGGAAGGCCTCCACCGCGTCCAGCACCCGGCCGGTGCCGGCCAGCACGCCGTAGCGGCGGCCGTTCGGCAGGCGGCGGGTGAACACCTCGAAGACGGAGCGCCGGTCGGCGGCTCCGCTGCGGAGGGCGGCCTGCAGCATGGTGAGTTCGTACCGGTCGGTGAGCAGCGCGGTGGACCGGCTCGCGGTGATGGCGTCCATGATGATGATGCTACTACCACTTAGCGTCAGTCTGACGATTTCTCTCCGGCGTGTTGACCCGGATTCGCTCGCGCGTCCCCCGGATGGAAGCATGAGAGGCAGAGGACGTCGTGTCGGGTGAGGGAGAAGCAGTCGTGAGTGTCGCCCCGGTGGAGATCGAGCGCCCTGAGGTCGAGGGCCTGCCGGTGACGGAGCCCGACACACCCTGGGTCACCATCGTCCACAACGACCCGGTCAACCTGATGAGTTACGTCCAGTACGTGTTCCAGGCCTACTTCGGCTACCCGAAGGACAAGGCCAGGCAGCTGATGATGGACGTGCACACCAAGGGTCGCGCGGTGGTCTCCAGCGGTACCCGCGAGGAGATGGAACGCGACGTCCAGGCGATGCACGGTTACGGTCTGTGGGCGACCCTCCAGCACGACTGACCCCGTACGACCATCAGGCCCCTCACCACCACCAAGCAGACAGGCTGATCAGAACACATGGCTGGGTTGTTCGAGAGCGCCGGCGGCGGCAGCGCGGTGATCGCGCTGGACGAGGTCGAGGCCTCCATCCTGCGCACCCTCGAGGTGCAGATGCTGGAGCTGATCGGGCCCGGGCCGGGCGGTGCGAGCGACGACCCGCTGGCGGCGCTGTTCGCCGAGGGCCCCACCGAGGCGCCCGAGGACCCGGCGCTGGCCCGGCTCTTCCCCGACGCGTACGGCGAGCCGGGGGAGCGGGCCGACGCGGAGACCCGCGCCATGGCGGGCGAGTTCCGCCGCTACACCGAGGTGGACCTGCGGGCCCGCAAGCGCGACGACGCGCTGGCCGTGGTGCGCGCCCTCGACGGCCTGGGCGAGGACGGCGGGGTGCTCCAGGTCGCGGCCGGGGACTGCCGGCACTGGCTCGGCGCGCTCAACGACCTGCGGCTCACCCTCGGCAGCCGGCTGGAGATCACCGAGGAGGACGAGCAGGGCCTCTACCGCCTGCCGGACACCGACGAGCGCAAGCCCCTGGTGATGGCCTACGTCTGGCTCGGCCAGCTGCAGGAGACCCTGCTCGACGCGATGACCGGCTGACCGCCCGACCGCCTGACCGGCTGGCCCGGTCCGCCCGCGGCGGGCCCGTACCCGCCAGGCGCTCGTACCCGCCCGTACCCCGATGTCCCGTCCACCGGCGGAAAGTCCGCATGATGGACGGGATTTCGCATCAATACGGACAAAGCGCTCGATATCCGTACCTGTCATGCTCAAATAGCGCTCAGATACCCACCGGTATCCGGTCATACCGTGATACGACTTCCCCTCGCCCCGCGAGCAGAAGGAGGGTGGCCATGGCCGATCAGGCCCAGGACGAGATGACCGAGGTCCGGTCCGAGGGGGACGAGGGCTACGAGCGCGGTCTGGGCAGCCGTCAGATCCAGATGATCGCGATCGGCGGCGCCATCGGCACCGGCCTCTTCCTCGGCGCCGGCACCGCCATCTCCAAGGCCGGCCCGAGCCTCATCCTCAGCTACGCGGTGGCCGGCCTGGTGATCTTCGTGATCATGCGGGCGCTCGGCGAACTGCTCACCTACCGCCCGGTGTCCGGCAGCTTCGCCGAGTACGCCCGCGAGTTCCTGGGCCCGTTCGCGGGCTACGTGACCGGCTGGACCTACTGGCTGTTCTGGGTGGTCACCGGCATGGCGGAGACCACCGCCGCCGCGGTCTACGTGCGGTTCTGGGCGCCCGGCATCCCGCAGTGGGCCAGCGCGCTGGTCTTCCTGGTGATCCTCTATGCGGCCAACCTGATCTCGGTGAAGCTGTTCGGCGAGATCGAGTTCTGGTTCTCGATGGTCAAGGTCACCGCGATCATCGGCATGATCCTGATCGGCGTCGGTGTGCTCACCCTCGGCTTCAGCGACGCCGCCGACACCGCCTCGGTCAGCAACCTGTGGGCGGACGGCGGCTTCTTCCCCAAGGGCATCGGCTCCACCGTGATGACCCTGCAGATCGTGATGTTCGCCTACCTCGGCGTCGAACTGGTCGGCGTCACCGCCGGGGAGAGCGCCGAGCCCGAGAAGAACCTGCCCAGGGCCATCAACACCCTGCCCTGGCGGATCATGCTGTTCTACATCGGGGCGCTGACGATCATTCTGGCCCTCGTCCCGTGGCGGGAGTTCAGCCCCGGCGTCAGCCCGTTCGTGGCGGCCTTCGGCAAGATCGGCATCCCGGCCGCCGCCGGCATCATCAACTTCGTGGTGCTCACCGCGGCGCTGTCCTCCTGCAACTCCGGGATGTACTCGACCGGCCGGATGCTGCGCGACCTCGCCCAGCGCGGCCAGGCGCCCGGCCGGCTCACCGCGCTCAACTCCCGCCGCACCCCGGCTCTGGCGATCACCGTCTCGGCGCTGCTGATGGGCCTCGGCGTGGTGCTCAACTACCTGGTCCCGGCCAAGGCGTTCGAGTACATCACCTCCGTCGCCACCGTCTGCGGCCTGTGGACCTGGGCCGTCATCCTGGTCGCCCAGCTCCGCTACCGCCGCGCCTGGCAGCGCGGCGACCTCCCGGCGCCCACCTTCAAGGCGCCCGGCGGGGCCTGGCCCAGCCGGCTCGCGCTCGCCTTCCTGGTGCTGGTCGTGGTGCTGATCGCGCTCGACGAGGACTCCCGGATCTCGCTGTACGTCTTCCCCGCCTGGGCCGCCGCCCTGGTGGTCGGCTACCAGGTGCTCAAGCGGGTCCGGCCGCAGGCCGTCCTCGCGCACCCGGAGGCCCGTCCGGAAGCCCACCCGGACCCCCGTCCGCAGGCCGCCCCGCGCGGCTGACCCGGCACCCACCGACCCCCGGTCCGACTGCTGGACCGGGTCGCCCGTCCGGCCGTCGAACGCACCCCGCGACGGCCGGACGGGCCTGGCTATCCTGACCGCATGCTGACCATCACCCGAGAACTGCGCGACGCGATCGTCGCCCACGCCCGCGCCGACCACCCGGACGAGGCCTGCGGCGTGGTCGCCGGACCGGCCGGCAGCGGACGGCCCGAGCGGTTCATCCCGATGCTCAACGCGGCCCGCTCGCCCACCTTCTACGAGTTCGACTCCGGCGACCTGCTCAAGCTCTACCGCGAGATGGACGACCGCGACGAGGAGCCGGTGGTGATCTACCACTCGCACACCGCCACCGAGGGCTACCCGTCCCGCACCGACGTCTCGTACGCCTCCGAGCCCGGCGCCCACTACGTGCTGGTCTCCACCGCCGAGGGCAACGGCGAGGGCGACCCGTACCAGTTCCGCTCGTTCCGCATCGTGGACGGCGTGATCACGGAGGAAGACGTCGAAGTGGTGGCGGAGTACGCCGCCTGAGCCCGGCCGCCCCCGCCGGACCCCGGAGGGGCCGGGCCGCCCGGCCCGGGGACGGGCGACCGGCCCGCGGCCTGCCCGGGGTCCTGCAACGTCTCAGCATCGGATACGGAAACGACCGGATCCCGAGACGCAGCTGCCGGACCGGGGGCGGGAATCTATACGATGAGCCCATGCGTTCCGTCGATGTGAGCAACCAGGCCCCGGGCATCCGCCTCGTGGCGCGCCTGCACGTCGACCTGTGCCGGCTCGCCAGTGCGATCTGTCCCGGCACCGCCGACGCCAGCTGACTTCGGCACCGCCCACCCCGGCAGCGACCGGGGCCATTCCCCTGCCGCGCCCCGTGCGGCCCACCCGACCCACCTCCCCAGGAGCGCAGCCATGGCCATCGAGGTCCGCATCCCGACCATCCTCCGTACCTACACCGACGGCGCCAAGGCCGTCGAGGGCACCGGCGCCAACCTCGGGGAACTCTTCACCGACCTCGACGCCCGCCACCCGGGCATCGCCGAGCGCCTGCTCGACGCCGGCGAGCTGCGCCGCTTCGTCAACGTCTACCTGAACGACGAGGACGTCCGCTTCCTGGACGGCATCGCCACCGAGATCGCCGACGGTGACAGCGTCACCATCCTGCCGGCCGTGGCCGGCGGCGCCCGCTGAGCCGCCGCCCGATGCGCTACGACAGCCCGATCGAAGCGGTCGGCAACACCCCGCTGGTGCGGCTGCCCCGGATCTCGGCCGCCGTCCCCGGCAACGACCACGGGCTGGTCACCCTCTGGGCCAAGCTGGAGGACCGCAACCCGACCGGCTCGATCAAGGACCGTCCGGCCCTGCACATGATCGAGCGGGCCGAGGCCGCGGGCCTGCTCACCCCCGGCTGCACCATCCTGGAGCCCACCAGCGGCAACACCGGCATCTCGCTGGCCATGGCCGCCAAGCTCAAGGGCTACCGGATGGTCTGCGTGATGCCGGAGAACACCAGCGAGGAGCGGCGCGAGCTGCTCCGGATGTGGGGCGCGGAGATCATCCCGTCGCCCGCCGCGGGCGGCTCCAACACCGCGGTGCGGATCGCCAAGGAGATCGCGGCCGAGCACCCCGACTGGGTGATGCTCTACCAGTACGGCAACCCGGACAACGCCGGCGCCCACTACCGGGGCACCGGGCCGGAGATCCTCGCCGACCTCCCCGAGATCACCCACTTCGTCGCCGGCCTCGGCACCACCGGGACCCTGATGGGCGTCGGCCGGTTCCTGCGCGAGAAGGTCCCCGGCGTCCAGGTCGTCGCCGCCGAGCCGCGCTATGACGACCTGGTCTACGGGCTGCGCAACCTGGACGAGGGCTTCGTGCCCGAGCTGTACGACGCCGAGGTGCTCACCACTCGCTTCTCGGTCGGCTCGGCCGACGCGGTCCGGCGCACCCGGGAGCTGCTCCAGCAGGAGGGCATCTTCGCCGGCGTGTCCACCGGCGCCATCCTGCACGCCGCGATCGGGGTCGCCCGCAAGGCCGCCAAGGCCGGCGAACGCGCGGACGTGGCCTTCGTGGTGGCCGACGGCGGGTGGAAGTACCTGTCCACCGGCATCTACACCGCGGAGTCGACGGAGGCCGCGGTCGAGGCACTGCAGGGCCAGCTCTGGGCCTGAGTCCGCCGTCGCCGCCGTGGGCGCCGCACCCCGCCCGGGTGCGGCGCCCACGGCGTCTCAGTGCCGGGCCCGGCGGACCACTTCGGCCCAGATCCGCTCCTCCACCGGGCCGACCCGGCGCCGGAAGTCCGCCAGCGGCACCTCGCGCAGCTCGTCCGTCTCCAGCCAGCTCGCCCGCCCGTGCCGGTCCCCGACCGACCCGGCCGGCAGCCGCAGCACCCCGGGCCGTTCGGCGTGGTGCTTGGTGGTGATCTTGGCGACCAGCGCGGTCCGCGGCCGCACCCGCAGCACCAGGCACGGCCGGTCCTTGCCGCCCGGGCCGTCCTCGAACGGCACCCGCGCCCACCAGATCTCCCGGGGCGCGGGCCGTCCCGCCCCGGGCCGGGCCCGCGGCCGCGCCCGCCGGCGCCACCACCACAGGGCCAGCAGCAGGGCCGCCGCGGCCGCGGCCACCAGCAGCGGCAGGGTCAGTGTTCCGTCCATCCGCCGACCGTACCGGGCCGGGCGGCCGCTGTGACATTCGACGATTTGTCCGTTCCGTGCTGCTGGTCGGTCACGGAACGGCGACGGCGTCCGGCCGGGCCCGGGGATCCCGGCCGCCCCGGAAAAGCTGATCACGACAACCCGAGCAGCGCTCGGGACCTCGGTCCGAAGGTGGTGACCAGATGAGCCCCAGCAGCAACGACCTGTGGTCCTACGCCGAGATCGCCCGGCACATCAACGTCCAGTCCGAGACCGTCCGCAACTACCGCCGGCACGGCCTGCTCCCCGAACCCGACCTGACCGACGGCAACGGGCACCCCCGCTGGTACCCCGACACCATCAGAGCCTGGGCCCGCAACCGTCCCGGGCACCGCTGACCCTCCGTCGAACGCCCGCCCGCGCCCCCGGCCCGTTCTGGTGATTCCAGCCACAGCGCGGCACGGGGACGGGGGCAAAGTGCCGTCCGGCCCTTACCCTCGACACGCAACGACCGTACCGGGGCAGCCCACGCCGACCCCCTGCGGGACCAATGACCATCGGGGCGGAGGGGCTCGGCATGCAACTGACCGTGGTGGGGTGCTCGGGGAGCTTCCCGTCCGCCGACTCGCCCTGTTCCAGCTACCTGGTGGAGGCTGACGGCTTCCGGGCCGTGCTCGACCTCGGCAACGGCGCGCTCGGCGCGCTGCAGAACTACGTCGGCCTGTACGACGTCGACGCCGTGCTCCTCAGCCACCTGCACGCCGACCACTGCGTCGACCTGTGCGCCTACTGGGTCGCCCGCAACTACCGGGTGGAGGGCTGCCCCGACCCGGTGCCGGTGTACGGCCCGGCCGGCACCCCCGAACGGCTCGCCCGCGCCTACGACATGCCGGAGGAGCCCGGCATGACCGAGGTCTTCGAGTTCCGCACCCTCAAGCCCGGCAGCTTCGACCTCGGGCCGCTGCGGATCACCACGGTCCAGGTCAACCACCCGGTCGAGGCGTACGCCTTCCGGATCGAGCACGGCGGCCACTCGATCGTCTACTCCGGCGACACCGGCGAGAGCGCCGACCTGGTCGAGCTGGCCACCGGCGCCGACCTGTTCCTGTGCGAGGCCGCCTACACCGACGGCAAGGACACCTACCAGGCCGTCCACCTCAACGGCCGGGAGGCCGGCGAGCACGCCACCGCCGCCGGCGCCAAGCGCCTGGTGCTCACCCACATCCCGCCGTGGACGGACGCCCAGCGCAACCTCCGCGACGCCGAGGCCGCCTACCGCGGCCCGGTGGAGCTCGCCAGACCCGGCGCCGTCTACCGGTTCTGAGCCCCGGCGCCGACCGCCTGCCGGTCCGCCACCTCGACGATCACCAGGGTGCCCGAGCTGCCGGCCCGCACCGCGTGCCGGTGCCCGGCCGGCACCAGGCACAGCTCGCCGGCTCGCACCGACAACTCCTGTCCCTCCAGCGTGAGTTCCAGCTGCCCGTCGAGCACCAGCAGGGCCTCGGTGGTGGTGTGCACCTCCGGCGGGACCGGGCGCCCGTCCATCCGCAGCACCTTCACCCCCGCCGCCCCCACCTCGCCCAGCAGCCGCGAACTCCACGCCACGGGCAGTCCCGCAGCCGTCTCCACCAGGTCGGTCACACGCACGCCGAACACACCCCTCACGGGCCTCGGAAGCAACGGATGCCGAGGACGCTACCGGGCGGGGCCCGCCCGTTGGTCGACCGTTCGGCAAAGAAATCCGCGCACCGCCCGCCCGCGCCCCGCCCCGTCCGTGACCCGCGCAGAGACACCGGTGCCCCGCCGCACGGGGACGCGGCGGGGCACCGGGAGGGTGGGCGGCGGTCAGGCCTTGGTGACGTCCTCGATCTCCTCGTCGCTCTCGCGGCCGGGGGTCTTGAGGTTGAACTTCACGATCGCGAAGCGGAACACGGCGTAGTAGATCGCGCCGAAGACCAGGCCGATCGGGATGATCAGCAGCGGCTTGCTCGCGAGGTGCCAGTTGATCACGTAGTCGATCAGGCCGGCCGAGAAGCTGAAGCCGTCGTGCACCCCGAGCGCCCAGGTGACGGCCATCGACAGCGCGGTGAGCACGGCGTGGATCGCGTAGAGCACCGGCGCGATGAACAGGAAGGTGAACTCGATCGGCTCGGTCACACCGGTGACGATGCTGGTCAGCGCGAGCGAGGTCATCATGCCGAGGACGACCTTGCGGCGCTCCGGGCGGGCGGCGTGCGCGATGGCGAGGGCGGCGGCGGGCAGCGCGAACATCATGATCGGGAAGAAGCCGGACTGGAACTGCCCTGCGGTCGGGTCGCCGGCCAGGAAGCGGTTGATGTCGCCGTTGACGACCTTGCCGGTGGCGTCGGTGAAGCTGCCGGTCTGGAACCACGCGTAGGTGTTGACGAACTGGTGCATGCCGATCGGGATCAGCGCGCGGTTGACCAGGCCGAAGATGCCGGCGCCGAGCGCACCCGCGCCCACCAGCTTGTCGTTGCCGCCGGAGATGACGTCACCGATCGGGCCCCAGCACAGGCCGAACAGGATGCCCAGCGCGGTGCCGACGAAGGCCATGATGATCGGGACGAGCCGGCGCCCGTTGAAGAAGCCGAGCCAGTCCACCAGCTTGGTGCGGTGGTACTTCTGCCACAGGACGGCGGCCAGCAGGCCCACCACCACCCCGCCGAGCACCCCGGGGTTCTGCGGCTTGCCGGCCGGCAGGGCGGCGGTCACCGTGCCCTCGGCCGGGAAGACGGTCAGCACCTGCTTGAAGACCAGGTAGCCGACCAGCGCGGCGAGGGCGGTCGAACCGTCGGCCTTCTTGGCGAAGCCGATGGCGACACCGACGCAGAACAGCAGCGGGAGGTTGTCCAGCACCGCACCGCCGGCCGCGCCGAACACCTGGACGAGCTTGGCGGGGAAGTGCCAGCTGGTCTGCACGTCCGGCTGGCCCAGACGGGCCAGGATGCCGGCGGCCGGGAGCACCGCGATCGGCAGCTGGAGGCTGCGGCCGACCTTCTGCAGGCCGGGAAGGATTCCGGAGCCGAACTTCTTTCCCGGCTTGGGGGCGGCGGCGGGTGCCGGAGCCTGCGCAGTCGTACTCATGGGGGTGGTTCCTCACGACAGGGCGGGTCGGACGTCGGGTGGAGCGTCGGGGGCCGACTCGCGAACTGGTCTACACCACTAGTGGTGTAGACCAGTTTTCTAACACGTGCGGACAGGGTGAGGAACCCCGGAAAGCCGCGCAGGTGGGAAGCGCTATGAAATCGAAACCTTGTTGTGGATTGGCGATCTTGGCTACCCGCCGTAACAGTTCTTTTGGCGAGTCGCGCAACAAAAGATTTCCCAAGTGGTGCGCAATCAGGCCTTGGTGACGTCCTCGACCTGGTCGTCGTCCTCGCGGCCGGGTGTCTTCACGTCGAACCGCACGATCACGAAGCGGAAGACCGCGTAGTAGACGGCCGCGAATCCCAGCCCGACCGGGATGATCACCCATGGCCTGGTGGCGAGGCTCCAGTTCAGCAGGTAGTCGATCAGCCCGGCGGAGAAGGCGAAGCCGTCGTGCACGCCGAGCCCCCAGGTGACCGCCATCGAGGCGCCGGTCAGCAGGGCGTGGAGGATGAACAGGACGGGGGCGATGTAGGCGAAGGAGTACTCGATCGGCTCGGTGATGCCGGTGATCGCGGAGGTGAGTGCGACCGAGGTCATCAGGCCGTAGATCTCCTTGCGGCGGTGCGGCTTGGCGCTGTGCGCGATGGCGAGGGCGGCCGCCGGCAGCGCGAACATGAAGATCGGGAAGAAGCCGGTCATGAACTGCCCGGCCGTCGGGTCGCCGGCCAGGAAGCGGGCGATGTCGCCGTGCACCTCGGTGCCGTCCGGCTTGACGTAGGTGCCGAACTGGAACCACGGGAAGAAGTTCAGCAGCTGGTGCATGCCGATCAGCAGCAGGGCGCGGTTGGCCACGCCGAACAGCCCGGAGCCGATCGACCCCAGGTCCGCCAGCCACTGCGCGAACGACTCCAGCGCGTCGCCGATCGGCGGCCACACCCACAGGCAGAGCGCCGCGAAGACCAGGCCGACCAGGGCGGTGATCATCGGGACCAGGCGCCGGCCGTTGAAGAAGCCCAGCCAGTCGACCAGCCTGGTGCGGTGGAAACGGACCCAGAGCCAGGCCGACATCAGGCCCATCAGGATGCCGCCGAGCACCCCGGGGTTCTGGAAGCCGACGTTGGAGGCCGACTGCTTGGCGTAGTCGATGCACTGGGTGCCGGCCACCACGCCCTTGCAGGCGCTGAGGTCGGGGAAGGCCTGGAGGACCTTGTAGTAGACCAGGAAGCCGGTCACCGCGGCCAGCGCGGTCGAACCGTCGGCCTTCTTGGCCATGCCGATCGCGACCCCGATGCAGAACAGCAGGGGCAGGCCGAGCGAGCCGTCCAGCAGGGCCGCGCCGGCCGCCGCGAAGGCCTTGGCCACGTTGTCCCAGCCGAGGCCGTCCGCGCCGAGCAGATCGGGCTGGCCGAAGCGGTTCAGGATGCCGGCCGCGGGCAGGACGGCCACCGGGAGCTGGAGGCTGCGGCCCATCTTCTGCAGGCCGCCGTAGAACGTCTGCCACCAGGGCGTCTGCGGAACCGTGGCGCCTGCCGAGCTCATGTCGTCCTCCGAGTGCCGGAACCCGCCAGGCCGGGCGGGAACGCGGGCGGGCTGTCCCGCGTTGTCCGGAGTGCACCTAGTATTGGTGTAGACCACTTCGGATGGGACGGTCGCGCCGGGTCCTGGGCCCAGTGATCGCCATCCTGGGACCGCAGCCCCGGGCCTGCGCGTCGGAGTAGCCCAAAAGTGGACTAACGTGGCATATCGTCCGGAGACGGGTGATGCTTGACGCGCTGCTCCGACGGCGCGACAGCTGATCGGGCGTCACCGTCCCCGGCAGCGCCCACCGCACACCGCACACGCAGTACGGCCGCTGGCGACATCCCGCCGAGGCGCCGCGACAGAGGGAGAAAGACATGGCCACCAAGGCTGAGAAGATCGTCGCCGGTCTCGGCGGTATCGACAACATCGAAGAGGTCGAAGGCTGCATCACCCGCCTGCGCACCGAGGTCGTCGACCCGAGCAAGGTCGACGAGGCCGCCCTCAAGGCCGCCGGCGCCCACGGGGTCGTCAAGATGGGCACCGCGATCCAGGTCGTCATCGGCACCGACGCCGACCCGATCGCCGCCGACATCGAGGACATGATGTGAGCTGACCCCCCGCTCACCACCACGGCCCGCCGCCCCCGCCCAGGGGCGGCGGGCCGTCGCGTACGCCCGGAACCACTACGCTCGTTGTCCATGTCACGAATCGACGGCCGCACCGCCGACCAGCTCCGCCCCATCACCATCGAGCGCGGCTGGAGCAAGCACGCCGAAGGATCCGTCCTGGTCTCCTACGGCGACACCAAGGTGCTCTGCACCGCCAGCGTCACCGAAGGCGTCCCCCGCTGGCGCAAGGGCAGCGGCGAGGGCTGGGTCACCGCCGAGTACGCCATGCTCCCGCGCGCCACCAACACCCGCGGCGACCGCGAATCCGTCCGCGGCAAGATCGGCGGCCGCACCCACGAGATCAGCCGCCTGATCGGCCGCTCCCTGCGCGCCGTCATCGACCACCGCGCCCTCGCCGAGAACACCTTCGTCCTCGACTGCGACGTCCTCCAGGCCGACGGCGGCACCCGCACCGCCGCCATCACCGGCGCCTACGTCGCCCTCGTCGACGCCGTCTCCTGGGCCCGCGAGAAGAAGATCCTGCGCGCCAAGGGCCAGCCCATCACCGGCGGCGTCAGCGCCGTCAGCGTCGGCATCATCGACGGCGTCCCGATGCTCGACCTGCGCTACGAGGAGGACGTCCGCGCCGAGACCGACATGAACATCGTCTGCACCTCGGACGGCCGCTTCGTCGAGGTCCAGGGCACCGCCGAAGGCGCCCCCTTCGACCGCGGCCTGCTCGACCAGCTGCTCGACCTCGGCACCCTCGGCTGCGCCGAACTCGACGAGATCCAGCGCAAGGCCCTCGAGGCCTGACCCCGCCCGGGCACCCCGGGCCCCGCGCCCGGACCCGACCCCGCGTCACCCCCGGCCGGCCGCCCACGCGGCCGGCCGGCCGCGTCGTGGCCGAACCCGCCGCCGGCGCAACCGCCGCCGCACCGCCCGGCGTCCTCACCGATGCTGTACACACCGCGGGCCAGCCCGTACGGTGCCCCCAGAGACCCCGCAGCCGCCGAACTCCCACCGAAGGAACGCGATGCCGCAGCCGGCCAGCATCAACCGCCCCGCCGCGTTGGCCGTGGCGGCCCTCGTCCTGATCCTGCCGCTCAGCGCGGTCAGCTGCTCCGCCGCCCAGAAGGCGATCGACTGCGGCAACACCGCGGTCACCATCACCAACGACATCGCCAACGTCTCCAGCGCGTTCAACAACGCCGGAAACGACCCCACGGCGGCCGGCCAGGCCATGCAGCAGCTCAAGAACGACATCGACAAGCTCGGCCGCAACTCCAGCGACACCGACGTCAGCAAGGCCCTCACCGACCTGCAGGCCCAGGTCCAGAACGTCCAGCAGGCCATGGACCGCAAGCAGGCCCCCGACCTGCAGCCGCTCGGCGCCGCCGCCGGCAACCTCAGCAAGGCCTGCACCGGCTGAGCCCGGACGACCCCCTAGGGTGGACGCCATGACTACCCGACGCCTCGTCCTCGCCACCCGCAACCGCCACAAGGTCGCGGAGCTGCGCGACATCCTCGGTGCCGCCGGGCTGGACGTCGAACTGGTCGGCGCCGACGCCTACCCCGAGACCCCCGACGTCCCCGAGACCGGGGTCACCTTCGCCGAGAACGCCCTGCTCAAGGCGCACGCCCTGGCCAAGGCCACCGGCCTGCCCGCGGTCGCCGACGACTCCGGCCTGTGCGTCGACGTGCTCGGCGGCGCCCCCGGCATCTTCTCCGCCCGCTGGGCCGGCAAGCACGGCGACGACCGCGCCAACCTCGACCTGCTGCTCGCCCAGCTCGGCGACATCTCCGACCCGCACCGCGCCGCCCACTTCGCCTGCGCCGCCGCCCTCGCCCTCCCGGACGGCACCGAGCGGGTCGTCGAGGGGCGGCTGCGGGGCACCCTGCGGACCACCCCCGCGGGCGACGGCGGATTCGGCTACGACCCGATCCTCCAGCCCGACGGCGAGACCCGTACCTGCGCCGAGCTCACCGCGGCCGAGAAGAACGCCATCAGCCACCGCGGCCAGGCCTTCCGCGCCCTCGCCCCGGTGGTACGCGAGCTGATCGGCTGAGACGCCGAGGGCCCGTACGGAGACCGGCTCCGGACGGGCCCTCGGGACGGTGCGGCCGGAGGGACTCGAACCCTCACGGACTAGGTCCACTAGCTCCTAAGGCTAGCGCGGCTGCCAATTACGCCACGGCCGCAGGCCCCCCAAGTCTAGAGCCTCCGCTCCGGATGCCGACACCGGCTTTCCGGTGGCACCGGCCGCGGCGGTCAGCCGCCCGGGCTCCGGCGGCCCGTCCTGTTGCGGCCGCAGTAGGTGTCGGTAACGGCATGGCAGTTGGGGCAGAGCAGCCGGAGGTTGTCGGGGCGGTTGTCCGACCAGTCGCCGCTGATGTGGTCGACCTCGAGGGTGAGCGGGCGGCCCTGCCAGACCGGACCGGTCCCGCAGGACTCGCACCGCTCGGGGCGGCCGAGTTCGGCCAGAGCCATCCGGATCCTGGCACCGGGCAGCCGCTTGGCGTCCGCGGGCCGCCGGACCAGGACGCGCTCCGGCGGCAGCCAGCGGGTGGAGTGCTTCCCGCGGCCGTGCGCCTGGCCGGTGAAGTGCGAGGTGTCGATGCCGAGCTTCTTGATCCGTCGGCCGATGTGGGCCTGGGTCCCGCCGGCCTGGCGCTGGCCGAGGTGGCGGACGACGCCCGCCACGCTGTGGCAGACCGCGACGGCCTCCTCCAGCAGTTCCCTGGTGTAGATGCTGCCGGTCGGCCGGAAGTGCGCGGTGTCGACGGCGTACGCGGCGAGCCTGCTGCGCAGGTACCGGCGGGTGTGGGTGCCCGGCTCGCGGCCGAGCGCGACCAGCAGCTCGTCCAGCGAGGACGCGGACGCTGCCAGGGCGGTGAGCAGTTCGCGGGTGTATCGGACCGGCATGGTGGCCCCTCCCCTGGGGGGTCGGTGGGTTTCGTCCCGTGGAGATACGAACGAGTGTTGGGGCGGGCGGGTACGGGGTGTGCGGAGCGGGCGGGGGTGGTGGGGTCCGGGAGGGGCGCGGGAGTGTCGGTTCACTACCGATTGGTACAGACCTATTGACCTATGTGGTTCAGACCACATAGCTTCGGCGCACTCCGCGGTGCACGGTCCGGCAGTTGACGGGCCGTGATTCCGCGGGGCGCAAACCTCCCCCACAGGCGCGTCCCCACAGCGCGTCCGACACTCTCTCCTGGAGGACCGAGTGTTGATCCGAAACGCGACGGCGCAGCGTCCCACCGCTGCCGGCCGTCCGAAGACCTCCGGCGGGCGGCCGGCGTTCGCCGCCACGGCGGCCGCCTCGCTGGCCGGGCTGCTGATGGCGACCCTGGGTGCGACGCCCTCGCAGGCGGCCGTCGACAACCAGGCGTGCCGTCCGGACGGGATGTACTCCACGCCGGGCGTGGACGTGCCCTACTGCAGCGTGTACGACACCGCGGGCCGGGAGAAGATGGGCGCGGACCACCAGCGCCGCATCATCGGCTACTTCACGGGCTGGCGCACCGGACAGGACGGCACCCCCGCCTACCTGGTGAACAACATCCCGTGGGACAAGGTCACGCACCTCAACTACGCGTTCGGTCACATCGACAGCGCCAACAAGCTGTCGGTCGGCGCGGATTCGCCGACCAACGCCGCCACCGGGATGACCTTCCCGGGCGTGCCGGGCGCCGAGATGGACCCGTCGCTGCCGTACCAGGGCCACTTCAACCTGCTGACCAAGTTCAAGAAGCAGTACCCGAACGTGAAGACCCTGATCTCGGTGGGTGGTTGGGCCGAGACCGGCGGCTACTTCGGGGACGACGGCAACCGGGTGAACTCCGGCGGCTTCTACTCGATGACCACCACCGCGGACGGCAGCGTCAACCAGGCCGGGATCAACACCTTCGCGGACTCCGCGGTGGACTTCATCAAGAAGTACGGGTTCAACGGCGTCGACATCGACTACGAGTACCCGACCTCGATGAAGGACGCGGGCAACCCGCTCGACGCCTCGATCTCCAACGCCAAGCGGGCCTCGCTGGTCAAGGGCTACGCGGCGCTGATGAAGACGCTGCGCGAGAAGCTGGACCGGGCCGGCGCCGCGGACGGGAAGCACTACCTGCTGTCGGTGGCCGCGCCTTCGTCCGGCTACCTGCTGCGCGGCATGGAGACCTTCCAGGTCACCCAGTACCTGGACTACGTCAACATCATGTCGTACGACCTGCACGGTGCCTGGAACAAGTACGTGGGCCCGAACGCCTCGCTGTACGACGACGGCAAGGACGCCGAGCTGGCCGCCGCCAACGTGTACGGGACCTCGCAGTACGGCGGGATCGGGTACCTGAACACCGACTGGGCGTACCACTACTTCCGCGGTGCGATGCCGGCCGGGCGGATCAACGTCGGGCTGCCGTACTACACCCGCGGGTTCAAGAACGTCACCGGCGGCACCAACGGCCTCTAGGGCACCTCGTCGACCTCCACCTGTCCGGCGGGGGCGGGGCTGACCACCTGTGGCGACGGCGCGGTCGGCATCGACAACCTCTGGCACGACCTGGACACCAACGGCAAGGAGTCCCCGGCGGGCTCCAACCCGATGTGGCACGCGAAGAACCTGGAGAAGGGTGTCGTCCCGGACTACCTGTCGAAGTACGGGCTGACCGACACCGCGCTGCAGGGCACCTACAGCCGCAACTACAGCTCCTCGCTGGTCGCGCCGTGGCTGTGGAACGACACCAAGAAGGTCTTCCTGTCGACGGAGGACGAGGAGTCGGTGGCGGCCAAGGCCGACTACATCGTCAACCAGGGTGCCGGCGGCACGATGATCTGGGAGCTGGCCGGCGACTACCGGTGGGACGCCACCGCCAACGGCGGCAAGGGCGAGTACGTGGCGGGGTCGACCCTGACCTCGCTGATGTACGACAAGTTCAAGGCGGCCTCGCCGTACGGCGCGGTGCGCTCGACGGTCGCGCTGCCGGCGCAGACCCTGCCGATCGACGTGTCGTTCACCAACTTCGCGCTGGGCGACTCGAACTACCCGATCAACCCGAAGATCCACATCGTCAACAACTCGGCCCAGACCCTGCCGGGCGGCACCGAGTTCCAGTTCGACTACGCCAACTCGGCGCCGGGCAACGCCAAGGACCAGTCCGGCTTCGGGCTGACGGTGATCCGGCAGGACCACACCGCGGCCAACAACGTGGGCGGCCTCAAGGGGACGTACAACCGGGTCTCGGTCAAGCTGCCGGGCTGGCAGTCGCTGGCGCCGGGTGCCTCGGTCGACCTGGACTTCGTCTACTACCTGCCGGTCTCGACCCCGGCCAACTGGACGGTCAACGTCGGCGGCACGCTGTACGGCCTGGCCGGTGACCTGACCCGCGGCTCGACCGGCGGCGGCACCGCCTCGCCGAGCCCGTCGCAGTCGGCGAGCCCGTCGGCCTCCGCCAGCCCGTCGCAGTCGGCGAGCCCGTCGGCCTCGGCCAGCCCCTCGCAGTCCGCGAGCCCGTCGGCCTCGGCCAGCCCCTCGCAGTCGGCGAGCCCGACCGGCGGCGGTTGCACCGCGCCGAGCTGGAGCGCCGCGGCGGTGTACGCCACCACCGGCACCAAGGTGTCGTGGAAGGGCCACCAGTACAGCAACAAGTGGTGGACCACCAATGAGGACCCCTCGACCACCGGTCAGTGGGGCGTGTGGAGCGACCTCGGGGTCTGCTGACCCGAGGTGAGAGACGGCGGTGGCGGTCGACCCGGTCGGGGGGTCGGCCGCCACCGCTCCACTGTTCCCGGGCGGGACGGGGCGGTGCGGGGGCAGAAACGGCTGGCGCACGGCCGGCCCGGGCTGGGACGCTGGCGCCTTCCCCGACCCCCTGGAGCGCTGTGATGTCCCGACCCGGTCTGCGCGAGGTCCGCGCCGCGCACGACGACACCGGTCTGGTGGTGTACCAGGCCTATCCGGCCGTGATCGCGGACGCGGCGCTGGCGGCGGGGACGTTCGTGGCGCCGTTCAAGCGGGAGCGGATGACCTGGATCAAACCGTCGTTCCGCTGGATGATGTACCGCTCGGGGTGGGGCACCAAGGCCGGCCAGGAACGGGTGCTGGCGGTCCGGATCAGCCGCGAGGGCTTCGCGTGGGCGCTCGCCAACGCGTGCCCGAGCCACCACGACCGGGACCGGTACGCCTCGGCCGCGGAGTGGAAGGCGGAGCTGAAGGCGAGCCCGGTCCGGGTGCAGTGGGATCCGGAGCGTTCCACCCGGCTCGGCCCGCTGACGCACCGGGCGGTCCAGATCGGCCTGAGCGGGCCCGCGGTGCACCGCTACGTCGACGACTGGATCCTCGGGGTCGAGGACGTCACGGCCCTGGCCCACGAGGCGCACGCCCTGGTCCGGGAGGGCCGCCCCGGGGCGGCCGACGCGCTGATCCCCGCGGAGCCGCCGTACCCGCTGCCGACCGCTCTCGCGGTGCGGATCGGCGCCACGGCCTGAGCGGGCCGGGGCCCGCCGGTCCCGGCCGGGTGGCCCCTGCTCAGTGCTCCAGATCGGCGCGCATGGCGGTGAACAGCCGGGCGGCCTCGGCGGGGGTGGTGCGCGGGAAGAGGGCCACGGCGGCGGTGGAGGCGTCGGTCCAGCCGCAGATGACGTCGGTGGTGGGGGCCTCGGGCAGCGAGAGGCACTCGACCGAGCCGCCGAGCGGGCCGGGCGGGTAGGGCCGGGCGGTGGTCGGAGAGCCGGTGGAACCGTTCTGCAGCGCGTAGTCGATCAGGCCGCGCCACAGGTGCTCGCGGCGCTTGGCCGGGTCCTCGGGGACGGCGTCGACGCCGAGGAGGAGGACCGGGCGGCCGCCGGCGGCGGTCCGGTAGGTGTCGGCCACCAGGTGCATGCCGTCGCGCATCTCACCGGGGTCGATCGGCACGTCGGAGAGCGCGCCGTCCCCGGTCACCGCGGCGAGGCCGCCGGCCTTGGCGGCGCGGACCAGGGTGCGGCCGCCCGCCGCGGCGGCGGTGCTGGTGGCCGTGGTGGACGAGGAGGCGGCGGTGGTCCGGCCGGCGGCGGCCGCGGTCGGGGCGGCCGTTCCGGCCGCGGTGCCGCTGCCCTCGGGATCGCACCCGGTGAGCGCGATGACGGTCACCGCGGCCGCGGCGGCGAGCATCACGCGGGCGGCGCGGGATCTGCGGGCGGGCCGGGCGGGCTGGGTCGGCAGGGGTCGTTGGATCGGCGGGGTCGGCTGGGTCGGCACGGCGGTCTCCCGGGGGTGCGGCGTGGTGAGGGCGGGCTGCTGGACCCGTTGCGCGGCACGCTAGTGGGGACCGGGGTGCGGCGGCCGGACGATTCCCGTTCCCGGACGCCACCGGGACCTGACGGTGACACGGCTCGGCGGCCCGCCCGGAGGGACCGGGAGGCCGCCGAAGTGGTGGGCCGTCAGGCCGTGCGGGGCTCAGCCCGCGTTGATCTTGAGGTCGCGGAGCAGCTTGGCGACATGGCCGGTGGCCTTGACGTTGTACAGGGCGCGCTCGACCTTGCCCTGCTCGTCGACGATGATCGTGGAGCGGATCACGCCGACGTAGGTGCGGCCGTAGTTCTGCTTCTCGCCGTACGCGCCGTAGGCCTCCAGGACCGTGTGGTCCGGGTCGGCGACCAGGGTGACCTTGAGGTTCTCGGCCTCGCGGAACTTGCCGAGCTTCTCGGGCTTGTCCGGGGAGACGCCGATGACGTCGTAGCCGGCGCCGGCGAAGACCTCCAGGTTGTCGGTGAAGTCGCAGGCCTGGGTGGTGCAGCCGGGGGTGAGGGCGGCCGGGTAGAAGTACACGATCACCTTGCGGCCGAGGTGGTCGGCGAGGGACACCTGGTTGCCGTCGGCGTCGGACAGGGTGAAGGCGGGGGCGGTGTCGCCGGCCTGGAGGCGCTCGCTCACGGGTGGATCTCTCCTCGAACGTGGAGTGGGTGGTCGTGCCACGGCCAACCTACCCCTGTTGGTGGGTGGCGCCGTGCGTGTTGGCGGGTGGCGCTGCGCGGCCCGGGCGGGGAGCTGACAGACTGGCCCTGTCGTACCGGACAACGGCAGGAAGAAGAGGGGTGGCCCGAGTGGGCGAGGCGAGCACGAAGGACAAGGCGGCCCGGTCGACGGCGCAGATCGAGGCGGACATCTCCCGGACCCGTGACCGGCTCGCGTCGACCCTGGACGAGCTGGCGATGCGGGTGCACCCGACCACGATCGCCGCGCAGACCAAGGCGAGGGTGCTGGCCTCGGTGGAGCAGAAGGCCGGGCGGGCGTACGTCGCCGCGAGCGGTGCGCTGGAGCAGGTGAAGGCGCAGTTCACCGACGAGAAGGGGCAGCCGCGGCCGGAGCGGATCGTCCCGGTGGCGCTGGTCGGCGTCGGGGTGCTGCTGCTGGCGGCGTCGGCCCGCAAGCGCCGCAAGGGCTGACCGCGGGGCCGCGCGGGGCGTGGCAGGCAGGGCCGGGAGGGTCGCGACCCGCCCGGCCCTTGTGCTGCCGCCGCGGTGGCCGTGGCCGTGCTGCGGCCGTGCTGCGGCCGGGGTGGACACGCCCCCGGCGGCCGGGGCGGGTACGGTCGGGGGCGTGAGCAAGAACGACGAGCTGAGTGTGCAGCACGATGAGCCCCGCCACGACCGGCTGGGGGAGAAGCTGCCGATCCGGATGCTGCACGACCGGGTGCTGGTGAAGACCGAGGGCAGTGAGGGCGAGCGCCGCTCGACCGGCGGCATCCTGATCCCCGCGACCGCGGAGCTGAGTAAAAGATGCGCGTGGGCGGAAGCTGTGGCGGTAGGCCAGAGCGTGCGCTCGGTCGAGCCCGGTGACCGGGTGCTGTACGACCCGGAGGACAAGCTCGAGGTCGAGGTGCGCGGCGCGACGTACGTGCTGCTGCGCGAGCGCGACCTGCATGCGGTGGCTGCGGGACGGTTCGGCGACACCGAAGGATCGACCGGCCTGTACCTGTGAGGTCCGGCTGCCCCGGAGCAGGCGGAACCGGGGCAGCGCCTTGGATCTGTGGTGTGTCCGTCGTAGACGCACGTCGAGCGCCGCGACCAGGATGGATGGCGCCAGTTCGGTGTCCGGCGCGGTCAGGCGAGCGGAGCGCCGTTCTCCAGGTAGGTGGTTTGGGCGGTCGCGCGAGCAGCACAGGCAGCGTGAACGCGACGGGCCAGCCGCGGAATGAGGTGGGCGTCCAATTCGTCGTGCTCGTGGAACGCGTACTCGCCGATCTCCACGCCATCGAGATTGATCTTGGCGAGCCACTCCGGCGAGAGCAGCCCGCCATCGAACACGAAGAGCAACTTGTCACCTTCGGTCGGGTGAGGCGCCCAGTCGGCAACGAGAAGCCGGCCGATCGGCGGCGTGATGCCGAGTTCCTCCTCGACCTCTCGGGCGGCGCCCTCGCTGGGAGTCTCTCCCGGGTGCAGGTAGCCTCCGGGGATCTCCCACCCGGGCTTGTAGGTCGGTTTGACCAGGAGGACCCGGCCGGTCTCGTCAAAGAACAGTGCACCGGCAGCGGTTCGGGGCTGCGCTACGGCTTCGCCGACTTCGGAGTCACTCATGCGCACGACCTTAGCCGCCGAGCACGGTCATCCCACGACGTGGAGGCGTTGGGCGATCCCTGCAAGCTGATGGCTGGGCTTTCCGCGCTGTTGGCGGACCCATGCAGTCACCAGGCGCCGTGAGATGAGGTGGTAGCGCACCTGCTCCGGCGCCAGCTCCTCGGCGTCCAGCACGAGTGCGAGGGCCTCATCCGTGCGGTTCTGCGCACTGTACGCGCGGGCGAGTTCGAGGGTGTGCCGTACCCGGCGTTCCAGCGGCAGCATCGACGGGTCGACGCGCGGCCCCAAGTCGGCGGCGACCTGGACGTCTCCCAGTTCCATCGCCGTCGATACCCGGTGGATGGCAACGTTCGTCGGTCCGAACGCTGTCCACATGTGGTTGGCATCGTGACCGAGACGCTGGGCCACCCGGTCCGCCTCCTTGAGGAACTCGCGTACCGCACTGCGGTCGTCGAGCCGAGCGGCGGCCATGGAGCCGACGAGGAACAGCGTGCCGTAGATCGAAAGATGGGTCGGTGAGGCGGCGTCGAGCCCGCTTTCCAGGTAGCTGGTGGAGTCCGCGACGAGTTCCTTGGAAGCGGCCGGACGACCGTTGGCCAACAGGCAGTGGGAGACCGATCTGAAGAGAGAACCGATCACGACGAGGTCGCCCGATTCCTGGGCTGCCGCCAGTCCCCGGTCTGCGGCCATCCAGGCAAGATCGGCCTCGCCGATCTTCGTCAGAACCATGGCCGCGCCTTGGTAGGCCATGGCAAGTAGTGCTTTGGCGAGTAGTCGCTTGTCGCCCTCGTAGGTGCGTGCCGCGCGCTGGGCTTCTTCCAGGATGCCGGGGATCAGGCGGGTGGCACGGGCATACCGGGCGTCCTGGTACGCGGACCACGCCGAGCCGACATCTGCGCGCAGGATGTCCAGGTCCGGCGGCTCCTCGTCCGATGCAGGCGCCAGCAGCGAGGACATCTGCTTGTAGTCCATCAGCGCTTCACGCAGCTCGGGCACGGTGCTGCCCCGGACATCGGCCGTCCACTCCAGGAGCGAGGGCTCGGCGAGGAGATCGCCGGGCTGGATGTCCAAGGCGTCCGCCAACGCCTTGATGACCGACAGCCGGTCCAGTTCGATGCGGCCGTTCTCCACCTTGCTCAGCCAGTCCGCGGTCCGACCGACGAGGCCGGCCAGCACCTCCTGCGGCATCCCTCGGCGACGGCGGTACCAGGCAACACGTTCGCCGAAGCTCAGCATCTCAGTCATCCCACGCATGGCTCCACCATCGCGCTCCCCGCCCTCCCACCCCCGGAAGATTTTTCCGGGTCCCCCTCTCCTCATGCTCCTAGCGTTCTGACTGGCCATCAAGCACGCGTGCCGAGTGGCTTTGCAACCGGCGTCAGAGGGCGGTGCGACGTGATCAGGTCCGACTTAGCAGCTCGTAGCAGCGGCAGCGCTCCCGCGGGGGCGGACTTCATTTGGCTGCCCCGTCAGAGGAGATCCGTGGGCGCAGCCCGTGGCCTGCTCCGGACGTTCCTCGGCAGTGTCCCGGGCGGTGACGAGCTTCTCCCAGCCGGCGAGTTGGTGCTCTCGGAGCTCGCCACCAATGCGATCGAGCACGCATCCGTCCCGCCCGGGCGGTTGATCGCGGTGCGCTTCGAGATGGTGACCGCTCAGCTGCGCCTCGAAGTGCACGACGCGAGCAGAGAGTGGCCGACGGTGCGACCGCCGGCCGGTGGCTACGAGGAGTCGGGGCGTGGGCTGCTGCTGGTGGAGTCGCTGGCGTCCGGATGGGGCTGCTGCCTGCGGCCCGGTGGTGTCGGCAAGTTCGTGTGGGCCGTGGTCGACCCGCTGGAGGGGGCGCCATGAGGTGGGGCGAGAGGTGGTGCGGCCGCCTGGCGGCTGTCGGTACTGCGGCGCCGGGGGTCCGACCGGCCTGTACCTGTAGCGCCGTGCCCGTGGCGGCGCCGGGGTAATCCGGCTGCGGCCGGGGGCCGGTGACGGTACGTTGAATCTCCACATCTGAACAGCTCCACGGACCAGCTCCGCACGTCCGCCCCGGGTACCCCCGGGGTCCGACGGTCGGAGCCGTTCCGTCTGCCCTCGCGGATGCGCGCATTTCTGCACGCCGGCCGGTGCGGCGGTGGCGGTGGTGGCATCCCGGGCGGGCGGGTCCGCCGGAATAAGTCGACAAGGAGATATTGTGACGTTAACAGCGCAGCTCGGGGCGGTGCGCGGCGGCACCGCCCGGCTGTACCTCGCGGTCGCCCGCGGCGCCTTCCGCCGGTACGCCACCTACCGGGCCGCGACCATGGCCGGGGCCTTCACCAACACCGTCTTCGGCTGCATCCTGGCCTACACCTTCCTGGCGCTCTGGCACGCCCGGCCCGGCCTCGGCGGGTACGACACCCGGCAGGCCGTCACCTACATCTGGATCAGCCAGGCGCTGCTGGTCACCGTCGCGGTCTGGGGCGGCGGCTTCCAGGACGACGTCCAGGACCGGTTCCGGACCGGCGACATCGCCGTCGACCTGTACCGGCCGGTGGACTTCCAGGGCTGGTGGCTGGCGACCGACCTCGGCCGGGCCGGCTTCCACCTGCTGGCCCGGGGCGCCGTACCGACGCTGGCCGGCATCGTCCTCTTCGACACCCGGCTGCCGGCCGACCCGGCGGTCTGGGCGGCCTTCCTGGTCTCGGTGCTGCTCGCCGTGGTGGTCAGCTTCGGGCTGCGCTTCCTGGTCTCGCTGACCGGCTTCTGGCTGCACGACTCGGAGGGCGTCCGGGCGGTGATGCTGGTGGTCTCGATGTTCTTCTCCGGGATGCTGCTGCCGCTCGCCCTGTTCCCCGGCGGGCTCGGCCGGATCGCGGCCGAACTGCCCTGGGCCGCGCTGATCTCGGTGCCCACCGACGTCCTGCTGGAGCGCCGCACCGGCGCCGCCCTCCTCACCGGCCTCGCCTTCCAGGCCGCCTGGGCGGCCGTGCTGCTCGCGGCCGGCCGCGGCGTCCAGCTGCTGGCCACCCGCAAGGTGGTGGTCCAGGGTGGCTGAGACCCTGACCGCGCGGGCCGCCTGGTCGGTCCGCTCGTGGTGGCTGGTGGCCGCGATGTGGACCCGCTCGATCATGGCGTACCGGGTCTCGTTCGTCCTGATGCTGCTCGCCAACATCGCCACCAACTCGCTCGACTTCGTGGTGCTGCTGCTGATGTTCCGGCACACCGACACCCTCGGCGGCTGGACCCTGCCCGAACTCGCCTTCCTGTACGGCACCTCGGGCCTCGCGCTGGGCCTGGCCAACCTGCTGGTCGGCAGCATCGACGCGCTCGGCCAGCGGATCCGGGCCGGCACCCTGGACATCGTGCTGATCCGGCCCGCACCGGCGCTCGCCCAGCTCTGCGCGGAACGCTTCTCGCTGCGCCGCCTCGGCCGTCCGCTGCAGGCGGGGGCGCTGCTGGCCTGGTCGCTCAGCCGCCTCGACGTCCACTGGACGGCGGACCGGCTGCTGCTGATGCCCATGATGGTCTGCGCCGGAACGGTCATCTTCGCCTGCGTCTTCATCGGCGGTGCCAGCGTGCAGTTCTGGTGGGACGAGGCCAAGGAGCTGCAGAACTCCTTCACCTACGGCGGCGCCACCATGCTGCAGTACCCGCCCACCGTGTTCGCCCGGGAGCTGGTCGCCGGCACCGTCTTCGGACTGCCGCTGGCCTTCGTCAACTGGCTGCCCGCGCTGCGGATCCTCGACAAGCCCGACCCGCTCGGCCTGCCCGCCGCCTTCCAGTACGCCTCGCCGCTCGCCGCCGCCCTGTGCGTGCTGGCCGCGGCGGCGGCCTGGCGGGCCGGCCTGCGCGCCTACCGCGGCACCGGCAGCTGACCTTCACCACAGAGGAGTTGGACATGGCACTGATCGAACTCGAGGACGTCCGGCGGAGCTTCACGGTCCGCACCAGGGCGGGCCGGCTGCGCCGGGTCAAGCGCGAGGTCCGCGCGGTGGACGGGCTGAGCTTCACGGTCGACGCGGGCGAGTGCGTCGGCTACATCGGCCCGAACGGCGCCGGCAAGTCCACCACCATCAAGATGCTCACCGGCATCCTGGTCCCCAGCTCGGGCCGGCTCCGGGTGGCCGGGGTGGACCCGGCCCGCGAACGCACCCGGCTGGCCCAGCGGATCGGGGTGGTGTTCGGCCAGCGCACCACCCTCTGGTGGGACCTGCCGCTGCGCGACTCGTACGAACTGGCCCGCCGGATCTACCGGATCCCCGACGCCCGGCACCGGGCCAACCTGGACCGCTGCGTCGAACTCCTCGACCTCGGCTCCCTGCTGGACACCCCCGTCCGGCAGCTCTCGCTCGGCCAGCGGATGCGCGGCGACCTGGCCGCCGCCCTGCTGCACGACCCGCAGGTGCTGTACCTCGACGAGCCGACCATCGGCCTCGACGTGGTCAGCAAGGCCAAGGTCCGGGAGTTCCTGCGCGAGGTCAACACCGACCGCGGCACCACCGTGCTGCTCACCACTCACGACCTCACCGACATCGAGCAGCTGTGCGGCCGGGTGATGGTGATCGACCACGGCCGGGTGGTGTACGACGGCGGCCTGGGCGGCCTGCACGCGGCCGGCGAGAGCGAACGCACCCTGGTGGTCGACCTGGCCGAGCCGCGGCCCGCCATCGAGGTGCCCGGCGCCCGGGTGGTCCGGGTCGAGGGGCCGCGCCAGTGGCTGGCCTTCCCGGCGCAGGAGAGCGCGGCGCCGCTGCTCGCCTCGGTGGCGGCCCGGTACCCGCTGGTCGACCTGTCGGTGCGCGAGCCCGCCATCGAGGACGTGATCGCCCGGATGTACGCGGAGGCCGTCATCGGGTGACCACCGCGCGGCCCGGCCACCCGGCGCTGATCCGTTGGGGGGAAGCGCAGTAACCGGGCCCCGGGCGCGGCAGTTGTCACCTGGTGACTCTGCCAGCGCGTGAGGACCCGATGACCGTACCCGATGTCAGCGTCGTGATCGCCGTCCGCGACGCCCTGCCCCGGCTGGCGGACTCCCTGGCCTCGCTGGCCGGGCAGACCCTCGGTACCGGGCGCCTGGAGGTGGTGGCGGTCGCCCACGGCCCGGCCGGCGGCGGCGCGGAGCTCGCCCGCCTCGCGCAGTGCCACCCGGACCTGCTCCGGGTGGCCCCGCCGCCGGGCGCCGGCGGTCCGGCGGGGGCGGCCGACCACGGCACCGCGCTGGCCGCCGGCCGGTACGTGCTGCGGCTGCCGGCCGGCGACCGGCTCGGCGCCGAGGCGCTGGAGCGGCTGGTCGCCACCGCCGACCGGCTGGGCTCCGACGTGGTGCTGCCGCTGCCGGTCGGCCCGGACGGCCGGGCGCGCCGGCACGGGATCTTCGCCGCCCCGGCCGACCGGGTCTCCCGCACCGACCCCGCGCTGCCCTGGGCGCTGTCCGAGACCATGCTGGTCCGCCGCGAGCTGATCACCGGACACGGGCTGCGCCGCCGCCCCGACCTGCCGCTCCACGCCGAGCAGGTGTTCGCCGTCGCCGCGCTGCTGCACGCCCGGCGGATCTCCGTACCGACCGACTACGGCTACCTCCTCCCGGCGCACCGGACCGCCCGCCGGGCCGAGCCGGGCGAGGTGCTGCGCGGCGTCCGGGCCGTCCAGGAGGTGGTCGAGCGGCTCACCGGGCCCGGCCCCGAACGGGACGCGATCCACGGCCGCTACTTCGGCTGGGAGCTGCCGCAGCTGCTCCAGCCGCCGTTCCTGGCCCTGGACGGCCCGGAGCAGCTGGCGGTGCTGGCGGAGACCGGCCGCCTGGTCGACCGGTACTGCTCGCCCGCCCTGTTCGTCCGGCTGCCGGTCGCCGACCGGCTGCGGCTCGCGCTCGCCCGGCGCGGCGAACTCGCCGCGCTGCGCGGCCTGATCGCCCACGAGGCGGTGCACGGCCCGCCGCCCGAGGTCCGCCGCGGCGGGCGCAGGTACGCGGGCTACCCGGCGTTCCGCGACCCCGCGCTCGGCCTGCCCGACGCGCTCTTCGAACTTCCGGGGGGCCCGGCCGTGCGGCCCCCGGGGTGGCGCCGACTGGTGCCGCGCCAGGTCAGGCGTGAGGCACGCAGGTGGCGCCGGGCCTGGCGGGACGCCCGGCCGGCGAAGGCGGCAGGGAGCTGAACATGAGGGACATCTGCGTGGTGGGCCTGGGCGCGATCGGGCTGCCGCTGGCGGTGCAGTTCGCGTCGAAGGGGCACCTGGTCACCGGGGCGGACCCGGCGCCGGAGGTGGTGGCCGCGGTGGCGGCGGGCCGCCCGCCGGCCGGCCCGGAGCCCGAACCGGAGGTGGCCGACCTGCTCGCGCAGGTGGTGGCGGACGGCCGGCTGCGCGCCACCACCGACCCGGCGGCGGCCGCGGCCGGCGCCGAGGCGGTCGTGATCACGGTGCCGCTGCTCACCGACGCGCAGGGCGAGCCGGACTTCGGGCAGCTGGACGCCGCGACCGACGCGGTGGCCGGCGGCCTGCGGCAAGGCACCCTGGTCAGCTACGAGTCGACGCTGCCGATCGGGACGGTCCGGGGCCGGTTCGCCCGGCGGCTGGAGGCCGGTTCCGGGCTGGTGGCGGGCCGGGACTTCGCGCTGGTGTTCAGCCCGGGGCGGGTCCGGGCCGGCCGGGTCCTGGCGGACCTGCGGCGCAGCCCCAAGCTGGTCGGCGGGATCGACGAGGCCTCCACCGAGCAGGGCGCCGAGTTCTACCGCTCGGTGCTGGACTTCGACCCGCGCCCGGACCTGGAGCGGGCCAACGGCGTCTGGGCGCTGGACTCGGCCGAGGCGGCCGAGTTCGCCAAGCTCGCCGAGACCACCTACCGGGACGTCAACATCGCGCTGGTCAACCAGTTCGCCCGGTACGCCGACCGGGTCGGGGTCGACCTCGGCCAGGTCATCGAGGCCTGCAACTCGCAGCCGCACAGCCATCTGCACCGCCCGGGGATCACGGTCGGCGGCGACTGCGTACCGGTCCACCCGCGGCTGTACCTGTGGAACGACCCGCACGCCAGCGTGGTCCGGGCCGCCCGGGAGGCCAACGAGGCGGTGCCCGGGTACGCGGTCGGGCTGCTGGAGGGGGCGCTCGGCCCGCTGGGCGGGGTCGCGGTCGGGGTGCTCGGCGCGGCCTCCCGCGGCGGGGTCAGGGAGACCGCCTACTCCGGGGTGTTCGCCCTGGTCGAGGCGTTGCGGGCGGCCGGCGCGCAGCCGTACGTCTCGGACCCGCTGTACGGCGTCGAGGAGCTCACCGCGCTCGGGCTGCCCGCCGACGAGGGCAAGCCGGTCAGTGCGCTGGTGGTGCAGACCGACCACCCGCAGTACCGGGAGCTCGGCGCGGTGGACCACCCCGGGGTGCGGGTGCTGCTGGACGGCCGGCGGATCACCGACCCGGCCCGCTGGGAGGGCGTTCGCCGGATCGTGCTGGGCGGTGGCGGGGTCTGAGGCCCGGGGCGGGCCCGGGCGGGGCAGACTGTCGGGGTGACCCTTGATCAGAGAGTGAGCCGGGAGGAACCGCCCCGGCCCGGCCCGGGTGTCCGCTTCACCGCCGCGGACGAGCTCAAGAGCCGCGGTGTGCGGCGGATGAAGGCGTTCGCCACCGGGCTGCTGGCCTTCGCCACCCTGGTGTTCGCGCTGGCCACCTGGGCCGACGCGGCGGGCGCCGGGGCGTGGGCGGGCTACGTCGCGGCCGCCGCCGAGGCGGGGATGGTCGGCGCGCTGGCGGACTGGTTCGCGGTGACCGCGCTGTTCCGGCGGCCGTTCGGGCTGCCGATCCCGCACACCGCGATCATCCCGACCAAGAAGGACGCGTTCGGCCGCTCGCTCGGCGACTTCGTCGGCGACAACTTCCTGTCCGCCCCGGTGGTCCGGGCCCGGCTGGGGTCGATCGGGATCGCCCGGCGGCTCGGCGAGTGGCTGGCCGCCCCCGGCAGCGCGGAACGGGTGACCCGGGAGGCCGCCGCCGCGCTGCGCGGGCTGCTCGCGGTGCTGCGCGACGAGGACGTCCAGGCGGTGGTCGCCGAGGCGGTCGGCCGGCGGGCCGCGGCCACCTCGGTCGCCGAGCCGGCCGGGCGGCTGCTGGGCCGGGTGGTCGCCGACGGGGGCCACCACGGGGTGGTCGACCTGATCACCGTACGGGTGCACGACTGGCTGGTGGACCACCACGAGGACGTGGTGCAGCGGGTCACCGCGAAGACCCCGGGCTGGACGCCGAAGTTCGTCGACCACCAGGTCGGCGAGCGGGTCTACAAGGAGCTGCTGCGCTTCGTCACCGACATCCGCGACGATCCCGGGCACGCCGCGCGCGGCGCCGTCGACAACTTCCTGGCGGACTTCGCCACCGAACTCCAGCACGACCCCGACACCATCGCCCGGGTGGAGCGCGCCAAGGCCGAGCTGCTGGCCCGCCCCGAGGTGCAGGACCTGATCGCCACCACCTGGACGGCGGTGCGCACCCTGGTGATGACGGCCGCCGAGGACGAGGACAGCGAGCTGCGCCGGCGCATCCGCGACGCTCTGCGCCGGCTCGGACAGCGGCTGGCCACCGACGCCCGGCTGCAGGCCAAGGCGGACGGCTGGCTGCAGGACGCCGCCGAGTACGTGGTGGCGACCTACCGCGAGGAGATCACCTCGCTGATCTCCGACACGGTGGCGGGCTGGGACGCCGACGAGGCCTCGCGCAAGATCGAGGCCAACGTCGGGCGCGACCTGCAGTTCATCCGGATCAACGGCACGGTGGTGGGCGCGCTGGCCGGACTGCTGATCCACACCGTCGCGGTGGCCCTGGGCGGCTGACCGGGCCGGGCCGCCCGGGTCCGTACGATGAGATCGAATCCGACCGGTACGTGATGAAGGAGCGCCAGGGTGGCTGAGGAAAAGAGCGGTATCGAGGCGTTCATCGCCAACATGCCCAAGGCCGAGCTGCACGTCCACCACGTCGGCTCCGCCTCGCCGCGGGTGGTGGCCGAGCTCGCGGCCCGGCACGAGGGCAACACCAGGGTGCCGGCCGACCCCGAGGCGCTGGCCGAGTACTTCACCTTCACCGACTTCGCGCACTTCATCGAGGTGTACCTGAGCGTGGTCGACCTGATCCGGGACGCCGAGGACGTCCGGTCGCTGACCTACGGCGTCGCCGAGGACATGGCCCGCCAGCAGATCCGGTACGCCGAGCTCACCGTCACCCCGTACTCCTCGGTCAGCCGGGGCATCCCGGACGTCGCCTTCATGGAGGCCATCGAGGACGCCCGCAAGGCCGCCGAGAAGGAGCTCGGGGTGGTGCTGCGCTGGTGCTTCGACATCCCCGGCGAGGCCGGCCTGGCCGCGGCCGAGGAGACCGCCCGGCTGGCCGTCGACCTGGCGCCGGAGGGCCTGGTCTCGTTCGGCCTCGGCGGCCCGGAGATCGGGGTGCCGCGCCCGCAGTTCAAGCCGTACTTCGACCGGGCCAGGGCGGCCGGGCTGCGCAGCGTCCCGCACGCCGGTGAGACCACCGGCCCGCAGACGGTCTGGGACGCGATCCGGGTGCTGGGCGCCGAGCGGATCGGCCACGGCACCCAGGCGGTCCTGGACCCGGCGCTGGTCGACCACCTCGGCGAGCACCGGATCGCCCTGGAGGTCTGCCCGACCTCCAACATCGCCACCCGCGCGGTGGAGCGGATGGAGGAGCACCCGATCCGGCAGATGGCCGACGCCGGGCTGCTGGTCACCGTCAACAGCGACGACCCGCCGATGTTCGGCACCGACCTCAACACCGAGTACGCGGTCGCGGCCGGGCTGCTCGGCCTGGACGAGGCCGGCGTCGCCGCGCTGGCGAAGAACGCCGTCGAGGCGTCCTTCCTCGACCAGGCCGGCAAGGCCCGGCTGGCCGGGGAGATCGACGCCCACCTCGCCTCCTGGCGCTGAGCCGCCCGCGGCCCCGGGGAGCAGCCGCTCCCCGGGGCCGCCGCGGGTTCAGGCCGCCTTGGCGAGGGCGACGGCCGGCGCCGGGACGTCCCGGTGCAGCCAGGCGCGCTCGGCCACCGTCCACGCGGTGGTGGTGAGCAGGTACACCCCGGCGGCCAGCGGGACCAGGGCCGCGAACAGCACGGTGAGGAAGGACAGGTACGGCGCGAAGGCCGCCCCGGGCGCCGCCGTGCCCGCCGAGAGCCGGCGCGCGCGCCGGAAGGACACGTAGCCGACCGCGGCGAGGGCCGCGTACAGCGCGCCGAACACCGCCAGCTGCGCCGGGCCGTGCGCGGCGCCGACGTGCAGGCCGAGCGGGACCCCGAACAGGGTGTGGTCCAGCAGGTCGTTGCCGTTGGTGAACAGCCGGTACATCACCGAGAAGAACGGGATCTGCACCAGCATCGGCAGGCAGCCCGCGAGCGGCGAGGACTTCTCCGTCCGGTACAGCTCGGCCATCGCGGCCTGGAGCTTCTCCGGCTTGCCCTTGTGCTTGCGGTTGAGCTCGGCCACCTGCGGCGCGAGCCGCATCCGGACCTTCTCGCCGCGGGCGGCGGCCCGGGCGAGCGGGTGCAGCGCGAGCCGGACGGCGACGGTGAACAGCACGATGGCGGCGGCGGTGGGGACCACCTGTGCGAGGGCCGCGACGATGTCGTGGGCCACGCGGACGGCAGGGTCGAGTACGGCGAAAAGGGACATGGGGAGCGAGCCCTCCGGGGGTCTCAGGGGAACGAGAGGTCGACGGAGGGCGGCCGCGCGGGCCGGAAGAGGGGCGAGGGGTTACGCGGCCGCCGGGGCCGCGCCGGGAGCCCTGGGGCGGCGTCGGCCGCGGGCGTCCGGATCACGCTGGGGGAGGAAGGCCGTGCGGTAGGCCCGCCGGCGCAGCACACCGCTGCGGACGGCGGCGGGGGCCCTGGCACCGAGCAGCCGGGCGGCCGCCAGGGTGCCGGCGACGGCGCCGGAGAGCAGCACCACGGCGGCGGTGGCCGCGGCCACCGTCAGCCCGGTCGGGCCGGTGAGCAGCTCGCCGCCGGGCAGGCCGCCGGTCAGCAGCCGGAACACGCCGAGGAGCAGGGCGATCACGGACACCACCGGCCTCCTCGGGTCACGGGCGCGCACCGGGTGTGCGCGCGGACGGCTTCTGCGGCGATGGTACGCCCGCGGCGACGGCGGACGGCAGGGATCCTCCGGACATGTGGTGCAGAGCTCATCCGCCGCCGCCGTCCGCTGCCGTCCGCCACCGCGGTGCGGCTCAGCCGATCGGTGCGACCGAGCCGGTGATCGCGGAGGCCCGGGCGGCCTCCAGCACGGTGAGCGTCGCCACCGCGTCGAAGGGGTCGACCGGGGGCGGGGTGCCGGTGGCGAGCGAGGCGGCGATCCCGGCGTAGTACGCGGGGTAGTCGCCGTGGTCGGTGGGGACGGCGGCGGCGTGCTCGTCGGTGCCGAGGGTGCCGTACGCGGCCGGGTCGTCGGCGCCCCAGGCGCCGCCGTCGCCGGGGCGGCGGCCGGCCCGCAGGTCGCCCTCCTGCGGGTCCATGCCGGACTTCACGTACCCGGCCGCGTCGCCGAGCACCCGCAGCCGGGGGCCGCCGAGCGGGGCGATGGCGCTGGTCCACAGGTGCGAGCGGACGCCGTTCGCGTGGGTGATCGCGACGAAGGCGTCGTCGTCGACCACCGCGCCGTCGCGGCGGGTGTCGATCTCGGCGTACACCGTCTCGGCCGGCCCGAACAGGGTGAGCGCCTGGTCGACCAGGTGGCTGCCCAGGTCGTAGAGGGTGCCGCCGACCTCGGCCGGGTCGGCCAGCTCGCGCCAGCCGGCCTTCGGCTTCGGGCGGAACCGCTCGAACCGGGACTCGAAGCGGTGCACCCGGCCGAGCGCGCCCTCCTCGACCAGCCGCCGGACGGTCAGGAAGTCGCCGTCCCAGCGGCGGTTCTGGAACACCGACAGCAGGGTGCCGCGCTGCCGGGCGAGCTCGCACAGCTCGCGCGCCTCGGCGGCGGTGGCGGCCAGCGGCTTGTCCACCACGGTGGCGAGGCCCGCGGTGAGCGCGGCCCGGGCCAGCGGGACGTGGGTGCGGTTGGGGGAGGCGATGACCACCAGGTCCAGCTCGCCGGCCTCGGCGAACAACTGCTCGGGGGTGTCCAGCGTCCGGGCGCCGGGGTGCTCCCGGTGCAGCTGGGCGCGGCGGTCGGGGTTGGCGGTGACCACCGCGTCCAGCCGCAGTCCGGGGGTGGTGGCGATCAGCGGCGCGTGGAAGGAGGCGCCGGCCAGGCCGTAGCCGATCAGGCCGACGCGGAACGGGGAGCGGGGCGAGCTGGTCATGCCCCTACTCAATCACGCGCCGGCGGTGACCCCCGGTCAGCGGGCGTGCGAGCCCGGCCGGCGTCGCCGCCGGTTGACCGTCACGACCGCTGCCCCGGCCAGCAGGAACGCGGCGCCGACCGCGGCGGCCAGGCCGGTGGAGCGGTCGGTGCCGGTCTGGGCGAGGCCGTCGGCGGCGGGCCGCGCGGCGGCCGAAGCGGTGCCGGTGCCGGTGCCGGTGGCGGTGGCGGTGGCGTCGGGGGAGGCGGGCGGCGTACCGGTCACGGCGGCGGCCACCGGCCGGGCCCCCTCGGTGGCGGCGCCGGACGGGGCGGGCGGCGTGGGCGGGGCAGGCGCGGCCGTGGGGGTGCCCGGCGCCGTCGCCTCGTGGGAGTGCGCCGCCCCGCTGCCCGGGCTGGGGGTGGCGGCCGAGCCGGCCGGGGCGCCGCTGCCGTCGAAGACCACGTCCGAGCAGGAGTAGAAGGCCTCGGGGCTGTCCGAACGCTGCCAGATCGCGTAGACCAGCTGACGGCCCGTCCGGCCGGCCGGCACCTTGCCGGGCAGCACGTACGAGCCGTCGGAGACCGTCGGGTCGGTGACGGTCAGGAACGGCGTCTGCTCCAGGTCGGCCCAGCGCAGCGGCTTCGCCGGGTCGTAGCCGGTGTTGGTGAGGTACAGCCGGAAGGTGCCCTTGTGCTGGGCGGTGACGCGGTAGCGGAAGGTGAAGTCGGCGCCGGAGGTGAGGTTGGTGGCGGGCCAGTCCGCGCGGGGCAGGTCCAGCCCGGCGAACTCCGGGGCGTTCGCGCTGCACAGTTTGCCGTCCGGGATCAGCTCGCGGTGCCGGCCGGCCGCGTCGCCGATCCGCACCCCGTTCCAGTCGTACAGCGCCTGGGTGCCGCCGGCCGCGACCGCGGCCCGGCAGGCGGCCGACGTCGGGTGTTCGGGGCCCTCCAGGTAGCAGCCCTCGACGCGGCTCGGCGGGTTCTGCATCGAGCCGTGCGCCTCGGCGGTGCCGCAGCCGAGGGTGCCGGCCAGGGCGAGGCCGGCGAGGACCGCGGCGGTGACCGTGAGCCGGCGGACCGGCAGGCGGACTGACATGGGCGGTGCTCCTTCGGGTGGCCCCTCGCCGGGCGGGTGCGGGAGCGGCCCGGAGGAGGGGGACGAGAGGGGGTGCAGGGAGTGGTCCGGACGGGCCGTGGGGTGCCCGGGAACGAAGCTAGCCCGGCCGGCCGGGGCAGATGACGGCTGCTCAGAGGCGTTAGGGACGGCTTAAGACACCCTTGAGGGACGGCGCCGCGGCGCCCGCCCGGTCCGGTGGGCGGGCGGGACTGCCGTCGGGCTGGTGTGCGGATTAGGCTGGTGCCGTTGGGGCAGCCGGCAGTGACCCCGGCCGGCCACCGCGCTCGGGGCCGGCGGGTGCAGTTTCCGTACCACCACCGCACGAACTCTGGAGACACGCACGTGGCAGACCGCAAGCCCATCGAGTCCTGGCTGACCGACATGGACGGGGTCCTCATCCACGAGGGCACCCCGATCCCCGGCGCGCAGGAGTTCCTGCGCCGCCTGCGGGAGTCGGGCAAGCCGTTCCTGGTGCTGACCAACAACTCCATCTACACCCCGCGCGACCTCAGCGCCCGGCTGGCCGGGATGGGCCTGGAGGTGCCGGAGGAGTGCATCTGGACCTCGGCGCTGGCCACCGCGAAGTTCCTCAAGGGCCAGCGCCCGGGCGGCACCGCGTACGTGATCGGCGAGGCCGGTCTGACCACCGCGCTCTACCAGGCCGGCTACGTCCTGACCGACAACAACCCCGACTACGTGGTGCTCGGTGAGACCCGCACCTACAGCTTCGAGGCGCTGACCAAGGCGATCCGCCTGATCAACGCGGGCGCCCGGTTCATCTGCACCAACCCGGACGAGACCGGCCCCTCCACCGAGGGCGTGCTGCCGGCCACCGGCTCGGTCGCCGCACTGATCACCAAGGCGACCGGGGTGGACCCGTACTTCGTCGGCAAGCCCAACCCGCTGATGATGCGCGAGGCGCTGAACACCGCCGGTGCGCACTCGGAGAGCGCCGTGATGATCGGCGACCGGATGGACACCGACATCGTGGCCGGCATGGAGGCCGGCATGGAGACCATCCTGGTGCTCACCGGCCTGACCGCCGAGACCGACGTGGAGCGGTTCCCGTACCGCCCGACCAGGGTGGTCAAGTCGATCGCCGACCTGATCGACCAGATCTGACCGAGCAGGTCCGGCCGCGCGGCCGGAGTGCGCAGCCCCGCCGTTCCCGGGAGAGCCCGGGCGGCGGGGCTGCGCCGTACGAGGGGGGATTCTTCGTGGGCGAGCGGACGGTGGCCGCCGGACGGCCGACCGGTGAGCAGGAACCGGAGCAGGACGGCGGCGGGGAGAAGCGGGTCACCTGGGCGGAGCTCTACTTCGACCTGGTCTTCGTCTTCGCGATCACCCAGGTGTCGGGGCTGCTGCACCACCACCACGGCTGGGCCGGCGCCGGGCAGGCCCTGGTGGTGTTCGTCCCGCTGTACTGGTGCTGGGTCGGCACCACCGTGCAGGCCAACATCCAGGACGTGGACCGGCCTCGGGCCCGGCTCGGCATCTTCGCGGTGGGCCTGGGCGGCCTGTTCATGGCGCTGGCGGTGCCCGGCGCGTACGGCGGCCGCGGGCTGCTGTTCGGCGCCGCGTACTGGCTCTCGCGGCTGGTGCTGTTCGGGCTGGTGTCCGGCATCCGCGGCGCCTGGCAGGGCCCGTACGGGGTCGGGGTGCTGGTCAGCGGGCCGCTGCTGGTGGCGGGCGGGCTGCTGGACGGGCCGCTGCGGCCGGCGCTGTGGGCGCTGGCCGGGCTGTGCGACCTCGCCGCCCCGCTGGCCTTCCGGCGCCGGCTGGCCAAGGTCCGCTACCACCCGGCCCACCTGCCGGAGCGGTTCGGGCTGTTCCTGCTGGTGGCGCTCGGCGAGTCGATCGTCGGGATCGGCGGCCCGGTCGCCGGCTCGCCGCTGCACCCGGCCCAACTGGTGTCGGTGGCACTGGCGTTCGTCATCTCCTGCGGCCTGTGGTGGCTCTACTTCGGCTACGCCTCGGACGCCATGCGGTTCGCCCTGGAGACCTCGCCCTCGCGGCGGGACCTGATCCGCTGGGTGTTCTCCTACGGGCACCTCGCGCTGATCGCCGGGGTGATCGCGGTCGCCGTCGGCTTCGGCGAGACGGTCGCCGAACCGGGCCGCGCCCTGGGCGCCGGACCGCTGGCGCTGCTCTACGGGGGCTGCGCGCTGTACCTGCTGAGCTTCGGCTACACCCGCAAGATGATGTTCGGGGTGGTCTCGCCGACCCGGCTGGCCGCCGCCGCGCTGGTGCTGCTGCTGATGCCGCTGGTGGTCCGGCTGCCGGCGCTGGCGGCGCTCGCCGTGCTGGCCGGTGTGCTGGTGGGGCTGAACGGCTGGGAGTACCTGCGGGTGCGGCGCTCCCAGCAGCGGACTTCGTAGTGTCGGTGGTGCTGTGTAGCGTTCGGTGTCGAAGGTGACCGGAGTAAGTCGTGCGTCCGGGGCGGGCCGTGCCGGTCCGCCGCCGGTGGTGGTGGGAGGTTGATGTCGTGACCGATGTTGCCGAGGTGGCCGTGGGTGCGGGTCTCGAGGTGCCGGAGTCCTGGCACGGGGTGCTGGCCGAGGAGCTGGGCAAGCCGTACTTCGCCGAGCTGGCCGCCTTCGTGGCCGCGCAGCGGGCCGAGCACGAGGTGTTCCCGCCGGCCGGCCAGGAGTTCTCCGCGCTGGCGGCCACCCCGTACGACAAGGTCCGGGTGCTGATCCTCGGCCAGGACCCGTACCACGACAACGGCCAGGCGCACGGCATGAGCTTCTCGGTGCTGCCCGGGGTGAAGACCCCGCCCTCGCTGCGGAACATGTTCAAGGAGCTGGACGCCGACCTCGGTGTCCCGGCGCCGGACAACGGCTACCTGATGCCGTGGGCCGAGCAGGGCGTGCTGCTGCTCAACGCGGTGCTCACGGTGCGTGCGCACGAGCCCAACTCGCACAAGGCCAAGGGCTGGGAGAAGTTCACCGACGCGGTGATCAAGGCGGTCAGCGCCCGTGAGGAGCCGGTGGTCTTCGTGCTCTGGGGCAACTACGCCAAGAAGAAGCTGCCGCTGATCGACACCGAGCGGCACGTGGTGGTGCAGGGGGCGCACCCCTCGCCGCTGTCGGCCAAGCTGTTCTTCGGCAGCCGCCCGTTCTCGCAGATCGACCGGGCGCTGGAGCAGTTCGGCACCACCCCGATCGACTGGCGGATCCCGGACCTCGGCAAGTAGCGGGTGGAGCGGAGTGCGGTCCCGCACTCCGCTCCGGCCGGGGGTCAGCCCGCGGTGCCGAGGAAGGACGCCCAGCCGCCGGCGGGCGCCTGGCCCACCCCGAGGGTGCGCAGCTTGCGCACGGTGGACTGGTCCTGCACCTCCAGCCACTCCACCAGCTGCCGGAACGACACCAGCCGCACGTCCGGCTTGCCGGCGATGGTCTTGATGGTCTCCTCGACGGCGTCCATGTAGATCCCGCCGTTCCACTGCTCGAAGTGGTTGCCGATGAACAGCGGCGCCCGGTTGGTGGTGTAGGCCCGCTCGAACCCGGCCAGGTAGGCGTCGCGGGCCTGGGTGCGCCACTGGTCGTACTTGGCGGGGTCGCCCTTGGTGGAGCCGCCGGACTGGTTGGCGAGGATGTTGTAGTCCATCGAGAGCACCTGGAAGGAGTGCCCGGGGAAGGGCACCCCCTGCAGCGGGAAGTCCCAGATCTTGCCGTCCTGCACCTTCTGCGGCCAGATCTGCAGGCCGCCGGGCGAGCTGGCGTCGTACTTCCAGCCGAGCTTCGCGGCGGTCGGCAGCAGCGTCTTCTGGCCCTCCAGACAGGGGGTGCGGCCGCCGATGAGTTCCTTGTGGTAGTCGAAGGGCAGCGGGTCGACGTCGGTGAAGCCGGTGTTGGTCCGCCACTGGGTGACGAAGGCCACGGCCTGCTGGATCTCGCTCTCCCAGTCCTCCGGCGTCCACTTGCCGACGCCGTTGCCGTCCGGGCGGCTGGCGCAGAAGTGGCCGTTGAAGTGGGTGCCTATCTCGTGGCCGGCCCGCCAGGCCTCGCTGATCAGCTTGACCGTGTTCTTCACGGCGCCGGCCGACAGGAACGGGATGTCGGACGCGCCGACCGGGTGCTTGGGCGGCTGGTAGAGGCCCGACTTCTCCTTCGGCAGGGTGTAGATGCCGGACAGGAAGAAGGTCATCGCGGCCTTGTGGTCCGCCGCCACCTTGAGGAAGCGGGCGAACTGGCCGTCGTCGGTGGCGCCGGCGCCGTCCCAGGAGAAGACCACGAACTGCGGGGGCGTCTCACCGGGCTTCAGCTTCTCGGGCTTGGGCTGGTTGGGCTGGGCGCCGGTGTCGGAGGTGGATCCGTCGCCGATCGGGGTGCCCTTCGGGGACTGGTTCGCGGTGGCGGTGCCGGGGACGGACGAGCCCTTGCTGTCGGACCCCGGGGTCGACCCGCCGCCGGAGCCGCCGGTGCCCGAACAGGCGGAGACCGCCCCGAGGGCCGCAGTCGCCGCCGTGGCGCTCAGCACTGTCCTGCGCGAGATGCCGCCCATGTGGTCTCCCCTGCCGCGATGAGTCCCGCTGCTCAGCGAACCTCCGGCGAACCCACAGGTTCCCGGAGGTCAAGTGATAGCAAAATTGGACATTTGATCAGTAATTCCATCCAAAGGATGTCACGAGCCCCTGGGCGTACCGGTTCCAGGTTCCCGTCGAAATCTCATACGCGGCCCGCGCCGGGCCGGATGCGGCCCGGTCGCGGCTGTTGCGATTCCGGGACGAACGAACCCGTGGACGAGCGGACGAGCGAACGAGCGGACGGGCGGGCCGGGCTCAGACCGCGACCGCGTGCCGCCGCCGCCGGGCCCAGCGCGCGATGGCGGTGGAGATGGCGGTGGCCGCCGCGCAGGACACGGCCAGGCTCAGCCAGGCGGTGTCGAACCAGTGGCTGTTCAGCCAGCCGAGGCTGACGATGTACGCGGCCCACAGCAGCGCCGCCAGCGCCGACCAGCGCAGGAAGCCGCCCCGCTCGGGGGAGTGGCCCACCGCGAGGTCCAGCACGGTCCGGCCGGCCGGGACGAACCGGGCGATGATCACGATGGCCGCGGCGGTCCGGCTCGACCGCCCGGCGAAGCTGCGCTGCATCCGCTCCACGCTCGCCGCCAGCTTCGGGCGGTGCGCCAGGCGGCGCTGGACCGCGGGTGCGCCGCGCCGCGCCAGGTTGAGCAGCAGCAGGTCGCCGAGGAAGGAGGCGATGGCCACCCCGAGCCCCAGCAGCAGCGGCGCCCCGTTGACGTGGGAGGTCCGCAGCACGGCCAGGATGACCAGGCTGCCGCTTGGGATGAACGGCAGGAAGGCGTCGCCCAGCACGGCGAACAGTGCCAGCGCACAGATCCACGAAGAGCCGATGAAGGCGGCGGCGTCCAAGGTCGTACTCCCTCCAGACCGCCCGGGGGAGAGCAGCTACAGGGGGCAACGCTATCGGGTCGACCTTTCATGCCATGAAGCACCCCTGGTGGCGCAACTCACACCGCCCGGCTGCAACCGCCGGGCCGCAACCGCCCGGGCCGGGCCGGACCCGGCGCGGGACTGCGGAGCGGGCATGGCACGGGCCCCTGGGACGGGGTGCCGTCCCAGGGGCCCGCTTCGACCGGACGGCGCTGGTCCAGCCCGTCGGTCTTGCACATGGACGCGGCACCGGTGAGTGGTCCGCGCTGATCAACAAGACTGCCCGAGGATTCCGCCGTCCGCGACCCCGCGGCCTGGCGACTTCCGGCGCTGGCGTGAAGTCGCCATCCGTACCCGCCTGCTGTCGGAGGGTCAGCAGCCCTGGCCGGCCGCGCCGCCACCGGCGGGAACACCCGGGCCCGGGCCCGGGTTGTCCCCCTGCGGAACAGCACCCGGCGACCAGGAGGACGGACGGCATGACCACTGTGGAAGGCGACCCGGTCCGCGGCCGCGCCCGGGGAACGGCCCCCGCGCCGCTCTCGATCCTCGACCTCGCGACCGTCGGCGTCGGCACCACCCCGGCCGAGGCCCTGCGCACCACCACCGAGCTCGCCACCGGCGCGGAGCGGTGGGGCTACCACCGCTTCTGGGTGGCGGAGCACCACGGCATGCCGGGCGTCGCCAGCTCGGTCCCGGCCGTACTGCTCGCCCACCTCGGCGCCCACACCCGTACGCTGCGGCTCGGCTCGGGCGGGGTGATGCTGCCCAACCACGCGCCGCTCGCCATCGCCGAGCAGTTCGGGCTGCTGGAGGCGCTCCACCCGGGCCGGGTGGACCTCGGCCTCGGCCGGGCCCCCGGCACCGACCAGGCGACCGCCCGCGCCCTGCGCCGCGGGGACACCGAGGGCGCCGAGGACTTCCCGGACCGGCTCGCCGAGCTGACCCACTTCCTGGACGGCGACTTCCCCGACGGCCACCCGTACGCGGCGCTGGCCGCGGTGCCCCGCAGCGCCGGCCGCCCGCCGATCTGGCTGCTCGGCTCCTCCGGGTTCAGCGCCCGGCTGGCCGGCCGGCTCGGCCTGCCGTTCGCCTTCGCGCACCACTTCAGCGCGGCCAACACGGTGCCCGCCCTCGACCTGTACCGCTCCAGCTTCCGGCCCTCCGCCGTCCTGGCCGAGCCGTACGCGCTGATCGGGGTGAGCGCGGTGGCCGCCGGGGACGAGCAGGAGGCCCGGTTCCTGGCCCGCTCGGCCGGACTGGCCATGCTCCGGCTCCGCCAGGGCCGGCCCGGCCTGATCCCCACCCCGGAGGAGGCCGCCGCCCACCCGTACGGCCCGGCCGAGGCGGACTTCGTCGACAACTGGCTCGCCAACGTGGTGCTCGGCGCACCGGGCGAGGTCGCCGACGGCCTGGAGCGGCTGCGCAAGCGCACCGGTGCCGACGAGCTGATGGTCACCTCGCACATCCACGGGCACGAGCGCCGGCTGCGCTCCTACGAGCTGATCGCCCGGGCGTACGGGCTCACGGCGGCCGGCTGACCCGTCGGCGTCGGCGCCCGCCGCCCGGGGAGCCGACGGCGGGGGAGTGGACGGCGGGGGAGTGGACGGCCGGGGCCGGTCAGACCGGCTCCGGCCCCGGGCGGCGTTTGCGCAGTATGGCCGCCACCAGCTCGGCCTCCCCGGGCCGGGCGAAGTACCAGCCCTGCGCGGTGTCGCAGCCGGTCAGCCGCAGCCGCTCGGCCTGGGCGGCGCTCTCGATGCCCTCGGCGGTCACCGTCAGCCCGAGCGCGTGGGCCAGCTGCACCATGGCGCCGACGATCTGCTCGTCGGCCGCCTCCCGCCGGGCCCTGGGCCGCCGCTCCGGCTGCGGGTCGCGGAAGCCCTCGATGAAGGTGCCGTCCAGCTTCAGCACGTGCACCGGCAGCCGGGACAGGTAGGAGAGGTTGGAGTAGCCCGTCCCGAAGTCGTCGATGGCGATCCGCACCCCCATGTCCGCCAGCGCCTGGAGCGCCTGCAGCGGACGCCCGCCCGGGCCGAGCACCGCGCTCTCGGTGATCTCCAGCTGGAGCAGCCGGGCCGGCAGCCCGGCGTCCGCCAGCACCTCGGCGACGTCCGCGACCACGTCCGAGTCCCAGATCTGCCGGGCCGCCAGGTTGACGCTGACGAAGGTCTCGGTGTCGGGGAACTCCGCCAGCCACCGCCGGGCCTGTCGGCAGGACTCCGCCAGCACCCACTTGCCCAGCGGCACGATCGCCCCGGACTCCTCGGCGAGCGGGATGAACCGGTCCGGCGACAGCGTGCCGTACCGCGGGTGGCGCCAGCGCACCAGCGCCTCCGCCCCGCGCACCGCGCCGTCCGCGAGCCCCACCAGCGGCTGGTACTCCACCGTGAACTCGCCGCGCTCCAGCGCCGGCCGCAGCGCCGTCGCCAGCCGCTGCCGGGTGAGCTGGTGGGCGCCGCGGTCCGCGTCGTACAGCGTCCAGCGGGCCCGGCCGTCGGCCTTGGACCAGTACAGCGTGGAGTCCGCGTCCCGCAGCAGGTCGATCGGGGTGGTGCCGTCCACCGGCCGCTCCACCACGCCGACCGAGGCCGTCACCGACAGCTGGTGGCCCGCCACCTCGAACGGCAGCTCCAGCGCCTCGACCAGCTGCGCCGCCAGCTCGGTCAGCTGCTCGCTGCCCCGGCTCCCGGTGACCAGCAGGGCGAACTCGTCGCCCCCGAGCCGGGCCAGCAGCCGGTCCTCGCCCTGGGCGAAGCCGTTCTCCAGCCGCTCGGCCACCGCGACCAGCAGCTGGTCGCCGATGTGGTGCCCGAGCATCTCGTTGACCGCCGCGAACCCGTCCAGGTCCACGTAGCACAGGCCCAGCCGGGCGGGCGGCCGCCGGGCCCCGGCCGCCTCGAAGGCGCTCTCCAACCGCTCGAAGAAGAGCGCCCGGTTGGGCAGCCTGGTCAGCGGGTCGTGCAGGCTCTGGTACGCCAGCCGGTCGCCCAGCAGCCGCTGCTCGGTGATGTCCTCGACCATCGCCAGGGTGTACAGCGGCCGCCCGGCGTCGTCCCGGATCAGCGAGATGGTCACCTTGCCCAGCACGGTGCGGCCGTCGCGGTGCTTGAGCTGCTTCTCCACCCGCAGCCGGTCGCGCTCGCCGCGCATCAGCTCCCGGTAGAGCCGGCGGGGCGCGTCCTCGGGTTCGATGATCCGGTGGATGTGCATCCGGGCCAGCTCGGCGGAGTCCCGGCCGATCATCGCGGCGAACGCCGGGTTGGCCTCGATGATGTGGTCGTCGGCGTCGATCAGCGCCATCCCGATCCCCGCGTCCGCGAACGCCGCCCGGAACCGGGACTCGCTGGCCCGCAGCGCGGCCAGCAGCCGCTGGGTGCCGCCGCCGACCGGCGCGCCGCAGGCGGGACAGCCGGTGGGCCCGATGGCCGTGGCCGGCGGCGGCCCGAACTCGCCCGGCGGGTACGGCGGGAGGACGTGCGACTGGTGGATGCCGACGGCGGCCGGGTGCGCGTCCTCGGCCCGGCTGCGTCCGTCGTGCCGCACGCCCAGGTGTGGTGCGTCGGCCCCCTCGTTCCGGCCCGGCACGGCACGCTCCCGTCCGCTGCTCCCGCTGATCCGGCCGGCTGCCCGTACCGCGGCGGACCGCTGACGGCCGCGGGCGGGGCCGCCGCCACGGCCCGGGGGACCGGACCGCTGGACGGGGCACACTCGGCGGCGAACGGGCCACTGCCGCTGATCATAGGCCGCCCGCGGATCGGCGGGCGACCGCCGCCAGGGTGATTCGCGGGGATTGCGGAGCCGGTCGGAGTGCGGACACGGCACCGCCCCCGGCGTGCGCCGAGCAGCGCGCGCCGGGGGCGGTGGCCGGGACCCGACGAGGGGTCAGGCCAGCTTGGCGGTCAGCGTGATGGTGGTGCCGGTCAGTGCCTGGCTCACCGGGCAGTTCTTCTTGGCGTCCTCGGCCGCGGCGGCGAAGCCGGCCTGGTCGAGGCCGGGCACCTCGCCGACCACGGTGAGGTGGATGCCGGTGATGCCCTCACCCGGCTGGAAGGTCACGTCGGCGGTGGTGGTCAGCTTGGTGGGCGGGGTGCCCGCGCCGGCCAGGCCGTGCGACAGCGCCATCGAGAAGCAGGACGAGTGCGCGCCCGCGATGAGCTCCTCCGGGCTGGTCTTCCCGTTCGCCACCTCGGCGCGGGCCGGCCAGGAGACCGGGTACGCGCCGATGCCGGAGGAGTCGAACGTCACCAGGCCGGCGCCCTTGAGCAGGTCGCCTTCCCACTCGGTGTGCGCGGTACGGGTGGTTGCCACGATCGGGTACCTCCTGTTGGGGATCTGCCGGGTCGTCAGTTCCGGTGGTGCGGGGACCAGCCTACGGTGCGGGACCCGGCGGCCGGGGCCGCTCCGGGGCGAGCCGCGCGACCCGTCCGCCGGGCGTTCCACATGCCGGACGGCGGGCGGGAAAACCGCGGGCCGGACCGGCCGCCCCTGTTAGATTGGCCGAGGCCCGGGCCCGGCCGTCCAGGGCGCGCCGGGGCCGTCCCGCACGCCAGCACCAGCCGCCACACCCGGAGCCACCCGATGACGGATCAGCCCACGCACTCCCCGACCGCCGCCCCGGAGAAGGTCGACGAGGCGGTCTGGGCCGAGCTGACCAGCCTGCGGCAGAGCATCGACAACGTCGACGCCGCCGTGGTGCACATGCTCGCCGAGCGGTTCAAGGCCACCCAGCGGGTCGGCCGGCTCAAGGCCGAGCACCGGCTGCCGGCCGCCGATCCGGTCCGGGAGCGCGAGCAGATCACCCGGCTGCGGGAGCTCGCGGCGGGCGCGCACCTCGACCCGGTGTTCGCGGAGAAGTTCCTGAACTTCATCATCGCCGAGGTCATCCGCCACCACGAGGCGATCGCCAGCGAGCCGCTGGCCGACTGACGCCCGCCGCTCCGGCCGCCCGCCGCTCCGGCTGTCGCACTGCCCGCCGCTGTGGCCGGCCGGGCTGTCGGGGCGGGATAAGGGCGGGATTTCGCGGTGGGTGGCGATCGGAGTTAGCGTGCTGTGTTCCCTCCCTCCTCCCGCAGGCGGTCTGATCAGTGACCCAGCCCGTACCAGCAGCCGCTTCCCCGTCCCCGGCGCCCGGTCGGCGCCGCTGGCCGTGGTGGGTGGAGATCCCCGTCATGATCACCGTGGGCCTGCTGGTCGCGCTGCTCATCAAGACCTGCTTCTTCCAGGTCTTCTCCATCCCGTCCGGCTCGATGGAGAACACCCTGCAGGTGGGCGACCGGGTGGCGGTCAACAAGCTGGCCCCGCTGTTCGGCTGGCAGCCCGAGGACGGCGAGCCGGTGGTCTTCCGCGACCCGGGCGGCTGGCTGCCGCCGCAGAGCGGGGGCGGCAACCCGGTCGCCGCCGCGGCCTCGTTCGTCGGCCTGCTGCCGCCGAAGGACGACAACTACCTGGTCAAGCGGGTGATCGCGACCGCCGGCCAGACCGTGGCGTGCAGCGGTACGACGCTCACGGTGAACGGCCGGACGGTCGACGAGCCCTATCTGCACGCCGGTGACGACTCCTGCTCGGGCCTGGACTTCGGACCGGTCACCGTTCCCCAGGGCCACGTCTGGGTGGAGGGCGACCACCGCAGCGACTCGGCCGACTCCCGTTACCACCGGGACAGCCCCTCGGGCGGCGCGGTGCCGGTGGCCGACGTGGTCGGCCCGGCCACGGCCGTGGTCTGGCCGCTCCCTCACCTCGACTGGTTCGGCTGGACCGGCCGCTGACCGAGGCCGGGTCCGGCCGTCCGCGTCGGATCGGCGCGCGCCCGGCCGGAACGGTCAGACCCGGCCCGGGCCCGCGGCGGCCCCGGCGGGCGCCTCGCCGGGCCGCGGACCGGCCGCCGCCGGGGACCCCGGGACGGGCACCGGGACGTCCAGGACGGGCGCCGGGTCCGCCGCAGCCTTGCTGGTCTGGGCCGCGAAGGCGCCCGCGAGCACCAGGGCGCCGCCCGCCAGCTGCGGCAGCCCGAGGTGCTCGCCGAGCAGCACCCACGCCAGCACGGTGGCCACCACGGCCTCCAGATTGGCCACCACCCCGGCCACCGGCGGTGACAGGTGCTGCACCGCCACCACGCCGGTCAGGTACGCCAGCACGGTGGCGACCAGCACCATCCAGGCGGCCGGCAGCAGGGCGGGCAGCCGGTGGCCGTTCATGGTGACCTGGCCGGTGAGCAGACCCCAGTCGGCCTCCCAGGGCCGGGTGAGGACGGTCAGCACCACCGCGCCGATCAGCAGCCCGAAGGCGCTGACGGCGATCGGGTCGATCGGACGCTCGCCCTGCCGCCCGGCGTCGGCCAGCACGAAGTAGCCGACCTGGCAGCAGGCGGCGCCCAGCGCGAACAGCACGCCCAGCGCGTCGAAGCTCAGCCCGTTCCAGACCTCGACCACGCAGGCCAGGCCGCCCACCGCGACGGCGGCCCCGATCGCCGCGCCCCGGGAGACCGGCCGGCGCTGGACGAACTTCACGTAGCCGAGCAGCAGCGGCGGCCCGAGGTACTCGATGAGCAGCGCGACGCCGACCGGGATCCGGGCGATCGAGGCGAAGTAGCAGGCCTGCACACCGGCGACGGCGAGCAGGCCGAAGCCGGTCAGCACCCCGGGCCGCTGCCGCAGCGCCGAGCGGTGCCGCCAGGCCAGCGGCAGCAGGACCAGCGCCGCGCCGGCCACCCGCAGCCACACCACGTGCAGCGGTGACAGGCCCGCCTCGATCAGGGGTTTGGCGGCCGTTCCGGAGCCGCCGAAGGCGAAGGCCGAGACGAGCGCGAGGGTGAGGCCGAGGGAGCGGGCGGAGCGGCGGGGCGAGGGTGTCGAGCTGTGCACCTGCGCATTGTGCCAGTCGGCATACGGTCTACGTAAGGTGCAATCTCGTGATTTGGTCCTGCCGGGGGCGGCGCCGGTCCGGATGGGCCGGCGCCGCCGCGCTACCCGAGGGGGGCGGTCCGCCCCGAGCCGCCGGCCGGCTGGTCGGCCGCGGTACCGGTGCCCGGGGTGGCCGAGGGCCGGCCCGGGGTGGCGGGCGTGCCGCCGGGGGTGGCCGGGGCCGCCGGCGAGCGTCCCGGATTCCGTCCGGTGCCGGTGGCCGGGTTGCGGTCACCGCCCCAGGACGGGCGGTCCGACGGCGACGGGCTCGGGGCCGGGGTGTCGGCCGGGGCCGACGGCGAGGGCGACGGGCTGGGCGCGGCCGGCGGGTTGGGCACCGGGGCCCGCTCCACGGCCGGCGCCGCCGGGAACCGCTTGACCGGCTGACCGGCCAGCGCCGCCTTCATGTACGCGGTCCAGATCTGCGCCGGGAAGCGCCCGCCGGCCGCGTTGCCGCCGCCGCCGAGCCCGTCCAGCGAGACCTGCGAGCCGTCCGCCGGGTCCTGGCCGAACAGGCCGACCGCGGTCACCAGCTCCGGCGTGTAGCCGACGAAGTACACCGACCGGCCGTTGTCGGTGGTGCCGGTCTTGGCGGCGGCGGGCCGGCCCAGCCCCTGAGCCCGGGCCGCGGTGCCGCCCGGGTCGGTGACCACGCCCTGGAGGATCGAGGTCACCGACCGCGCGGTCTGCTGGGAGACCGCCTGGGTCGCCTTGTGCCCGGGCAGCGCCACCTGCTCGCCGCCGTGCTCCAGCGAGTCCACCAGCCACGGGGTGATCTGCCGGCCGTCGTTGTCGAGGGTGGCGTACACCCCGGCCATCTCCAGCACGCTCGGCGAGGCCACCCCGAGCGGGATCGAGCCCAGGGCGGACAGCCCGGGGGTGTCCGCGGGCAGCCCGAGCGCGACGGCGGTGTCCCGGACGGTCTGCAGCCCGGCGTCCTGCGCCAGCTGGGCGTAGACCGAGTTCACCGACCAGTCGGTGGCCTGCTGCAGGGTGATCGGGCCGTAGCTGCGCTCGCCCTCGTTCGGCGGGGCGTACGCCTCGCCCTTGCCGCCCCGGACCGGACGGCGGTTGGTGCCGTCGTAGACGGTGTCCGCGGTGATCCGCTGCCCGGACTGGGTGCGGGCACCGCTGTCCAGCGCGGCGGCCAGCGCGATCGGCTTGAAGGTCGAGCCGACCTGGTAGTCCTGCCGGGTCGCGTTGTCGATCCAGTGCTTGGTGGCGTCCACGCCGCCGTACAGCGCGACCACCGCGCCGGTCCTCGGGTCGACCGAGACCGCGCCCGCCTGGGCGGCGGCGTCCGCCTTGCGGCTGTCCGGCTTGAGGCCGTCGGTGAGCTCGCTGCGCACCGAGTCCTCCAGCGCCCGCTGGCGCTTCGGGTCGATGCTCAGCTTGATCGTGTAGCCGCCCCGGGCGAGCTCGGCGTCGGTGACGATGCCGTGCGAGGTCAGGTAGGAGGTAGCGGCGTTCACCAGGTAGCCGGCCTGGCCGGAGAGCCCCGGCGCGCTGCGCGGCTGGAGCACCTCGGGGAAGGCGGCCGCGGCGCGGTCCTCGGCGGACAGCCACTTCTCCTGGACCATGCCGTCCAGCACCCAGTTCCAGCGGTCGATCGCGTTCTGCTTGCCCTGCGGCGTCGCGGTCGAGACGTCGTAGGCGCTCGGCGCGTTCAGCAGGGCGGCGAGGTAGGCGCCCTGGGCGGGGGTGAGCCGGTCGGCGTCGATGCCGAAGTACGCCTGGGAGGCGGCCTGGATGCCGTACGCCCCGCGCCCGTAGTACGAGGTGTTGAGGTAGCCGGCCAGCACCTCGTCCTTGGTCTGCGTCGCGTCGACCTTGATCGCGATGAAGATCTCCTTCACCTTGCGGCTGACGGTCTGCTTCTGGTTGAGGTAGGTGTTCTTCACGTACTGCTGGGTGATGGTCGAGCCGCCCTGGGTGCCGCCGCCGGACACGGTGCTGACGGCCGCCCGGGTCATGCCCTTCAGGTTGACCGCGCCCTCGCCGTAGAAGTTGCGGTCCTCGGCGGCCAGCGCGGCGTGCTGCGCGGCGGGCGAGACCCGGTCCAGCGTGACGTTCTGCCGGTTGGTCTGCCCGGTCCGGGTGATCAGCGACCCGTCCTGGTACAGCCAGGTGTTGCTCTGCGCGGTCGCGGCGGCGTGCGCGTCCGGCACCCTGACCAGGACGATCCCGAGCGCGAACAGGCCGATCCCGAGCAGCGTCGACGCGATCACGCCGACCAGGGCGGTGCGCCAGGTCGGTATCAGCCGGCGCCACCCGGTGCGGCGGGGACGGCGCGCGGCGCGCCGGCCGGCGGGATCGGCCTGCTGGATTGTTCGGGGCACCGGAGGACCTCCCTGCGAGCCCCGTGACGGTCGCTCACCCGGTTGACGATATGGACCGATCCATCCTGCCTGATCAACTTCGCAGGTGTTGGTGACCTATGTCCCAATTCTCCCCGGGTGCTCGCAAAATCCCTGGTAGGCCCGCTCGCCCGCCCGGGTAAGGTGCCGGAACTCACCCGAATCAGCGCACCCGGAGCACCGCGATGACCGACCGGCCGAGCATCCTGTACGTCACCGACCTGAGCTACCCCGCGCGCGGCCGGCGCTACGGGGACGAGGACGTCCACCTCGCCGACTGGCTGCGCGAGGACTTCACCGTCGCGCTCTGCCACCCCCGGGACGCCGTCGCGCTGATGGACGGCTTCGACGCGGTGCTGGTCCGCAACAGCGGCCCGGTGATCCACTACCAGGCCGAGTACCGGGCCTTCCGGGCCGCCGCGCTCGAGCGCGGGACGCTGGTCCACAACCCGCTCACCGGCCGCGGCGACATGGCGGGCAAGCAGTACCTGCTCGACCTGACCGCCGAGGGCCACCCGGTCATCCCGACCGTCGCCGACCGCGCCCACCTCGGCCGGCTGCCGGCCGCCGACGAGTACGTGGTCAAGCCGCTGCTCGGCGCCGACTCGGTGGGCCTGGCGTACCTGCGGCCCGCTGACCTCGACACCGCCGACCTCACCGGGGCGCTGATCCAGCCGCGCATCCCGTTCCGCCACGAGCTGTCCTTCTACTTCGTCGACCGGGTCTTCCAGTACGCCCTGTACGCCCCGGACCCCGGGCGGCGCTGGGAGCTGGCGGTCCACCGGCCCACCGCCGACGACCTCGCCTTCGCCCAGCGCTTCGCCGACTGGAACACGCTGGCCTACGGGATCCAGCGGGTCGACGCCTGCCGCACCCCCGAGGGCGGGCTGCTCCTGGTGGAGCTGGAGGACCTCAACCCGTACCTGTCGCTGGACCTGCTGGAGCCCGGTGTGCGGGACGCCTTCGTCGACGCGCTGAAGGCCTCGCTGCACCGCTCCCTCGAGGTCCACGGGACTCCGCAGGGGTGAGGCCGGGAACGCCGAAGGCCCCCTCGCCTGGGCGAGGGGGCCTTCGGTTGTCGGTGCGCCGCCAGGGACTCGAACCCCGGACCCGCTGATTAAGAGTCAGCTGCTCTAACCAACTGAGCTAGCGGCGCCTGTCTGACGGGGAAAACAATACACGGTCCGCGGGGATGGTCGGCACGGGGTGACCGGTTCCACCCGCTTAGGGTGCAGATGTGACCACCCAGGACCCCGTCCGCCCGGCCCGGCCGGTGATCCGCCGGATCGGCGGGCTGCCGCTGCACGTCCGCCGCGAGGGCAGCGGCCCGGTCTGCCTGCTCACCAGCGGCCTCGGCGGCTGCTGGTTCGACTGGGACCCGGTGGTGCCGCTGCTCACCCCGCACCGCACGGTGATCCGCTTCGACCGCCCCGGCTACGGGCTGAGCGGCCCCGCCCCCGCCGCCGAGCGCCCGGGCCCGGCGGGCGAGGCGCACCGGATCGCCGCACTCCTCGACGCGCTCGGCGAACCGGGACCCGTCACGGTGGCCGGCCACTCGCTCGCCGCCTTCCACGTCGAGGCCTTCGCCCGGCTGTACCCGCACCGCACCGCCGGCCTGGTCCTGCTGGACGGCAGCGTGGAGGAGGACCCCCGGCCCCGGCCCGCACCCGGGCTGCGCGACGCGTCCGCCCGGCTGCTGGCCGCCGTCCTCACCGCCGCCGCCGCGCCCTACCTGTGCGGACCGGCCGCCCGGCGGCTGGTGGTGCGGCAGGCGTCGCTGCGCGGCCGCGAGGAGGTGCCCGCCGACCTGCTGCGCCGCTGCTACCGGCCCGGGCGGGCGCTGCGCGCGCTGCTGCGGGAGAACACCGCCTACCTCGACGACGCCGCCGCGCTGGCCGCGCTGCGGACCGCCCGGCCGCTGCCCGACGCCCCGGTCACGGTGCTCGCCGCGGCCCGGACGGACGGCGCGCCCTGGCTGGTCCGGCAGCGGGCGCTGGCCGCCCGGCTGGGTGGCGCGTTCCGGACCGCCGTCCCGTCCGGGCACCTGCTGATGATCGACGCCCCGGCCGAGGTCGCGGCCGCGATCCTCGGCACCGCCCGGCCGGGCTGAGCCGCCCCGGGAACGCCGAAGGCCCCCTCGCCTGGGCGAGGGGGCCTTCGGTTGTCGGTGCGCCGCCAGGGACTCGAACCCCGGACCCGCTGATTAAGAGTCAGCTGCTCTAACCAACTGAGCTAGCGGCGCCTGTCTGACCCGGAGAACATTACAGGTCACCGGCGCCCGCGCTCAAATCGACCCCTGTCCGGCCGGTCGCCGCGCTGGTACGGTTCGGCCGGATCGGGCCGGGAGGGGCGGATGGGCGGGGAAGCGCGGACGGGCACGGGCATCGGACAGGCCCTGGGCGTACTGATCGGGCCGCTGGTGGCGGTGGCGGGGGTGGCGTTCGGCTGGTCCTACGCCGAGACCCGGCACGAGTACGCGCACGCCCGGCCGGTCGCGGCCGTGGTGGCCGAGGTGGAGTACACCAAGCCGGCCCTGCGGCAGGGCGCGGCCCGGATGACCGTCGCGCTGCCCGGGACCGCCTCGGCCGACCCGCTCGAGGTCGACGACCCGCACAGCGCCCCGGACCGCCTGGCACCCGGCGACCCGGTCACCGTCCTGGTGGCCGACGGCCGGCCCGGGCACGCGGTGTTCGCCCGGCAGCTCGGCCTCGGCGACCTGGGCATCGCGGCGGGCATGGTGCTGTTCGGCCTGCTCTCCACGGCGGCCGGGGTCGCGGCGCTGCGGCGGGGCGACCCGCGGTGGCGGCCGCCGACCGCCGAGAGCTGGGACCTGTAGCCGGGGCCGGGCGCTCAGCGGCGCTCCGGGTGGTGGCAGGCCGCGGTGTGGTCCACCCCCGGGCCGGCCCCGGCGGCCTGCGGCTCCTCCTGTTCGCAGCGGGTGCGCGGGCCGGCGTCCAGCGCCGCGTACACCGGGCAGCGGGCCCGGAACCGGCAGCCCTGGCGGCGGACGGTCGGGGACGGCGGGTCACCGGCGAGCAGCACCTTGGTCCGGGCCCGCTCGGCCGCCGGGTCGGGCAGCGGGACGGCGGACAGCAGGGCCCGGGTGTACGGGTGCCGGGGCCGCTCGAACACCTCGGCGACCGCGCCGGTCTCCACCGTGCGGCCGAGGTACATCACGCTGACCCGGTCGGCCAGGTGCCGGATCACCGACAGGTCGTGCGAGACGAACAGGTAGGCGAGGCCGAGCTCGGCCTTGAGCCGCTGGAGCAGGTTGAGCACCCCGGCCTGGATCGAGACGTCCAGCGCGGAGACGGGTTCGTCCAGCACCAGCAGGTCGGGCCGGACGGCCAGGGCCCGGGCGATCGAGATCCGCTGCCGCTGCCCGCCGGAGAACTGGTGCGGGTAGCGGTTGGCGTGCGCCGCGTCGAGGCCGACCTGGCGCAGCAGCGCCGGCACCCGCCGGGCGGCCTCCTCGCGCGGTACGGCCTGCGCGTGCAGCGGCTCGGCCACGATGTCGCCGACCGGCATCCGGGGGTCGAGGCTGGCCATCGGGTCCTGGAAGACGATCTGCAGCCTGCCGCGCAGCCGGTGGGCGGCGGCCGGGTCGAGGCGGGCGGTGTCCTGGCCGAGCAGCTCGATCCGGCCGGCCTGGGGGGCGGCGAGCCGCAGCAGCTCGTACAGGGTGGTGGACTTGCCGGAGCCGGACTCGCCGACCAGGCCGAGCGTCTCGCCGCGCCGGATGTCGAGGTCGACGCCGTCGACGGCGTACACCTCGCCGACCTTGCGCTTGAAGACGGCGCCCTTGAGCTGCGGGAAGGTCTTGGTCAGGCCGGTGACGGCGAGCACCTGGGCGCGCCCTTCGCGCGGGCCGGGGTCGGCGGGGGCGGGCAGCTCCGGCACCGGGTAGACCTCGCTCGGGGCGGGGCCGCGGGCGGCGAGCTCGTCGGCGCGGACGCAGGCGGCGAGGTGTCCGCCGCGGCCGGCCAGCGGGGGTTCGGCGGTGCGGCAGCGGTCCTCGGCCAGCGGGCAGCGGGGGGCGAACGGGCAGCCCGGGCCTCCCTCGCCGGGGGCCGGCGGGTTGCCGGGGATCGGGACCAGCGGGCCGCCGCGCCCGTCGAGGCGGGGGACGGCGCCGATCAGCCCGAGCGTGTAGGGGTGCCGGGGGCGGGCGAACAGCTCGTCCACGGGGGCGGTCTCCACCACCCGCCCGGCGTACATCACGGCGACCCGGTCGGCCATCCCGGCGATCACCCCGAGGTCGTGGCTGACCAGCACCAGGGCGGCGCCGGTCTCCCGCCGGGCGGTGCGCAGCACCTCCAGCACCTGGGCCTGGATGGTGACGTCGAGGGCGGTGGTGGGCTCGTCGGCGAGCAGGATGTCCGGGTCGTTGGCGATCGCCATCGCGATCATGGCGCGCTGGCGCATGCCGCCGGAGAACTCGTGCGGGAAGCTGTCCAGGGCCCGGCCGGGGGCGGGGATGCCGACCAGGTCGAGCAGTTCGGCGGCGCGCTTGCGGGCGGCGGCCCGGTCGAGCGGCTGGTGGATCCGCAGCGCCTCGGCGATCTGGTCGCCGATCCGGTAGACCGGGGTGAACGCGGAGAGCGGGTCCTGGAAGACCATGGCGACCTTGCGGCCGCGGATCCTGGCGAGTTCGCGGCCCGGGAGCCCGACCAGTTCGCGGCCCTCCAGCCGGACCGAGCCGGCGATCCGCGCGGTGCCGGGCAGCAGCCCGAGGACGGCCAGCGCCGTGACGGACTTGCCGGAGCCGGACTCGCCGACGATGCCGAGGGTCTCGCCGCGGTGCAGTTCCAGGTCGACGCCGCGGACGGCGGGGGCGGGGCCGAAGTCGACCCGCAGGTCCCGGACGGCGAGCAGCGGTTCGGCGGGCTGGCGTCCGGTGAGCGGGGGTGCGGGGGTCAGGGGTTGGGGGGTCACGGGGTTCTCCGGCGCGGGCGGCGGGCGGTGCGGGCGGGGCGGCCCGCGTCGGCGGTGGGGTCGAGTGCGTCGCGCAGCCCGTCCCCGATCAGGTTGACGGCGAGGACGAACAGCACCAGCAGGGCGGCGGCGAAGTAGAACAGCCAGGGGAAGACGGGTGCGTCGCCGGTGCCGGCGGCGAGCAGGGTGCCGAGCGAGACGTCGGGGGCGCGGACGCCGAAGCCGAAGTAGGACAGTGCCGCCTCGCTCATCACGGCGCCGCCGACGGTGATGGTGGCGTCGATGATCAGGAAGGAGGAGACGTTCGGCAGGATGTGCCGCAGGATGATCCGGAACGGCCGGACGCCCATGAACGAGGCGGCCCGGACGAACTCCCGCTCCTTGAGCGAGAGCGTCATCGAGCGCACCACCCGGGCGGTGATCATCCAGTTGAACAGGCCGAGCAGCAGCACGAAGGCCAGCCAGCCGGTGCCGCGCAGTTTCGGCGACACGATGGCGATGATCAGGAAGCTGGGGAAGATCAGCATCAGGTCGACCAGGAACATCAGCGCCCGGTCGGTCCAGCCGCCGAAGTACCCGGCGCAGGCGCCCACCAGGGAGGCCAGCACGGTCGAGAACAGCGCCACCAGCAGCCCGATCACCAGGGACTTCTGCAGTCCCCGGACGGTCTGCGCGAAGACGTCCTGGCCGATCCCGTTGGTGCCGAACCAGTGCTCGGCGGACGGGGGCTGACGGATCGCGGTGTAGTTCGGGGTGGCGTAGTCCCAGGGCGTCAGGTACGGGCCGAGGAAGGCCAGCAGGAACAGCAGCAGGACGATCGCTGCCCCGACCAGCACGCCGCGGGCGGCGGCCAGCCGGGCCAGCACCAGCCGCAGCCGCCCGCTGGGGGCGGGGTCCCCGGCCGGTGCGGGGACGGTGTCGGTGAGCACGGTGGTGGTCATCAGTACCTGACCCGGGGGTCGAGCGCGGCGTGCAGGGCGTCGGCGAGGAAGCCGGCGGCCAGGATCACCACGGCGGCGAACAGGTTGACGGCGACCACGGCGTTGATGTCCTGCTCGTTGATGGCCTGGATGAACCACTCGCCCATGCCGTGCCAGCCGAAGATTGTCTCGGTGAAGGCGGCGCCGGTGAAGATGCCCAGGAAGCTGTAGGCGAACATGGTCGACATCGGGATCACCGCGGTGCGCAGGCCGTGCTTGAGCAGGGCCCGGGTGCGGGTCAGGCCCTTGGCCTCGGCGGTGCGCAGGTAGTCGGAGCCGAGCACGTCCAGCATGGTGGACCGCTGGTAGCGGCTGTAGGTGGCCAGGCCGCCGAGCGCCAGCGACAGGGTGGGCAGCAGCAGGTGCAGCGACCAGTCGCCGAGGTGGGCGCCGAGGCCGCCGGCCAGGTTGGGCGTCTCGTACCCGGTGAACGGGATCACCTCGTGGCCGGCCGCGTTCTTGGCGGCGATGGCGCCGTTCTTGAGCAGCAGCGCGACCAGGAAGACCGGGGTGGAGAGCAGGACGAAGGAGAAGACCGTCAGGGTCCGGTCGGAGATCCGGTACTGCTTGACCGCGCTCCAGGCGCCGCCCGCCACGCCGAGGGCCATCCCGAGCAGGCTGCCGATCAGCAGCAGCCGCAGCGAGACCCAGATCCGCCGGCCGAACTCCTCGTTGACGGAGGTGTTGTGGATGGTGCGGCCGAGGTCGGCGTGGAACACCAGGTCGTCGGCCCAGGTGGCGAAGCGTTCGACCACCGGGGTGCGGTCGTTGATGTTGAGCGCGGTGAGCTGGCGGTCGACCGCGGCGGCCGAGGGCCTCGGCTGCTTGGCCTCGAAGTAGGCGCGCGGGCCGAGCGCGGTGCAGGACAGGGCGTAGGCGAGGAAGACCGCGACCACCAGCAGGACCGCGTAGTAGCTCAGCCGTTTCGCCAGATACCGGATCACGGCCGACCGCCGAAGCGGTTCGCACACCTGGTGAACATGATCGTTCGCCTTCGCTCAAGGGGTGGTTGCAGCAGCTTCGCGCAGCAGTTGTACGGCACCGCGGGTCGGCCGTCCAGGGGGTGCGGCGCTGCGGGGTTCAACCGGTCCGGAGAACGCCCAGGTCACAGTCGATCAGACGGGTACTGACGGGAGATTGCGGCACTGTTGCGGCCTGTTTCGTTTCGATCAGATCTGAACACCGCCCCCTGGTAGTCGACTTGATCCGCTGTTACGTTCTGCCTGTCGGCACCGACTTGGCTGCCCACGTTCAAGTGTCGCCACACCTGGCGGCCGTCGACTCTTCGAGACCCCGGGGACATCCTGATGCGTGCTTCGCTCGCCACCCGCAGACTCGGCCGCGCCGCGGCCGCCGCCATCGCCGTGGTGCTGGCCGCCACCGCCTGCAGCAGCTCGGGCGGCGGCAAGGCGGACGACGTGGCCAAGACGGTGACGCCGACCCAGGACGCGGAGGACAACAACCCGCAGCCGCTGGACCGGATCAAGGACGGCGGGGAGCTGCGCGAGCCGCTCCAGCAGTGGATCACCCAGTGGAACCCGTACCAGGTCGACGGCACCTACGGCGACGCCGTCGAGATCATGGGCTACGTCGAGGCGAAGCTCTTCCGCACCGACGCCAAGGGCGTCTACCAGCCGGTGCCGGAGTACCTGGAGTCGGCCAAGGTCACCTCCACGTCCCCGCAGGTGGTGACCTACAGGCTCAACCCGAAGGCCAAGTGGTCGGACGGCAAGCAGCTGGGCTACCAGGACTTCAAGGCGGTCTGGCAGGCCTCCAACGGCAAGGACCCGGCGTACAACCTCTCCGACTCCTCCGGCTACGAGCAGATCTCCGCCGTCGAGCAGGGCGCCGACCCGAGCGAGGTGAAGGTCACCTTCGCCGAGCCGTACGCGGACTGGCAGAGCCTGTTCAGCCCGCTGCTGCCGGCCTCCCAGATCTCCACCCCGCAGCAGTTCAACGAGGGCTGGATCGAGCAGGTGCCGGTCTACGGCGGCCCGTTCAAGATCGGCAGCGCCGACAAGACCGCGCAGACCATCACGCTGGTGCCCAACCCGGACTGGTGGGGCCCGAAGCCCAAGCTGGACAAGATCACCTACCGGGTGCTGGACGCCGCCGCGATCACCCAGGCCTTCCTCAACAACGAGGTGGACTTCGCCTCGGCCGGCACCGCCACCGCCTACGGCCAGCTCAAGGACGCCAAGGACGCGGCGATCCGCACCGGCACCCCCTGGGACGAGGTGCACATCTCCTTCGGCGGCAACGGCGCACTCGCCGACCAGGGCGTGCGCCAGGCGCTCGGCAAGGCGCTGGACCGGGCCTCGCTGATCAAGATCGTCAACCAGGGCGTGCCGGTCGAGTTCAAGCCGCTCGACAACCACCTCTTCATGACCAACCAGGCCGGCTACCAGGCCAACTCCGGGGACTGGGTGAAGTACGACCCGGCCGCCGCGAAGCAGCTGCTGGACGCGGCCGGCTGGAAGGACGCCGGCGGCGTGCGCAGCAAGGACGGCCAACCGCTGGAGCTGCACTACGTGATGAGCGACGGCTCCACCCAGGCGCAGTCCGACCTCGCCGCGGCCGTGCAGAGCATGCTGCAGCAGGTCGGGGTCAAGCTCTCGGTCGACAAGGTGCCCAGCAAGGAGTACTTCTCCAAGTACATCAACGAGGGCAAGTTCGACCTGGCGAGCTGGCGCAACACCGGCTCCTTCCCGCTCTCCAAGACGGTGCCGATCTACCGCGCCCCGCAGGGCGACAACGTGTTCGGCAACTACTCCAAGCTGAGCACCCCGGAGATCGACTCGCTGCTGCGCAAGGCCGCCGCCACCCTCGACCCGGTGGAGGCCGCGAAGCTCTACAACCAGGCGGACGTGAAGATCTGGGAGCTGGCCCACACCGTCGAGCTGTACCAGCGGCCGAGCATCGTCGCGGTCCGCAAGGGCCTGGCCAACTTCGGGGCCGGCAGCCTCGCCGACACGGTCATCACCTCGGTCGGCTGGGAGAAGTAGTCCACCGCGCGCCGCGGCGGCGCGGGACGGTCGAACGACCGGCGGCGCTGGCGAGCAGCGCGGTGATCACGAGGCGTCCCGGCGTGGGCGCGGGGGCATCCGGCGAAGCCGCCCCCGTGTCCACGCCATCTGCCTTGACCTTCCGCGTTGCCCGCAGACCGCCCGTGTCGTCGTTCCACTTGGTGGGGAATCTATCGGCCCGGCCGGGGTGGACGGGACACCTTCCGCAGGGCGCGCCCGGGAGCCGTCGAGCTGTCACCCGGATCGCGCACTGCACCGTCAACTCTGCCTGACGGCCGCCCAAAACGGGCGCAAGCGGACGGATCGGCGTGCCGCGCGGGTACGTGCGCACGGGCCCGGCTCCTGCCAGGATCGCGGGGAGCGGCCCGGGTTGCCGCCCCCGAGCCGACCGCGTGCGAGCCGAAAGCGATCCGATGACCAGCGAAGCCGCCCTGCCCGACCCGGACCGCGCCGTACGGCGGATGGTGCCCCGCAGTCGCAGCGAACCGCACCGCGCCGCCACGCCGTTGGAACTCTTCTTCGACCTGTGCTTCGTGGTCGCGGTCGCCCAGGCCGGCGCCCAGCTCGCCCACGCGGTCGCCGAGGACCACCTCTCCACCGGCCTGGTCGGCTACCTGTTCGCGTTCTTCGCGATCTGGTGGGCCTGGATGAACTTCACCTGGTTCGCCTCCGCGTACGACGTGGACGACGTGCCGTACCGGATCACCACCCTGGTGCAGATCACCGGGGTGCTGATCCTCGCCGCGGGCGTGCCCCGGATGTTCGACGGCCGGGACCTGGTGCTGTCGGTCGTCGGGTACGTGGTGATGCGGCTGGCGATGGTCACCCAGTGGCTGCGCGCGGCCCGCGGCGAGAGCGGCGGCGCCCGCACGATGGCGCTGCGCTACGCCGCCGGGATCACCGTCTGCCAGGTCGGCTGGGGCGTGCTGCTGCTGCTCCCGGAGAGCGTGCGCCCGTACGTGATCCCGCTGGGCATCCTGGCCGAGCTCTCGGTGCCGGTGTTCGCCGAGCGGCACACCCAGAGCACCTGGCACCCGCACCACATCGCGGAGCGCTACGGGCTGTTCACCCTGATCGTGCTCGGCGAGACGGTCTCCGCCGCCACCATCGCGATCCAGACCGCGCTGGACGAGCACGAGGCGCTCGGCGAACTGCTGCCGATCGCCGCCGGCGGCATCCTGCTCTGCTTCTCCGCCTGGTGGATCTACTTCGCCCGCCCGATCCACGAGCACCTGCGCTCCAACCGGCAGGCCTTCCTGTGGGGCTACGGCCACTATCTGGTGCTCGGCTCGGCCGCGGCGATCGGCGCCGGTCTGGAGGTCGCCGTGGAGTACGCCGTCGGCCAGGCGCACATCTCCGCGCAGGCGGCCACCGCCGCGGTCACCGTGCCCGGCGCGGTCTACCTGTTCACGGTCTGGCTGCTGCACGCCCGGCACACCAAGCGGGGGGCCGCCCAGGCGGTCCTGCCGGCGGCCGCGGCCGCCCTGCTGCTGTGCACCCTCGCCGGGGAGACCGGGGTGCTGCTGGCCGGGCTGGTGGCGGCCGCGACGGTCGCGACCGGACTGGTGCTGCACACGCGGGAGAGCTGAGCTGTCGGTGGCGGCTGGGACGATGGCAGCACCCCGTCCCCGACCGGAACGAGCCAGCCCATGCCCGCGGTCCCCAACGTCCCCGCCGTCCCGGACGAGCTCGACCAGCTGCCGTACGCGCACCTGCTCCAGCCGCACACCGGCCCGCTGCGGCCCGACCACCGCTACGACACCGTGCACTTCGACGACCTCGAGCACACCGGCGCGGCCGCCGGCGCGGGCTTCCTGGAGTGCGCCTTCACCGGCGTCCGGCTGGACGGCGCCCGGCTGCGCCGGACCACCTTCAACGAGGTCTGGGTGCAGGGCAGCCGGCTGGTCGCCACCGACCTGGCCGACAGCGACTGGCAGGACAGCGCCCTGCTCGGCTCGGTACTGGCCGGCGTCGCCTGGTACGGCGCCGCGCTGCGCCGGGTGGTGCTGCGCCAGTGCAAGCTGGAGTCGGTCAACCTGCGCTCCGCGGTGCTGCGGGACGTGGTCTTCGAGGACTGCCTGCTGCGCGACGTCGACTTCGGCGAGGCCCGGATGACCGACGTCTCCTTCCCCGGATCCACCCTGGAGGAGGTCCGGCTCGGCGGGGCGGAGCTGGAGCGGGCCGACCTGCGCGGCGCGGCCCGCCTGGAGCTGGCCGACGGTCACCTCGGGCTGCGCGGGGCGGTCATCTCCACACACCAACTCTTCGACCTCGCGCCGCAGTTCGCCCAGGCGCTGGGCATCGTTGTGAAGGACGGCTGAGCCGGCCGTTCACCGCGAGGTCGCCCGACGACGCGGGGAAGAACAGTCCAACAAGCCTTCATGGAAAGCCATGGCCTTTCGCCCGGGGCTGGGCCAGGATGCACCGCGTTCGGCGAGTGCAAACCTGTGTGCACAACTCCTGAGAGGGCGGCGGTCCCACCAATGGCTGAGCTGAGTCGTAGGAAGTTCATGGCGCTCTCCGCGAGCGCGGCGGCCGGAGCGGCGGTGGCGGGCAGCGTGGCCGCCGCGGCCACCACCCCCGCCGCGGCCGCGGCGGCGGGCACCACCGGCACCATCGCGGACGCGAAGCACATCGTCATCCTGATGCAGGAGAACCGCAGCTTCGACCACTACTTCGGCACCCTCAAGGGCGTCCGGGGGTTCGCCGACCGCAGCGCGATCCAGATCGCCGGCGGCTACAGCGTCTTCAACCAGCCCAACGGCTCGGGCCGCCAGTACCCGTGGCAGTTCAGCGCCACCAAGCCGGCCGGCGGCGCCGACCCCGAGCGCCTCGCCCAGTGCAACGGCGACCTGGCGCACGGCTGGTCCGACCAGCACAAGGCCTGGAACGGCGGCAAGATGGACTCCTGGGTCGCCGCCAAGGGCAACGTCCGCGCGCTCGGCCACCTGACCCGCGCCGACATCCCGTTCCACTACGCGCTGGCCGACTACTGGACCATCTCCGACGCGTACTTCTGCTCGGTGCTCAGCGCCACCGGCCCCAACCGCACCTACCACTGGTCCGGCCAGATCGACCCGGCGGGCACCCTCGGCGGCCCCGCGTACGACGGCGGCGACGAGTCCAACCTGCGCTGGGAGACCTACGCCGAGGCGCTGGAGCGGGCCGGCGTCAGCTGGAAGGTGTACCAGAACGCCGCCGACAACTACGGCGACAACGCGCTCGCCTACTTCAAGCAGTTCTCCACCGCCCCGGCGGGCAGCGCGCTGGCCGTCAAGGGCATGGGCTCCGTCCCGAAGGCGACCGGCCGCACCCCGGACGACATCGCCGCGGCGATCCGCTCCGACGTGCTGAACGGCACCCTCCCGCAGGTCTCCTGGATCGTCGCCGACCAGGCCTCCTCCGAGCACCCGTACGCCACCCCCGCCGACGGCGCGCACTTCGTGCACATGGTGATGGACGCGCTCAACGCGAACCCGGACGTCTTCAACTCCTCCGTCCTGTTCCTCAACTACGACGAGAACGACGGCTTCTTCGACCACGTGCCGCCGCCGGTCGCCCCGGCCGGCACCGCGGGCGAGTTCTACAACGGCACCAACATCGGCCTCGGCTTCCGGGTCCCGCTGATCGCCATCTCGCCCTGGACCCGCGGCGGCTGGGTCAACTCCGAGGTCGCCGACCACACGTCGGTGCTGCGCTTCCTGGAGAAGTGGACCGCCGCCATCGGCAGGCCCGCCACCACGCCCAACATCAGCGCCTGGCGCCGCAAGGTCTGCTCCGACCTGACCGGCATGTTCGACTTCGCCAACCCGGTCTACGGCATGCCCGCGCTGCCCAACACCGATGCCACCATCGGCCTCGCCGCCTGCGGCCCGCTGCCCAACCCGGCGCCGGTCAACAACGCCCTCCCGCTGCAGGAGGCCGGCACCCGCCCCGCCCGGGCGCTGCCGTACCAGCCGAACGCCAACCTCGACCACCTGGAGTTCGCCTCCGGCAACGTCATGAAGGTCTGGCTGAAGATGGCCAACCAGGGCACCGCCACCACCCACTTCGCGGCCTACGCCAACGCCTACCGCACCGGCGGCCCCTGGCAGTACACCGTCGACCCGGGCACCGACACCAGCGACTTCTTCAACTGCGGCGCCAACTTCGGCGGCGGCCCCTACGACCTGAGCGTCACCGGCCCCAACCGCTTCCTGCGCCGCTTCAAGGGCGACGCCACCAAGGCGGGCAAGAACCTCACCGTCACCTCCTCGTACGCCGCCGCCCCCGACACCGGCAAGAACGCGCTCTGGTTCAGGCTCGCCAACGCCGGCACCACCGCGGTGACCTTCACCATCACCTCGAACAACTACCGCACCGACGGCCCCTGGACCTACACCGTCCCGGCCGGCGGCAACGCGAGCGACTACTTCAACGCGGTCGCCTACAGCAACGGCTGGTACGACTTCACGGTGACCGCGGACTGCGACACCACGTGGTCCCAGCGGTTCACCGGCCACCTGGAGAGCGGCGCCCCCAGCATCAGCGGCTGACCCGCCCGCCGACCGTCCGCAGCCGGGCCCCGCGCACCCCGCGCGGGGCCCGGCCCGCTCCCGGCCCGGCCGCGCCGCCCGGCCCTGCCGCCCCGGTGGCACGCCCGGGTGCACGGTGTGACAGTGGGAGGGATCCGCCGTCCGACCACGCCAGGGAGCACAGAGCGATGGGTATCTTCGACAGGTTCCGGCACAAGTCGCACGAGATGGCCAGCCCCACCGAACGGGCGGCCCTCGCCCACGACGAGGCCTCCGACGCCTTCGGCGACAAGGCCGAGCGGGCCCGCCAGCAGGCCGACCAGGCCGAGCAGGACCGCCGCGCCGCCGCCGACATGACCGCCGAGGGCGACCCGCTCGGCTGACCGCCCGCACGGACCGGGGCGCACCCGCCGGCACGACGGCTGCGCCCCGTTCGCGCTGCCCGGCGGGCGGGCGGCGCCTCAGCGCGGCGGCAGCGGCGGCCGCCGCAGGTCCGGCCGCGGCGTGCCGGACGGCGGCGGGGCCGCCGCCGGGTGCTCGGCCAGCAGCCGCAGCGCCAGCCCGACGGCGGCGGTCAGGTCCGGATGCTCGCCCCGGGCCCAGTCCTGCGGGGTCCGGACCACCTCGACGTCGGGTTCGACGCCGTGGTTCTCGACCGAGAAGCCGATGCCCCCGGTGAACCAGGACGCGTTCTTGGGCACCGAGATCTGGGTCCCGTCGCCCAGCGGGTGGCGCCCGGTCATCCCGACCACCCCGCCCCAGGTCCTGGTGCCCACCACCGGGCCGAGGCCCAGCAGCCGGATCGCGGTGATGATGACGTCCCCGTCCGAGCTGGTGGCGTGGTCGGCCAGCGCCACCACCGGCCCGCGCGGGGCGTCCCTGGGCCAGCGGACCGGATGTCGCCCGCGGGTGAAGTCCCAGGCCAGCACCTGCCGGCCGAGCTTCTCCAGGACCAGCTCCGAGACGTTCCCGCCGGCGTTGCCGCGCACGTCCAGCACCACCGCGGGCTTGGCGAGCTCGCTGCGCAGGTCGCGGTTGAACTGCGCCCAGCCGGACCCGCCGAGGTCCGGGATGTGCAGGTAGCCGCACCGGCCGTCGCTGAACTCCCGCACCAGCCTGCGGCGTTTGGTCACCCAGTCCTGGTAGCGGACCGGCCGCTCGTCGGTCAGCGGCGTCACCGCGTACCGGCGCAGCCGCTCGCCGCGGCGGAAGGTCAGCTCGACCGTGGTGCCGCCGGTGCCGGCCAGCAGCGGGGCCGGGCCGCGCACCGGGTCCGGCGGGCGGCCGTCCACCGCGACCACCTCGTCGCCGTCCAGCACCCCGAGGCCCGCCAGCGGGGCCCTGGCCCGCGGGTCGGAGGACTCGCCCGGCAGGATCCGCTCCACCAGCCAGCGGCCGTCCGGGGCGCGGCGCACGCCCGCGGCGAGCAGGCCGAGCGGCTGCTGGGCGGGGGCGGGCCCCTCACCGCGCCGGGCGGGGGTGACGTAGGCGTGCGAGGTGCCGAGCTCGCCGAGCAGCTCGCGCAGCAGGTCCGCGAAGTCGTCGGGGGAGGCGATCCGCTCCAGCAGCGGCTCGTACTGGGCGGTCAGCTGCTCCCAGTCCAGGCCGCACATGTCCGGGTCCCAGAACTGGTCGCGGACGATCCGGGCCGCCTCGTGGTACGACTGCCGCCACTCGGCGGCCGGGTGCACGGTGTGGGTGATCCGCCGCAGGTCCACGGTGATCGGCGAGTTCGGCGAGGACAGCGGGTGCAGCTTCAGCCCGCCGGCCGAGAAGACCGAGACGGCGCCGCCGTCGCCGGAGACCGCGAAGCCGTCCAGCCGGTCGACCACCGTGCTGCGGGTGCCGTGGGCCAGGTCGAAGTACTCCAGCGAGGGCCGGCCCGAGGTGTCGGCCGGGTTGGCGAAGGTCTGCCCGAGCGCGCCGGAGATCGGCCAGCGCAGCCAGACCACCCCGCCGCGGACCGGGGCCGTCGCCGAGTACTTGGACGCGATCACCGGGAACGGCACCAGGCGCTCGGACAGCCCCTGCTCGTCCACCCGGACGGTGCCGTCGCCGGTCGCCTCCTCCGGGTCCAGACCGACCGGCGGGCGGCCCTGCACCGGCGCGGCGAACGGCGAGGGCGTGTCGGCGGCCAGCGGGACCAGGTACGGGCGGCAGCCGAGCGGGAAGGAGAGGTCGCCGGTGTGCACGTCGTGCACCGGGTCGAAGCCCCGCCAGGACAGGAACACCAGGAACCGGCCGTCCCGGGTGAACACCGGGTGCTCGTCCTCGAACCGCCCGCCGGTCACGTCGAGGGTCCGCGCCGGGTCGTCCACCCTGGCCAGCTGGATCGAGCGCAGTGAGCGGCCGGCCACCGGCTGCGACCAGGTCAGCCACTGCGAGTCCGGGGCGAACGCCGGGCTGCTGACCGGCCCGAACGCACACGCCACCACCTCCCGCACCGTGCCGTCGCCGGTGTCGACCAGCAGCAGCCGCCCGTCCGCGGCGGCCACCGCCAGCGTCCGGCCGTCCGGGCTGGCGGCCAGCTCCAGGACCCGGCCGAGCCGGCCCGCGGCCAGCCGGTGCGGCTCGGCGGCCCGGCCGCCGTCGCGGGTCGGCAGCTCGGCCACCTCGATGGCGTCCGCGCCCTGCGCGTCGCTCACCCAGGCCGCCCGGCCGCTCTGGCCCAGCACCACCGGCAGCCGGGCCCGCACCCCGGGGGTGTCGGCCAGCACCCGGGCCGGTCCCTCCCGGTGGGTCAGCCAGTACAGGCTGCCGCGGACCGTGAGCACCCCGGCCCGGCCGGTGGCGTCGCAGGCCAGGTCCTTGACGTGGGAGGCCGCGCCGACCTGGTACGGCCGGCGGCCCGCCCGGGCCCCGCCCAGCGGCACCGACAGCCGGCGCGGCGCCGGGGAATCCAGGCTCTCCAGCAGCCACAGGTCGCCGGCGTGCTGGTAGACCACCCGGGTGCCGTCGGTGGCGGCCTCCCGCGCGTAGTACGAGGCGTGGTCGGTGTGCCGGCGCAGGTCGCCGCCGTCCGGGCGGCAGGAGTAGAGGTTGCCGATGCCCTCGTGGTCGGAGAGGAAGGCGATCCGCCCGCCCACCGGCATCGGCGCCGCCAGATGGCCCCGGTGGCCTGGCAGCAGCGGCGCCCGGTCCACCCACAGCCGGCCCGTCGCGCCGCCGCGGTAGCGCTTCCAGGCGGCCGGGTCGTGCGGCGCCGCGGCGGTCAGCAGCACCGTGTGCCCGGCGCTCACCTGGGCGTCGGCGACCGGCCCCCAGGGCATCCGGCGGCCCGGCGCGCCGTCCGGCGGCAGCGCGTACGCCCAGGTGTAGTGGGCGAACGGCTCGTGGTACGAGGTGACCGCCAGCACCTCGCCGTCCGGCAGCCAGCCGCGCACCCGGGTGTCGTTGCTGCCCCAGTGGGTCAGCCGGACGGCCTCGCCGCCGGCCGCGGGCGCGGTCCACACCTCGGGCACCAGCGCCAGCCAGCTGGTCCAGGCGACGACCGTGCCGTCGGGCGACAGCCGCGGGTGGCTGACCCGGGTCCGGTCGCAGCTGATCCGCCAGGCCCGGCCGACCCCGCCGTCCGGCTCCAGCGGCGCCGCCCACACGTCGTCCTCGGCGGTGAAGGTCAGCAGGCCGCCGCGCAGGTGGGGGTGGCGCAGGTATCCGGGCACCTCTCCATGGTTCGGCCGGGCCGTGGCACCCGCAACCGGGCTCCGGCTCATGCACCGTCAACAGCCCCTCGGCGAACCGCCGGGCGCCGCCGAAGACCCGTCCACCCGGGCCCGCCCCGCAGTCGAGAGTCGCTCTAGCACCTGCGCTGATCCTGACCCCCAACGGGGCGGGCTGCCGGTGCGCAGCGCAGGCCTGACAAGCCGCGCCGGACACCACGGCCAAGGAGGGAAGCGATGTCGGAGAACGAGAGCACCTTCACCGACGTACTGCTGCACCACGCCGAGCAGCAGTCGGACAAGGACGCCCTGGTGTTCCTGCGGGAGGAGCCGGCCGGGCCCACCGCGGCCCGCCAGGTCAGGCTGCCGGCCCTGGCGGTGCCGGCCGGGATCGACCACCCGGCGCCGGCCCGGCGCGAGTACCGGCTGGCCGAGCGCCGGATGGACTACGCCGAGCTGGACACCGCGGCCCGCCGGCTGGCGGCCTGGCTGCAGGACAGACGGCTGGCCGGGGAGCGGGTGCTGATCCTGCAGGCGGACGCCGAGCGCTTCGCCGTCTCCTTCCTGGCCTGCCTGTACGCCGGTGTGGTCGCCGTCCCGGGCCCCGCGCCCAACGGCCGCCGCGGCAACGACGAGCGCACCCTCGGGATGATCAAGGACTCGGCGCCCCGGCTGATCCTCACCGACCGCGGCCACGCCCCCGACATCTCCCTGATGGCGGCCGTGGCCGGGCACGGCGAGGTCGCCTGCCTCGCCCTGGACGGCACCGAACTGCCCGACGCCGGCGACTGGCGGCGCCCGGACACCGACGGCGACACGCTGGCGATGCTCCAGTACACCTCCGGCTCCACCCGCGACCCGCGCGGCGTCATGGTGACCCACCGCAACCTGCTCGCCAACCAGCGGGCGATCCGGGCCGTGCTGCGCACCGGACCCGAGTCCACGGTCGGCGGCTGGCTGCCGTACCACCACGACATGGGGCTGGTCGGCCAGCTGCTGCACCCGCTGTGGCTCGGCGGCACCGGCGTGCTGCTCCCCACCGACCTGCTGATCCGCCGCCCGGCCCGCTGGCTGGAGGCGATCACCCGGTACGGGATCACCGTCAGCGGCGGCCCCGACCTCGGCTACGAGCTGTGCGTGCGCCGGATCGCCGACCGGCACCTGGCCCACTTCGACCTGTCCCGCTGGACCACCGCGGTCAGCGGCGCCGAACTGGTCCGGGCCGACACCCTGCGGGCCTTCGCCGAGCGCTTCGCCCCGGCCGGCTTCCGGGCCGCCGCGTTCGTCCCCGCGTACGGCCTCGCCGAGGCCACCCTGCTGGCCACCGCCCGGCCCAGCGGCCACGCCACCGCCCCGTCCGAGCGGGTGGTGGACGCGGCCTCGCTGGAGAAGCACCAGTTCGTCCAGCCGGTGCCGGGCCGGCCGGCCCGCACCCTGGTCAGCTGCGGGCGGCCGGCGCCGGACGCGCTCACCCTGCGGATCGTCGACCCGGCCACCCGGCGGGTGCTGCCGGAGGGCAAGGTCGGCGAGATCTGGCTGCGCGGCGAGGGCATCGCGCAGGGCTACTGGAAGCGCCCGCTGGAGACCGCCGAGACCTTCCGGGCGGTGACCGCCGAGGGCGACGAGGGCTACCTGCGCACCGGCGACCTCGGGGTGCTGCGCGACGGCGAGCTGTTCGTCACCGGCCGGATCAAGGAACTGCTGGTGGTGGCCGGCCGCAACCTCTACCCGCAGGACATCGAACGCGCCGTGCAGCAGATCAGCAGCTCCTTCGGCCCCGGCGTGGTCTTCGAGGTCGAACCGGGCCGCCCGCACGTGGTGGTGGTGCAGGAGGTGCGGACCGGCGGCCGCTTCGACGTCGACCTGGCCCGGCTCAACATGAGCGTCCGCCAGTGCGTGTCCCGGGAGTTCGAGGTCCGGGCGGGCAACGTGCTGCTGGTGCGGCCCGGCACCGTCCGGCGCACCACCAGCGGGAAACTCGAACGGGGCACCATGCGCAGACTCTTCCTCTCCGGCCGGCTGCAGGCCCTGCACCAGGTCGTCGAACCCGCGGTGGCCGCCCTGGTGGCCGGCGGCCCCGAGCGGACGGAGGCCGGACGATGACCACCGCCGTCGGCACCCGCTCCGCCGAGACCGCCGCCGCCCGCCGGATCCACGAACTGGAGAGCGCCCTCGGCGACCCCTGGGACCCGGACAACCCGCACGGCCACCGGGCCGTCCTGGAGGCCGACGACCGCAGCGAGCTGCCCGAGGAGACCGTGCGGCTGCTGCACACCCTCGGGCTCGCCGCCGAGTTCGTGCCGGAGCGGTTCGGCGGCCGCTTCGAGCGGGTCGACCTGCTCGCCCGGATGCTGCGGCCGGTCTTCCGGCGCGACCCCTCGCTGGGCGTCGGCTTCGGCGCCGGCTCCTTCCTGGCCGCCGTCTCGGTCTGGGCGGCCGGCACCGAGCGGCAGCAGCGCCGCACCGCCGAACTGCTGCTCTCCGGCGGCCGGGTCGCCGTCGCCTACCGCGACCTCGCCCACGGCAACGCCTTCCTGCGCGACGAGTTCGGCCTCACCGAGGACGATGACGGGCTGCGGCTGGACGGCGCCAAGCGGGTCATCGTCAACGCCGAGCACGCCGCCGCCCTGGTGGTCTTCTGCCGCACCGACGAGCGCCCCGGCAGCCGCAGCCACTCCGCGGTCCTGCTGGAGCGCGCCGCACTGCCCCGCGACCGGGTCCGCGACCTCGACCGCTTCCCCACCGTCGGACTGCGCGGCTGCACCATGAGCGGGCTGGCCTTCACCGACTGCCCGGTGCCGCGGGACGCGCTGCTCGGCGGCTGGGGCGACGGCGTCCAGCTGGCCCTCAGCTCGTTCCAGCTGACCCGCAGCGTGCTGCCCTCCATGGTGCTGGCCGGCGTCGACACCGCGCTGCGCACCGCGCTGCGGTTCGCGCTGGACCGCGGGGTCAACGGCCGCCCGGTGCTGCGCAACCCGCAGGCCAAGGCCAGCCTGGCCGGCTCCTTCGCCGACCTGCTGGTCTGCGACAGCCTCGCACTGACCAGCACCCGCGCCGCCCACCTCCACCCGGAGGCCACCGGGGTGTACGCCGCGGCCACCAAGTACCTGCTGCCGATCCTGCTCAGCGACACCGTCTACGACCTGTCGGTGCTGCTCGGCTCCAGCCTGTACGAGCGCTCCGGCGCCTACGGGATCTTCCAGAAGCAGGTCCGCGACCTGCCGATCACCAGCCTCGGCCACTCCGGCACCGCCGCCTGCCAGTCCACCGTGATCCCGCGGCTGCCGGTGCTCGCCGAACACGCCTGGCTGGCCGAACCGGCCCCGGTGCCGGGCCTGTTCCGGCTGCGCGACGACCTGCCGGCCTTCGACCCGGGCCGGCTCGGGGTGGCCGGCACCGGCGATCCGCTGCTCGCCGAACTCGCCGACTTCGCCGCCGGATCGACCGCCGTCACCGCGGCCGGGGAGTACCGCGAGGTACTGGAGACCCTGGTCCGCACGCTCGGCGCCGAACTGCACGAACTGCGCTCGGCCGCCCGCGCGCTGGCCGGCCGCCGCCGCGACGACCTGGCCGACCCGCGCAGCTACGCGCTGATGGACCGGTACTCGCTGCTGCTGGCGGCCGCCTCCGCGCTCGGCGTCTGGCGCCACCAGAACTGCGGCCCCGACCAGTTCCTGGCCCGCCCGGAGTGGGTGGTGCTCGCCCTGCTGCGGATCTGCCGCCGGCTCGGCCTCGGCCTCGCCGGCCGGCCCGCGCCGGGCGCCGAGGCCGCGGTCCTGGACGAACTGCTGCGCCGCTACCGCACGGGCGGCAGCTTCGACCTCTACGACGACCCCACCGCCGCCGTGCCGGCCGGCTGACACCCGATCAGGAGCCACAGATGACAACCGACCAGCGGACAGGGAGCGGACGATGAGCGTGGTGCTGGAACGGCCGGCCGAGCTGGTGGAGGAGATCGTCCGGGAGGCCGCCGCCGTGCTCGGCGGAGGGCACGCCGCGGTGCCGGTGGACGCCCGCTTCTACGACGACCTGGGCTTCGACTCGGTGATGCTGATGCAGCTGAAGTACCGGATCGAGCTGCGCTTCCCGGAACTCGGCGAGCTGTCGCTGGCCGAGATGGTGGACAGCCTGGTGAACTGCTCGACGCTGGCCGAGTACCTCGCCGAGCTGGCCGCGGAGGCACGACCGTGATGCCGGTCCAGGGCCCGGGGGCGGCCATCGGGCGGCCGATCCCGGTGTACCGCGGCCCGGACGGCGGCTGGGACGACGTCCGGGAGTCGCTCGCCCGGCGCGGCAGCGCTGTCCTGGTCGCCACCCTCGGCGACTGGATGCCCGGTGAGCGGGCGGCCGACGGGCCCGCCGCCGAGCCGGCCGGCGAGGACTACCCGGGCGACCGGGCGGTCCTCGGCCGGGACTGGGCCCGCTACCAGGCGATGTCCCACGACCAGGTGCGGGGCCGCTTCCTGGCCTCCCGGCTGCTGCTGAAGACCGCCGCCGGCGCCGCCCTCCAGGCGCCGCCGGAGACCGTCGACCTGGCCTACAAGCTCGGCGGCCGCCCGTACCTGCGCGGCTGCGACCAGGTGGACATCAGCCTCAGCCACACCGAGGACCTGCTGGTGGTGGGGCTGACCAGACGCGGCTGGATCGGGGTGGACGCCGAACTGGAGGACCGGCTGCTGCTGGGCACCGGCGCCGAGAAGCAGATCTGCACCCCGCACGAGGCCGCCCAGCTGGACCTGCTGGAGCCGGAGCGGCGCAACCCGGCGCTGGTGCGGCTGTGGACCCTCAAGGAGGCGTACAGCAAGGCGATCGGGCAGGGACTGCGGTTCCGCTTCACCGAGTTCGGCTTCCCCGGCGAGGACGAACCGGTCCAGGTGCTGCGGCCGGACGGCTCCCCGGGCACCGGCGGCGAGTGGAGCTTCGGCACCTGGGCGGTCACCGGCTACACCGTCAGCGTCGCGCTGTTCGACGCCGGTTTCGACGAGACCCCGGACATCGCCGCCGCCACCATGCTCGACGACGGTCTGGTGGACGCCCTGATCGGCCCGGTCCGCCCGGGATAGGCCGTGTCCGACGTTTCCCGCCGGGCGCGCGACGCCGGATCCGGCCGAGCTTCCGGAGTGTGATCAGAAGGTTGCTTGCCGCGATCTCCTGACTAGAATCGCACCTCTGGCAGGACACAGAGCCAGACCGATTCGAAGCTGTACCGGTATCGGAGGCTGACTCTGTGAGCCGGTGCGCGGACGGGGGCCCGGGCCAAGTGATTCGGATACTGCTCGCCGAGGACATGAACATGGTCCGGGGGGCGCTGGTGGCGCTGTTAGGCATGGAACCGGACATCGAGGTGGTCTCCGAGGTCGACCACGGCGACCAGATCCTGCCGCAGGCCCTGGCCCACCGCCCGGACATCGCGGTGCTCGACATCGACCTGCCCGGGGTGGACGGCCTGACCGCGGCGACCATGCTGCGCGAACGGCTGCCGTCCTGCCGGGCGCTGATCCTCACCAGCCTGGGCCGGCCCGGCACGCTGCGCCGGGCGATGGCGGCCAAGGTCTCCGGTTTCATCCTCAAGGACGCGCCGCCGGAGGAACTGGCCAAGGCGATCCGCAAGATCGCCTCCGGCGAACGGGTGATCGACCCCCAACTCGCCATGGCCGCTTGGGACTCGGGCGACAGTCCACTGACCAACCGGGAGGTGCAGGTGCTGCGGATGGCCGCGCAGGGCGCCGAGGTGACCGAGATCGCCGCCGGGCTGTTCCTGTCGGCGGGCACCGTCCGCAACTACCTGACCAACATCGTCACCAAGCTGAACGCCCGCAACCGGGTGGACGCGATCCGGATCGCGGACGAGGCGGGCTGGCTGAGCTGAGCGCCGCCGGCCCGGACGGCCGCGGCGGGGCGTCAGGAGACGCTGCGCAGGTCGGTCTGCTGGGCCAGCGGCACCAGCGCCACCACCTGGAAGGTGCCGTCCGGCTGGACGCCCGCGGTCAGCGTGCCGCCGATCGCGGCCAGCCGGGTCTCCAGGTTCCCGAGACCGCTGCCGCCCTCCTCGCCGGCGGCCCGCGGCATCGGCAACTGGCCCACCACCCGGGCGCGCTGGCGCTGGCGCTCGGGGACGCCGTCGTTGACGATCCGCAGCCGGATGTCCGGCCCGGCCTCGTTCACCTCGATCCGGCACCGCTCCACCTTGCTGTGCCGCAGCATGTTGGTCACCGCCTCGCGCAGCACGGTGGCCAGCGTGGTGTCGACCACCCCCGGCAGGTCGGCGCACTCGATCCGGGTCTCCACCGCGATGTCGGCGGCCTCCAGCATCCCCCGGGCCGACTCGGCCTCCCCGGCCAGCGACATGTCGCGGTAGCCCCGGGCGACCGCCCGCACGTCCGACAGCGCCTGCCGGGAGATCCCCAGCACGGAGGTGAGCTCGTCGACCGCCCGCCCCGGGTTGTTGTGCACCAGCCGGATCGCCACCTCGCTCTTCAGCGTGATCGCGGACAGGCTGTACCCGAGCAGGTCGTGCAGGTCCCGGGCGAACCGCAGCCGCTCCTGGGCGACCGCCAGCCGGGCCAGCTGGCCGCGCGCCCGGTGCAGTTCGACCACCAGGGTGACCAGCCGGCTCAGCCCGTACATCATCAGCCCGGACAGCAGGGTGGAGACCGCGACGTACACCACCTCGACCGGGCGGAGCTGGAACGCCACCGCCACCCCCGCCATCGAGAGCACCACCCCGGTGTACCAGACCCAGGCCCAGAGCCCTTCCAGCAGCATCAGTCCCGAGGCGGCCAGGAAGCCGCCGGCGGCGCCCCAGATGGCGCCGAAGACCAGGATCGGCAGGTACGTCAGCAGCGCCTGCACGGTCAGCGTCACCCGGCCGTATCTTCGCCGGACCTGCTTGGCCTGGGGCAGCGCGTGGACCAGCTGGCAGCAGCAGATCGCCACGAAGCAGACGATCCCGAGCACGATGCTGGTGGTGGCCAGCGGCAGCACGCTCAGGTTGACCGAGACCTGCACCAGGTAGGCGAGCAGCGCCGTGTAGAGGATGCCGAGCGCGAACAGCGGTGCGGGTTCGGGCCGGGCTGCCTCGTCACCGGCCAACTCGTCTCTCGCCACGGGTCCAGGTCCTCCGATCAGACACAACTGAGGACTGAGCGTACGGGGTGAGTGGCGGTCAGGCACCGTGGTTCCAGGGATGGTTGGCGGCGGCGGGGAGTGCGGCCGCCGGTGCGACCACCAACTGTCCGGTCGAGGACTCGGCGCGCCAGTCGAGCCGGGTGACCCGCGCCCCCGCCGAGATGTCGGCCGCCGCCAGCGAGGCCGTCGCCAGACCCATCGCCGCCGCGGTCAGTTCCAGGGTCTGCAGGGCCGCGCCGGTCTCCCGGAGCACCAGTGCGTAGCTCTGCCCGCTGAACTTCCAGGCGGTCCTGGCGAACCGCGCGGTCAGCGTGATCACCAGCGGCGGCGCCCCGGCCAGCCCGGCCGACACCCTGGTACAGGACAGCACCTTGGCCAGCACCTCGCGGTCGTCGCTCACCAGGGTCAGCCGGTGCCCGTCCGGGTCGTAGTGGAACACCCCCGGGGGCAGGCCGCGGCAGCGGTTCACCGTGACGTACAGCTCCAGCGGATGGGTGCCGCCGAAACTGCTGTACGGCCGGTCGCTGACCTCGTAGTCGGGCGGCCCGGACGGGTCCTTGCCGACCGAGCGGACCCGGGCCGAGCGGTACAGCAGCTCGCCGAGCTGCTCCAGGCTGAGCGTGGCCACCGGGTCGGCGCAGTCCGGCTCGGGGGCCGACCGCTCCAGGACGGCGCCCAGCGGCGGCGTGGCGGGGCCGTCCGCGGCCGGGCGCGGCAGGGTGAACCGGGGACCCTCGGGGGCGGGCCGCACCGCGGGCTCGGGCGCCACCCGGCCCGCGTGGGCGAAGGTCGCGCCGAAGTCGTGGTCGTGCCGGCCGATCGTGCTGCGGGTGTGGAAGAGCAGGTCCACCGGGGACCACAGGGACAGCACCGGGTCGGAGTCCTCGGCGAACTCCGCCGGGCCGCCGCCCCGCCCCGGCGACCCGGCGACCGCCAGGCCGGCGCCGAGCAGGTGGCCGGCCATCTCCCGGACGGCGTCCGGCGGGAACGGGTGGGCCGCGGTCAGCTCGGCCAGCGTGGTGGTCCAGCCGAGCGCGCCGAGCAGCCCCGCCACCGCCGGGCGGTGCGCGGCCACCCGGAACAGCGACAGCGGGGACTCCACCGTCAGGCCCGCCCCCGAACCGGACAGCACGGCGAACCGGGACAGCCGGATCGGCTGGTCCGGCCGCAGCTCCACCGGTTCGAGGACGGCCGCCGGCGAGATCGGCACCACCGACAGCAGCGGCAGTTCGCTGTCGGTCAGGCCGACCGACCGGATCGTCAGGTGCTGGATCCGGCCGAGCAGGGCGGACAGCCGCGCCGGGGCGCCGCTCTCCGCGTCCCGGAGGATGTTGCCGAGCGAGATCGGCCCGAAGGTCATCCGGCGCAGCGCCTCGCGGCCGGCGCGGTCGGGCCGGGCCAGCCGCACGGTGGTCCAGCGGTTGCGCAGTACCGCGTCGCCCCTCGGCCCCTCGAACTCGACGTCCACGTCCTCGCGGAGCGACCAGAGACGCTGGAGCTCCGGCGCGGAGCCTCGGGCCGATAGGTCCATGGGGCTCTCCGGGTTAGACAGTATGCGGATGACCACTATCGGGCGTGCCGGTCGAGCACCGCTCGAGTCCCGCACGAACCGATCCGACGATACCGTCGGCCGGGCAACTCACCTCCGGTGGGCCCGAGTTCGCAGGCCCGGGTCAGACGAACAGCGGCACCGGGTTGAGCCGCTCGTACGGGGTCGGCGCGGCGAGCCGGCCGAGCCGGACCGGGACGTCGTACAGCCGGCCCGGCGCGAACCGGGCCCAGAAGTGCCGCAGCCCCGGCACGATCACCCGGACCACCGGCAGCCCGATGTCCGCCCTGGTCTGGTCGAGCACCAGCAGCTCCATGCCGTGCCGGCGCAGCAGTTCGCCCGCGGTCTCCAGGTCCGCCCGCAGGTCGGTACCGGCCGGCGAGGGGCGGTCCCGCGGCCGGACCGGCGGCTGCGCCGGGTCGGCCAGCAGGTACGGGTGGCGGGCGACGGTCGCCGTCCGCCACCAGTGCAGCGCGGCCGGGTCCTGGAGCGAGTAGCGCGGCGGGCCGCCGGGTTCGGCCGGGGCGACCGCCGGCAGCAGCTGGTTGACCTCGGCGACGGCCCGGCGGACCGCCAGCGGGAACTCGTAGTGGGCGCCGAAGCCGAACACGATGTCCTCGGTCGGCCCCGTGACCCGGCGGGAGAGTACGGCCACCACCGGGATGCCGAGGTCGGCGGTGAGGTCGAGGGCCCACAGTTCGCGGCCCTGGCGGCGGTGCAGCCGGGACACCTCGGCGATCCAGGGGTCGTTCAGCGCGGCCAGGTCCACCCCGGGCTGGCGGGTGCGGTTGTACCACCACAGGGCGACCGCGTCCCGTTCCACCAGTTCCAGGAAGCCGTGCAGGACGGCGTCCTCCAGGGTGCCGCCCGCGGCGCAGCCGTTGGAGTCGGCGCGGGCGTAGCGGCCGCCGTCGCCCGGGTGGGCCGGGCCGTAGAACAGCATCGAGGTGGGCAGCAGCCGCTGCCGCTGCGCGGTGAGCGACCAGACCGGGGTCCAGTCGACCGCCGCCCGCTCGTCGAACGGCTCGCAGACCTGCTGGTAGCTGCCGTGCGCGGTGTTCCACCAGACCCGGTCCCGGTACTGCCGCTCGTGGTAGAGCTGGACGCGGTTGGGGTGGACGGCGGCCTCCCCGAGGCCGTGCAGGGTGTCGCGGATCCTCGGCTCGTCGCCGTGCAGCCGGCCGGACTCCCGTTCCAGCGCCTCGCACAGCGCGCTGACCCGGGCGTCGAGTTCGGTGACCCCCTTGCCGCCGCTCTCGCGGCGCAGCGGGGCCCGGCCGTCCGGCACGGTGCAGGTCCGGGCGGTGTAGGAGTGCAGCAGGGCGGGCGCCTCGGCGCGGGTGATCTGCTGGACGATCCCGGAGACCGGGCTGACCAGGTGGCCGTAGCGGTCGAGGACCTGCTGCGGGGTGAGGTGCCGGTGGCCGTTGCCGGTCAGCGAGTGCTTGCGCGCCGGGCGCAGCACCACCGGCCGCAGCATCCGGGACGGGCCCGCGCCCGGGGTGCCGCAGACCGGGCACTGCGGGCGGCCGGCCACCGCGTGCTGCTCGGCGCGCAGGCTCAGGGTGTCCAGGGTGTGGATCTCCTGGTGCTCCGAACCGGTCTTCCCGGCCAGCCACTTGGCGGCCTGCAGGGCCGCGAGCTGGAGGCCGATGGCGCGGGTGGCGCCGAGCGAGGCCTCGGGGCCGAGCGGTGGCTCGGACATGCCGAGGGCGTGCTGGACGGTCACCTCGTGGACCCGGTTGGCCCGCAGCCGGTGGGCCAGGCACTGCCAGCAGGCGCCGGCGGCCGGGTCGAGCACCGGGCCCGACCAGACCACCGAGCCGGTGGGCTTGGCGATCAGCCAGGGCCGTCCGGCGGCCCGCTGGGCCAGGTCGATCCGGCGCAGCACGGGGGAGAGGTAGTCGTCGCAGACCACCACGGTCAGTTCGGCGGCCGCGGGCCCGCCGGGCCCGACGCAGCGCAGTCCGGCGGCCTCGAAGGCCGGGCGGACGGCCGCCTCGTCGTCCTGGCCGACCGTCAGGATCCTGACCCGGCCCGCCCCGACCCGGGCCGAGGAGCTGGTGCCGTCGAGGCCGGCCAGCTCCCAGAACGCTTCGGCCCGCGGGTCCCGGCCCGGCTGGTCGGCCGGGCGGTAGCAGACCAGCCCCGCGGCGGAGAGCGAGCCGAGCAGCTCGCCGATCTCCGCCGCGGAGGCGAGGCCCTGGGCCTCCCGCAGCAGGGAGGGAAGGTCCCGGGTGCCGTCGAGCAGTGGTGCCACGGCCTCGACGTGCGGGCCGCGCAGGCGGGTGGTGCCCCGCTCGGATATCAGGTACGCCCCCTCACCGGCCACGACCTCGGCCCGCAGGTGGCGTCGGAACGCCAGGACCTGCGGGCCGGCCGTGGCCGGCGCCCCGTTCTCCGACGCAGCTCTCATTGGCGAGTGCAGAAGGTGAGGTCGGGGAGGATGGTCACGTCGTTCAGGTTCTCGATGGTCAGCGGGGCGCCGCCGGGGTTGCCGAGGGCCGGGGCCGGCGTGTCGAGCGGCAGGTGGATGCCGAATTCGGCCAGCACGGGCGCCGGTTCGGCGTCGTACCGGTAGCGGAGGGCCGGGTCGAGATGGGCGGCGATGACCAGTTCGGCGAAACGCCAGTCGCGCTCGAGGCAGGTGCTGGACGGTGCGGCTGGAACGGCGAGTGCGGTCACGGGAGCTACTCCGGTGTTAGGGATGGCCTGTGCTCACAATGGGTACGGCACGGAAGTCTGTGTGATCCGACCCCGCCGTGGACAGTGGATCCGTCATGCGCGTGGTGTGAGAATCCCATGGCGGACGCGTGCCGCGATTCCCGCCCGATCCGTGAGGATCTCACTGTTGCCGGCCACCCGCCGCGTGCGACGCTCTCCGGAGTGAGTCCCGGTGGCGCCCAGCAATGGAAGGGAGGCGGATCCATGCAGATCAACCTTCTGGGCCCGTTCGTCGCGCAGGAGCAGGAGACCTCCTTCGCACCAAGTGCCGCCAAGCCGCGCCAGATCCTGGCGTTGCTGGCGCTTCAGGCCAACCAGGTGGTGACGGTGCCGACGCTGATGGAGGAGATCTGGGGTGACCAGCCTCCGCGCAGCGCCTCCACCACGCTCCAGACGTACATCCTGCAGCTGCGCCGCAAGCTCGGGACGGCCTTCCACGCCGAGCAGCCGCAGGCGGCCAAGGAGATCCTGGTCACCCGGTACGGCGGTTACCTGCTCGACGTGCAGCCCGGCGAGGTGGACAGTTCGGAGTTCGAGCGGCTGCTGGCCCTCGGGCGGACGGCGCTCGCCGCGCACGACGACCTGAGCGCCTCGAAGCTGCTCGGCCAGGCGCTCGCGCTGTGGCGCGGGCCGGCCCTGGTGGACATCCAGGTCGGCCGGGTGCTGGAGATAGAGGTGCTGCAGCTGGAGGAGGCCCGGCTCGGCGCGCTGGAGAGCCGGATCTCGGCCGACCTGCGGCTCGGCCGGCACGCCATCCTGCTCAGCGAGCTGACCATGCTCACCGCGCAGCGTCCGATGCACGAGGGCCTGCACGCCCAGCTGATCCTGGCGCAGTACCGCTCCGGGCGGTCCTGGCAGGCGCTGGAGACCTACCAGCGGCTGCGTTCCACGCTGGTCGGTGAGCTCGGGATCGAGCCGTCGGCCCGGCTGCAGCGGCTGCACGCCGCGGTGCTCGCCGCCGACACCAGGCTCGACCTGGCCGGTGCCGAGCTGTCGATGGAGCTGCAGCACGTCGTCGGCTAGTGACGCGGCATCAGCCCGTGTTCGCCGTTCGGCCACCCGTTGTTCGTGTTTCCGGTACGGACCGCTTCCCGGCTGGTCCGTGCCGTGATCCGAGCCGGTCTCCACCGGTTGTCCAGTACCGGACGAGTGCGGCGCGAGATGCCGTTCCTACCGTCCGCCGCATGGACATCCTTGATGAGCTGGAGATCGTTCCCGCCGATGTGCGGGGTCGGGTGGCCGAGCTGCACGACCTTCGGGAGCAGGTCCGCCGTGGCCCGAGCGAGAAGGCCACCGAGGCGCAGCACGCGAAGGGGAAGCTGACCGCGCGTGAGCGGATCGCGCTGTTGTTGGACGAGGGTTCGTTCAACGAGGTGGAGCCGTTGCGTCGGCACCGGGCGCAGGGTTTCGGCCTGGAGGCGAAGAAGCCGCACACCGATGGCGTGGTCGTCGGGTGGGGGACGGTGCACGGGCGGCCGGTGTTCACCTATGCGCACGACTTCCGGATCTTCGGCGGTGCGCTGGGTGAGGCGCACGCGCAGAAGATCCACAAGATCATGGACATGGCGATCGCGGCGGGTGCGCCGCTGGTGTCGCTGAACGACGGCGCGGGTGCCCGGATCCAGGAGGGCGTCACGGCGCTCGCCGGGTACGGCGGGATCTTCCAGCGCAACACCCGGGCGTCGGGGGTGATCCCGCAGATCTCGGTGATGCTGGGCCCGTGCGCGGGCGGCGCGGCCTACTCGCCGGCGCTGACGGACTTCGTGTTCATGGTGCGGGAGACCTCGCAGATGTTCATCACCGGCCCGGACGTGGTGCAGGCGGTGACCGGCGAGAAGATCTCGCAGAACGGCCTGGGCGGCGCGGACGTCCACTCCACGGTGTCCGGGGTGTCGCACTTCGTGTACGACGACGAGCAGTCGTGCATCGAGGAGGTGCGGTTCCTGCTGTCGCTGCTGCCGCAGAACAACCGGGAGATGCCGCCGGTGCAGCCGAACGACGACCCGGTGCAGCGGCGGGGCGACGCGCTGCTGGACCTGGTGCCGGCGGACGGCAACCGGCCGTACGACATGCGCAAGGTGATCGAGGAGGTCGTCGACCACGGCGAGTACCTCGAGGTGCACGAGCGGTGGGCGACCAATGTGATCTGCGCGCTGGCGCGGATCGACGGGCATGTGGTGGGCATCATCGCCAACCAGCCGCAGTCGCTGGCCGGGGTGCTGGACATCCACGCGTCGGAGAAGGCCGCCCGGTTCGTGCAGATGTGCGACGCGTTCAACATCCCGCTGATCACCATGCTGGACGTGCCCGGGTTCCTGCCGGGTGTGGACCAGGAGCACGACGGGATCATCCGGCACGGCGCGAAGCTGCTGTACGCGTACTGCAACGCCACCGTGCCGCGGATCCAGCTGATCCTGCGCAAGGCGTACGGCGGCGCGTACATCGTGATGGACTCCCGCTCGATCGGCGCGGACCTGTCCTACGCCTGGCCGACCAACGAGATCGCCGTGATGGGCGCCGAGGGCGCCGCGAACGTCATCTTCCGCCGCGACATCAACGGCGCCGAGGACCCCGACGCGATGCGCGCCCAGAAGATCAAGGAGTACAAGAGCGAGCTGATGCACCCGTACTACGCGGCCGAACGCGGCCTCGTCGACGACGTCATCGACCCGGCCGAGACCCGCACCGTCCTCGCCTCCGCCCTCGCCATGCTCCGCACCAAGCACGCCGACCTGCCCAGCCGCAAGCACGGCAACCCGCC
>NZ_JBXQQB010000014.1:23326-198911 GCF_057220535.1 Kitasatospora sp. NEAU-CNBT7 | reverse complement strand
CCCTGCTCCAGGGAAGTGCACACCCGTCGGGTTATTTCCCTGGAGATTCGAACAGATGACCACTACCGTGCGACCGATGAGCACAACCGCGCTGGTCCCCGCCACGTTCCACCCTGAGATCCGGATTGCGATCAGCCTGCGTCTGTCCCGTGCGGACGACGCCTCTACCTCGCTGGACGTGCAGCGCAAGGCGTGCCACGACTCCATCCGGGCCGCCGGGCACGACCCGTCCAAGGCGGTCGAGTTCATCGACTACGGCGTGTCCGGCGCTACGCCGCTCACCGACCGCGAGGGCATGTCGGAACTCATGGCCTACCAGCCCACCCACGTGTGGGCGTGGAAGCTGGACCGCTACAGCCGTAGCGTGCGGGAGTTCCTGCACCTGGTCGAGTGGGCGGAGACCCCGAACAAGCGCGTGATCCTGGCCACGGCGGACGGCTCGCTGAACACGGGCACCCCCGGCGGACGCCTGATCGCGCTCATCCTGGTGGCGCTCGCGGAGTGGGAACGCCAGATGATGACCGAGCGCATCCTTGCCGCCCACCAGGAGCGGCGGGAACAGGGTCGGTGGATCTCCGGGTTCGCGCCGTTCCCGTTCATGACCGTGCGCGAGAACCCGAAGGCCCCGGCCTACCTGGACGCGGACAGCGAGATGATCCCGCTGGTCATCAAGGCAGTTGGGGAGTTGCTGGCGGGCGGAACGCTGGCGAGCACGTCCAAGCCGCTGCCGATCGGCCGCCAGCAGTGGAAGAAGCTACTGTCCGGCGTGACGCTGCGCGGGTGGCGCAAGCACAAGGGCGAGCTGATCGTGAAGGACGACGGGGTCACCCCGGTGCAGTTCGCCCCGGAGGTGCTGGACGCAGTGACCTTTGCGCGGGTGCAGCAGCGACTCAAGGAGCTTGCCCGCACGGAGAACGCACCCCGCTCGGACGCCCCATTCCTGGCCGGGTTCGTCGTCTGCGCGCAGGCCTGCGGCTTCAACGGCGGCAAGTCGAGCAAGAAGAAGGCTCTGTACAAGTGCGAGAACGGGCACGGGTCGATCATGGCGAGCATCCTTGAGCCCATGGTGGACGCCGCGTTCTGCGAGCGGTTCGGCGGCGAGCAACTGATGCGCGCCGTTCACACGGGCGGCATCGACCACTCCGGCGCGCTCGCCGATCTCGCGGCGTCTCAGAATCGGGTGATCGCTGCCATTGCCAAGGTCGAGGGTCCCGCGCTCGAAGCGTTGACCGCCAAGCTGACCGAGATCACCGAGAGCACGGCGCGGCTCACGGCCGAACACGACCCGACCGTGACCACCACGTACGTGCCGCTCGACTCCACCCTGTACGACGCGTGGGAGGGCAGCGACGAAGAGACTCAGCGCGTCCACCTCGCCGAGAAGGGGCTTCGGGTCACGATCCACCCGCAGGGCACACCCGGCGGGCGTGTCACGATCGAGTGGAGCAAGCCCCCGAGGGAGAAGCGCAAGCCCACCCGGCCGGTCACGGTCGCGGAGCGCCGCGCAATAGCCGCCTGACGGCCCGTACGGCGAAGCCAGAGCCCCGGCAGGTCCCACGAAGACCGCCGGGGCTCTTTCGTGCCCGCAGCAGGCCGCTCAGGGGCTCGCCGGTCAGCGGCGGGACCTCGGGTGACGTGGTGACGGTTCTCGGGCTTGTTCTGGTTCTCTCTGACATGTCTAGAGAGAACTGAAATCCGCCTCTCAACCGTCACCACGTCACCTCGCCGTGCCGGAGCAGCGCGGTGGGACCGCCAGGGTGACGGGGTGACGTTTGAGGCGGTGGTTCTGGTTTCTCTTAGATCCCGCGCAGAGAAGAGAACCCAGAATCACCCCGCTGAACGTCACCCCGTCACCTGCGTTGGTCGAGACGCGCACGGGCGCCGCCGCCGTGGCGGGCGGACGCGGACGGAAGATCTGCTCTCCCTAACCAGTGAGAGGCAGGAAGCAGCGTGTAGGAAATTTCTGGTCCCCCAACATGATGGGCCCGCGCTGTGCCGCCTGCGGGGCACACCTTGCCTCCCGGACTTCGGAGCCAGCGTGGCGGAGGTGACGGCGAGGGCTTCGCCGGCTGAGCGTCACAGGGGCGCTGACCTGGGAGTTGTGATGAGTGACGCCCTGGATGCCAAGTCAGGTATCCCTATGGAAGTCCTAAGGGGATAGCCGCCGGACCGCTTCGACCGTCATTCGTCACGTCGCCAAGTGAGACGCAGATCACATGTCCGAGATTGCCCGAATGCCCCAATATGCGGGCCATCTGCCCACTCTCCACAGCAGTAGAGGGAGAAACCGTCGGTCCCTACAAGCCCGGCGAGGGGAATTCGTCCCCCTCTCCTATCTTCGGGCCCTCGGCGTATCAGTCATGGCAACCAGGAATCCCGTGCACTCAAGTACCCGTGCGATCCCGGCCCAAGGAATCCCTCCCCGTCCACTACAGGGTGAGAGAGGAATCGTCCCTCCCTACTTGGGGCAGGACAAGCAATCGTCCCGCCCCACGTGGAAGCAAGGGACGCGCGACGACCGAGCAGACCCCACTGTCCGCCCAACCACCAACAGCCTTGGAGGCTTCGAGATGAACACCGACCACGCCCGTGCGCTTGAGCTGATCCGCAGCGCAGAGGCGATCGTTCTGCGGGCCCTGTCCGGCGATGCGGCGGCAGCCGGCGAAGCGCACCGCCAGGCCACCGAAGCCGCGCGCCTGCTGGCACCCACCCGGGACGGCGGTCCCTGCCAGCGCGAGGGCTGCCCCAACCGGGTCGTCAACCGCACGATCGGACGCCGCCGCCTCTACTGCTGCGACGCATGCCAGCAGGCCGCGTACTGGGCCCGCAAGGCGGACGCCGCGTAGCCGCCCCACCGAACATACGCACGTGAGTATGTCGGCACGTTGAACACCGTCACGTGACGATCTTCGCCCCTCCCGACCCGGGCAGGGGCTTTTCCATTCCACCCGACAGGTGGCCTACCGGAGGTAGCACCGTGATCGACCCTGGCAGCTTCGCCTACTCCTACGAGGACAGGGAGACCAAGAGGCTCCGTTTTCGCGCAGACGCTTTCCAGTACAGCGCCGCTATGGAGCGGCTTGCCGAGATGAAGCGCGACCGCCCCGAGCAGTACGACCAGATGGGCGCTGTCGCTCACCTGTCGCTCGGCCACTACGAGGCCGCGAAGGCTGCCGCCGTGCAGCTCGGCCGCGACGTCTCCGCCCCTACCGATCGTGAGGTCTGACCATGAGCAACGACGTTTCCCGAGCCGCTGACAAGCTCGCCAAGCTGCGCGCACAGGCCGACCGGCTCGCTGGTCCAGTGGCGGATGCCGAAGCCGCCCTGGTGGCCGCCCAGGAGGCTGAGCAGGCCCGCCGCGCCGAGCGCGCCGCCGAGTACGACCGCACATTCCTCAAGACGTGGACGGCGCAGGCCAGCGAGCGGTCCGACCGGGGCAATGAGCTGCACGCGGAGTTCCTTGAACTCCTGTCCGCCGAGCCGTGGTTTCAGGCGTACGTCGCACACCGTGCCGAGCGGTACAAGCGCGAGAAGATCCTGACCGCCGCGCAGAGCGCACAGGCCCACCTCGGCGAGGCGCGAACTGTCCCCGAACAGCGCTGGTACGACCTGCGCATCATCGAGGACGTCACCAGCGCTGTGGACAATGCCGCTGCGGCAATCGGCGCGGCCTACGCCGAGGAACTGGACACAGCCCGGAACGCCTACATCGAAGCGGCGGACTGACATGGCCGTTGACGCACTTGACCCCGGCCCGGACGGAACCTATCCGCACTTCCCTCGGGATGCGCGGGGGCGGCCCGTGTGGTCGGATTCCCCAACCGGCCTGCCAGTGCTAAATGGTGGGGCGCCGATGCCGCGCGGAGTCCAGCAGATGCGCGACCCGAGGAACCCCGGCCGGCTGCTGGCCGTGGACGTGACGCCGAGGCGACAGGACGGCGAACCGATCAACCCGCCGGTCTTCCCTCCGGGCGCTCCGGCATGAGGCGCTGGTCCGACACACGGCCAACCATCCCGCCCGCCGCTCACCAAGTGGGAGAACGCGTGGACCTTGTATAGCACTTGCCGCCGGGAAAGACAGCGGCCGACTTCGGATCCTTGGCCGTCGGTCCCAGACTGGCTCACTTTCGCGCCCACCAGGCGGTGAACGCCGTACCTCCTGCTGCCGTTGCCGTGACGAGCCACGGAGGGATGCGCTGGATAGTCAAGTGGATTCCACCGAACCGAAGCTCGAAGGCAGGTCGGGGTGTGCGTTCAGGCATGGCTGCTCCGGTCCAGGTTCCGCACTGGATACGCGGTTCTCAATGGGGTCATCGACTACTCCATTGGAGCGACGAATCTCCGATATGGCAAACACTCGCGCCCGCGAGTACGCCGAATGGCGGGCGAAATCAGGCCGCCCTCTATCTTCCGTACCCGTCAATCCAACTGAAATACCCCAAGCGTAACTTGATGAGACAAAAGGTTCTTATGCCGCGTAGACCCCGCCCCCCGTGCTCAGTCCCGGGTTGCCCCGAGCTGACCACGGGCGGACGCTGCCCCGCTCATGAGCGCGAGGCGACCAGGAACCGCCAGACGCCAGGCGGCAGCGCGTACGGCCCGAACTGGCCCAGGGTTCGCCGGGCTTACCTCTACGCGAACTCGTGGTGCCTGCTGTGCGGGCGAGTCGCCACCGTGGCGGACCACTTCCCGAAATCCCGAAAGCAACTTATCGCGGACGGCGTTGCCAACCCGGATGTACCGCAATACCTGCGCCCATTGTGCACGCCGTGTCACAACAAAGAGACGGCGAGAAATCAGCCAGGCGGATGGGCTGCGGCAAACGTCAAGCCAATTCGCCGCTGACCCGACCCAGGCGGGGTGCCCCCTGAGTCGTCTGAGATTGCACGGCAGGGAGGCAAAAAACTCTCGCCGGAGCTGCGGCCGTTTTTGGCAGCCCGCCGTGCCCGCCACGGAATGCGAAAGGAGACCATGGCCGACCGATACCGACCGAAACCATCAGCCGCACGGGCCCGAGAGGGAAACCCGTCCAAGACCGAAATCAAAGAGGGGGTGATTGTCCCGCGCGCCGTCCTCGCTGAACCCAACTGGCGAGAGATCTTCAAGGACTCACCGGCCACCGAGACGCAGCAAGCGAACATCCGGTGCAGGGAAGTCGCGTCCGCCGAGTGGCGGCGCGTCGTGCCGATCCTCGAAGTTGCCGCCGGTCTCGGCGAAGTGGATCACTCGACCGTCAAGGATCTGTGCGTCTGCGTCGCCCGGATCGACCAGGCCGAGCGGGACCTGTCGACACGCGGGCTCATGGTCACCGCCGAACGCGGCACAGTGAAGAACGGCGCTGCCACCATCGCAGCACAGTACCGATCCCAACTCTCCCGCTATATACGAGAGTTGGGGCTATCGCCGAGTGCTCGGGTGGCGATTGCCCCGCCGGAGTCCGGCGACGACTCCGATATCTGGGACTGACCGGTCCCGAGCACCATGACGGCCCCCGTCCCTTCCTCCCTCAGCGGGTGGTTGGGGCGGGGGCCCTTCGTCGTCCGCGCCCTACCCCAGGTAGGGAGTCGCCCGGTGCTCAAGGAAGTGCCGAAGCCGGAGTTGCTGGGTGTGGTGCATCGGCAGGTCGCCGATGTCGTCCGGAGCTACGAACTGGAGATCGGTCGACTCGTCGGAGATCCGGAGTTCACCGCCCGTGATACGCGCGGTGAAACAAACATTGAACTGTTGCCGCACCTCGCCATCCGAGTAGGAGATCACGTGTCGGGGATCGGTGTACGTGCCGACGAGTCCAGTGATCTCCACATCAAGGCCGGTCTCTTCGCGGACCTCCCGAATCGCCGTTCCCGGAAGAGACTCACCAAGATCCATCGTGCCGCCCGGCAGCGCGTACAGACCATTGTCGGTGCGCCGTTGGAGCAGGACGCGCCCTTCGTCATCCGTCACCACTGCGGACGCTGCCACCACCAGCCGGTTTGGCATGGGCGCGTTGGGATCGTCGTAGAACTCGGTGCGTGCCACGTGATCAGCTCTCCTCAACCGGCAGGGCGGCGTTCCACACTGCGTCGAAGCTCGCAGCATAGGTGTCAAACAGCGTCCCTGCCCCGGTTCGGCGCAGGTGCCAGACCGGCGCTCCGAAGGCGTTGACCCCCCACACATGGGCGTTTACCAGCACCTGGTCATCTGCGCGGTAGAGGCTGTTGTAGAGCGTGGTTCCGTGGGTGCGGATCTCGATGCCGGGCGTGCCGAGCAGCGGGCGGTAGTGCATGAGGGCGAGCCTGCACCGGGACTCGATGCCGTGGCCGAACCTCTCTTCTTCCCCGCGTTGCTTGACGTTCTCACTGTCGGCGGCGCCGAGGGCGATCCGGACCACGCATCCTTCGGCGGCGCGCTCACGAAGTAGATCGTTAAGCCGGGGATACGCCTCGTGAAGGAATACGGCAGCGTAGACCAGCACGTCGATGCGCTCCGTGGCCTTTCCGAGCAAGTCCACGAAGACGGATACCGGTAGATCGGCTCGCTGTTCGTACAGGGCGACCAGTTCAGGGCTTATCGCGCGTGCGGCGCGCGGCTGCCGCAGACTCGGCCACAGTGCGAACATGTCTTCTCCGAGGGCTTCGGCAGCCAAGCGGGCTGTACCTAACCGAGGCGTGCGGTTCTGATTGGCCCACCGCTCAACCGACTTGGTGTCCACGCCGGCTCTCTCGGCCAGGGCTGAACACGTCCAACCTCCCGACGCCATAACGTCTTTCAGTCTCTCGTTCGGCATCTCGTTTGTCTCCCCACACATCACGGACCTTTTGTAGGGACGTTCTACCGCACGAGGGACGTTCTGAAGTGTCCTTTGAGCGAGGTTCCACCGTCCCGGGTGACTGCCAGATCTTGGTGTCAACTCGGCGGAGGAGAGGAGCGGGGCCGATGGCGACGCGCAGGACGACCCGAGGGGCGATCTACCTACCCAAGGTCGGAGAGGTGGTCCGGGACCGCGCCCACCAGGGCGCGGAGGGCACCTACATGGGCACCGTGGGCGGCATGGTCTATCTCCGCCCCCGAGGGGGTGGGAAGGAGTGGGAGACCTACCCGACCGAGATCGAAGCTTTGCCGGGTGTGCCGGAGCTGATCCCTGTCATGCATCCGAGCGCCCCGCGCCGGGCGCCGGAGCTGATCGGGTCGTGAGGCCCTCTCGCCTGGTCATCATGGGTCGTGTGCTCCGGGCGCTGGTGACCGAACCGCGTAACACGGTCGCTTGGATGTGGGGTGCCCACATCCAATTCGCTTGGCCTGTAACGATGTTCAGTCCCTACCGAAGGACGCTTGCCCGGCGGATGAAGCTCCGCCGGAAGCTCGACCAGCAGATGCGCACTTGCGCCCGACTATCCACCGGCGGCGCTGATGCCTGATCCCTATGAGTCACCAGTGTTCGGCATCGGCGGCCTCTGGGCGGGCCAGCGCCGGGCCCGGACCGGGCTGCCCCCGCCTGTTCCGTGGTGGGCGCAGGGGCGGCCCGTGTGGGCCCCGGAGAACGAGGAAAGGCGCGCCTGTGGCGGTTCGCAAGCGGTACCGGTTTCTGAACTGGACCGTCACTCACGACAGCGCGCCCGACGCGCCCCCGACATGGCACATGTTCCGGTGTCTCGGGGAGGACGAGGACGGCAAGCCGTGCGGCGCGGAAGGGCCCGTGATCGAGGACTTCCAGGAAGCGCAGCGCTGGCCGTTCGAGCACCTGCGGGAACATCAGGACCACCGCAGCTTCGCGCATGTCGCCGAGGTGCCGTGGCTGATGATCCCCGAGGAGGAACCGTCGTGACCGGAGCCGACCAGGACGAGTATCGGCGCGCCCGGAGCGAGCCGGTCAGCCGGCGGGCCGCTTACGGGGTGTCGGTGGCTGCTGTGGTGCTGCTCGCGGTGACGTTGCTCGCGCTGGCCCGGCCGCACTGACTCAAGACTCCCGCTCCGGCCGTCATCCCTGGCAGGCAGCCGACCGGAGCGGGCTCCGCAACACCGCACGACCCGGACACCGACCGGCGGTCCGGCCCGACACGATGTGAGGAGTTACCAGTATGAGTACTCCGACCGAGCGCCCGCCGGGCGACACCGGACCCGGTACCACGCAGGGCACGGCGCGAAGCTGCGCGCGGCCCCGGCAGCGCACCAACTAGCGGCACCAACTAACCGACAGAAGACAGGAGTTCACGCATGGCATGGGGTAGGAGCAGCGGCGGGAGCGGCGGGGGCGGCAAGCACGGCGGGGGTTCCGGCTCCGGCTCGGGCGGCAGTCAGCAGGACGACTCCAGCAGCGGCAACAAGCACGGCGGTGGCGGGTCGGACGAGGGTGGTAACACCTCGGACGGCCAGGGTCCGGCGACGGGCCGCTAACCGGTGAGCAGCGAGCACGAAGCGGAGGCCGGTCGGACCCGGCTGGCCTCCGCGCTCATCGCCAACGGGTCATTGACTACGGACTGGCTGCCTGCCTACAACGCCGTGCCGCGTCACCTGTTCGTGCCTGACACGATCTGGCCGGGACAGGCGGACGGTGTGCGCCAGGGCGAGGCGATCAACAAGAGCATCAACCCCGCCGAGTGGTGGAACGCTGTCTACTCGGATGTACCGCTCACCACACAGTGGGACGACGGAGAGCATGCGGGCAGCACGCGCGGCACCATGCCCACGTCGTCCAGCAGCATGCCCACCATGGTGTTCTCGATGCTCAATGCCCTCAGCGTCGAGGACGGCAACACGGTGATGGAGATCGGCACCGGAACCGGCTGGAATGCCGCTCTCCTGTCCCACCACCTCGGGTCGGGCAGCGTCGTCACCGTCGAGGTGGACGAAGACAGCGCGGCCAGCGCGCAACGCCGCCTCGCCCGTGCTGGGTACTCGCCCGTGCCCGTGGTCGGGGACGGGGCAGAGGGGTACCCGAAGGCGGCACCGTACGACCGGATCATTGCCACCTGTTCGGTCGGGAGCCTGCCGTACACGTGGGTCGAGCAGTCACGGTCCGGCGGGGTGGTCGTCGCGCCGTGGGGCCCGGAGTACGGCGGCGAAGCAATCGTCCGGCTCGCGGTCGGCGACGACGGGAAGGCATCCGGACGGTTCGTCGGGTCATCAGCGTTCATGCGGCTCCGGCAGCAGCGCACCGACCAGCCGAACAGCCTTGCCTACCTTTCGGCGCCTTGGCCGGCTGACGGGGTTGCGTCCTCAACTTCACTATCCCCGGAGCTACTTGGTGGATGGCAGGAGATGTTCGCCATCGGGGTTCAGGTGCCCGGCGCGTTTCCCCTGATCGAGCGGTACGACGACGGGTCTTACACGCTGTGGCTGCACGACACGGCCGTCACGTCGTGGGCTACGGCCGACTGGGAGCCCGACAGAGAACGCTACGAGGTGGTGCAGTCCGGCCCCCGCAGCCTCTGGGGCGAAGTGTCCACCGCATGGCACTGGTGGGACGACCAGGGCCGCCCCGGGTTCAACCGCTTCGGGCTCACGATCACCCCGGACGGCCACACCGTGTGGCTCGACAGCCCGGACAACCCGGTGCCCACCCGAGCCTGACCCCGTACGCGCAGAGCCCCGACCCCTGATCCCGGTAGCAGCGGAACCAACATCAGGGTCGGGGCGTCGGCGCAGAATTCGGCAGGCGGGCGAGGGCAGTGTGACGGTAGTCTCATCTGCCATGGCTGACTCTCTCAACATCGAACGGTCCTCCGGCTTCGACGACGCCGACAACCTCGTGATCGAGATCCCTGCAAGCGTTTGGGCCACGCTGAACTCTGAGAACGAGTGGGAAGGGAACGAGGCGGACGGCGAGGTGACCTCCGGGTCGCTGAATCTCTGGAAGGTGAAGATCCGGATCGGAGGCTGACACCGGCCCTTCTGGCCCCGCCCTCTACTGGCCCTTGCTGGCTGGGGCGGGGCTTCGTGCTGCTCAGGCGGATGCCACTCCCCGAGTATCCCGAGGGGTGTACGGTTCGAGCCACGTGTACCAGGTCACCCCGACCGCGGCGAGCTGCGCCACCTCCTCGCGGCGCAGCCCGGGGGTGCGGCGGCGGCCGAGCCCGGGCAGCCCGACCTGCTCGGGCGAGATCCGCTCCCGGCGGCTGCGCAGGAAGGCGGCCAGCTCGTGGCGGCGGGCCGCGGCGGGGGCGGGGGCGGCCGAGGTGGTGTGACTGCTCATACGCTCAGCATGCCCGCTCGGTGTGCCGGGTGCCAGGTACTTCTGATACCTGGATAAACACTGTCTGGTACCAGGTTCCGAGTGGGCGGATCGTAGGACCCGTGACTCAGCAACTGACCTTGCCGCAGACCCTCCCGCACGTCCCCCGCCCGGCCGTCCCCGGGCTCGGACGGGCCGGGCTCACCACCGTGCTGCTCGGCGCGTTCCTCCCGATGCTCGACTTCTTCATCGTCAACGTCGCCCTCCCCACCATCGACCACGACCTCGCCGCCGGCCCCGCGGTGCTGGAGCTGGTGGCCGCCGGCTACGGCATCGCCTTCGCGGTGCTGCTGGTGCTCGGCGGGCGGCTCGGCGACGCGGTCGGCCGCCGCCGGCTGTTCGTGGCCGGCGCCGCCGCGTTCGCGGTCACCTCGCTGGCCTGCGGCCTCGCCCCGACGGCCTGGACCCTGGTGGCCGCCCGGGTGGCCCAAGGGGCCTCGGCCGCCCTGCTGATCCCGCAGGTCCTGGCCACCATCACCGCCGCCACCGAGGGCGCCCGGCGGGCCCGGGCGCTCGGGATCTACGGCGCGGTCGGCGGGATCTCGGTGGTGATCGGCCAGGTGCTGGGCGGCCTGCTGGTCTCCGCCGACCTGTTCGGGACCGGCTGGCGCGCGGTGTTCCTGCTCAACGTGCCGTTCGCGCTGGCCACCGCGGTGTTCGCGGTGCGCTGGGTGCCGCAGACCCGTTCGCCGCGGGCGGCCGGGCCGGACCTGCCCGGCACCGCGCTGCTGACGGCCGCGCTGCTGGCGCTGTTCGTGCCGCTGATGGAGGGCCGGGCGGTCGGCTGGCCGCTGTGGACCTGGTTGCTGCTGGCCGCGTTCCCGTTCCTGGCCGCCGCGTTCCTGGTGGTCGAGCGGCGGACCGAGGCCGCCGGACGGGTGCCGCTGGTCCCGCTGTCGCTGGTCCGGATCCCCGAGATGCGGCGCGGGCTGGGGATCGCACTGCCGTACTTCACCGGGTTCGGCGGGTTCATGTTCGTCATCGCGATCCTGCTCCAGCAGGGGCTGCACCAGGACCCGGTGGCGGCCGGCCGGGCGCTGGTCCCGATGGCGGTCGGCTACTTCGGCGCCTCGCTGGCCGGGCCACGGCTGGTCGGCCGGTTCGGCAGCCGGGTGATCACGGTCGGCGCCGCGGTCCAGGGCACCGGGCTGGCGGCGCTGGCCGCCGTCGCGCTGGCCGACCCGGCGCAGCTGTCCGTGCCGCGGATGCTGCCGGGGATCGCGCTGGCCGGGATCGGCCAGGGGCTGATCGGGATGCCGCTGTTCCGGGTGGTGCTCTCGCAGGTGCCCGCCGAGCAGGCGGGGGTGGGCAGCGGGGTGCTGGCGACCACCCAGCAGTCCAGCCTGGCGCTCGGGGTGGCGGCGGTGGGCACCCTCTTCCTGGGGCTGGTCCCCGCGCTGGGGATGGCCCGCGCCCTCGCGGTCGTGCTCACCGTGCAGCTGGCCGGCTCGGTGGTGATCGCGCTGCTGAGCGTCCGGCTGCCGCGCTCGGTGGCCTGAGCCCGGCGCGGCCGGGGGCCGGGGTTGCGGGGGCCCGGGGTCGCGGGGTCGCGGGTCGGAGCCGGGCCCGGGTACCCGCGGTGACCTGCGGGGTGCCGGGAAAAGTGCGGGACCGCCGTCGGTGGCGGATGACACGATGGCGGTATGACGAGTGTTCCCCCCGCCGGCCCGGCCTCCCCCGCCGCCCACGACTCCCCCGCCGGGCCCGCCGGTCCCACCCCGCCGCTCTCCCCGGTCGACGCCAGGACGCGGGAGGAGCTCGCCGCGCTGGTCGAGGCGGGCGCCCGGCCGAAGTACCTGCTGTTCTGGGGCCACCGGCCGGAGCGGGACGGGCGGATCGGCGCCGGTGCGCTGAGCCAGTGGTGGCCCGCGCGGTTCACCGTCGACGGGGTGGGCTACCCGACGGCCGAGCACTGGATGATGGCCGGCAAGGCGCGGCTGTTCGGGGACGAGGAGATCGTGCCCAGGATCCTGGCCGCCCGGACACCGGGCGAGGCGAAGAAGCTGGGCCGGCAGGTCCGCGGCTTCCACGACGAGCGCTGGGCCGCCGAGCGGTTCGAGCTGGTGGTCCGGGGCAACGTCGCCAAGTTCGGCTCCAGCGAGGAACTGCGCGGCTATCTGCTGGGCACCGGCGGCCGGGTCCTGGTGGAGGCCAGTCCGCTGGACCGGCTGTGGGGCATCGGGCTGGCGGCGGACGACGAGCGGGCCACCGCGCCGGACCGGTGGCGCGGACTCAACCTGCTCGGCTTCGCCCTGATGGAGGCCAGGGCCCGGCTCGCGGCCTGACCCCCGCCGGCCTGCGGAAACCCCAGCAGCCGCCCCCTGCACGGCAGTTGATCCTCTTCCAGCCGTAAGAGCACCGACTCGCTCCCGTAACATGCCTGCCGTATCGGCGCGCCAGGATGGCTGCCAGGTACGGCCCGGGGCGGGGCAGGAGTCCTCGGGCGGAGAGGGCGGGTCCGACACGATGACAGTCCAGGAGCTGGGTCCGGCAGCCGAGGTCGAGGCGTTACGGGCCGAGCTCGACGAGCTGCTGCGCGCCCGGCAGTACGCGGCGCTGCGCGAGCGGCGGCTGGCCGAGGCCGTGCGGGCCTCGGCGCAGCCGCCGTCCGAACCACCGGACGACCTGCTGCGGCAGCTCGGCCAGGCCCGGCGGCTGCGGGAGGGGCTCAGCGAGCGGTGCCGGGAACAGCACGACCGGCTGCGGCTGCTGGAGGAACGCGGCCGTCCGGCGGCGCCGCCGCGCCGCCCCACCGGGGCCAGGTTCGCGGGCGCCGCCGCCCCGGCGGCCGACGCGGCGGGCACCGCCGCGCAGCCGGTGCTGCCGCCGACCGCGACGGCGCCCATCCGCGGCGCCCGGTTCAGCGGCGTCCGGCCCGAGCCGAAGCCGCAGCCGCCGTCCCGGCCGGTGTCCCGGCCGCAGCCCGAACCCGAGGCGGAGTCCCGCCCGCAGCCCGCGACCGGCGCCGGGACGGCCGAGGGCCCGCGGGCCCGCCGCGCCGAGGAGCTGGTGGCACTCGCCGGGCTGATCTCCGACCTGCACCGCCGGGGCTCGGGCACCGAGTCCGCGGCGCTCGCCACCCGGGCCGCGCTGGCGCTGGCCCCGGCGGACGTGGTCCGGCTCGCGGTCCGGCTGCGCACCGGCGGACCGGCCGGGGCGGCCGGGTTCCTGGCGCGGGCGACGGCCGGCGGCCCGGCGGCGCACGCCGTGCACACCCTGGCCGGGCTGCGCGAGGCCGGGCTGGCCGAGGAGGCGGCCGAGCTGTTCCACCTGCTGCGCGCGGCGCCCGCCACCGAACTGCCGGAGCTGCTGGCCGCGCTGGAGCAGGCCGGGCAGAGCGCCGACGGCCAGACCCTGCTGTGGGAGTGGGGCTCGGCCCCGACCGTCGCGCTCGCCAGGCTGGCCGAGCAGTTGCACGCCGCCGGCCGCGCCGGGGACGCCCGGACGCTGCTCCACCAGGCGGCCGGGCGGCCGGTGGCGGAGATCGCGGAGCTGGCGCCGGAGCTGGCCGGCCCGCTCGCGGTGGCGCTGGTCGGCGAGGTGGTCGCACTGCGTTCGGCGACCGGCCTCGGCGAGTTCGGCCGCGCCCTCACCCCGCACCCCGAGCTGTACGGGGCCCTGCTCGCAGCGGTCGCCCGGCTGGACGAGAGCCGGGCCAGGACCGCGCTGGCGGCGCTGCGCACGGCCGGTCTGCCGACCGAGCCGGCCGACCGCGGCCAGGGCCGCCGCCGCTCCCGCGGCCGCTGACCCCGACCGCCGCCGGCCCCGACTGCCGGTGGCCCCGGCGGCCGGGCGCGCACCGGGCGCCCGCAGCCCGCAGCCCGCAGCACGCAGCGCGACGGCCCCCACCGCACGAGGCGGTGGGGGCCGTCGGGGACGTCCCGGGTCAGCAGCCGATCAGGCGGGCACCGAGGTAGGACTTCACCTGGTCCAGGGAGACGCGCTCCTGGGCCATGGTGTCGCGCTCGCGGATGGTGACCGCGTTGTCCTCGAGGGTGTCGAAGTCGACGGTGACGCAGAACGGCGTGCCGATCTCGTCCTGGCGGCGGTAGCGCTTGCCGATCGCGCCGGCGTCGTCGAACTCGACGTTCCACGCGGTGCGCAGGTCGGCGGCCAGGCCGCGGGCCTTCGGGGACAGGTCGGCGTTGCGCGACAGCGGGAGCACCGCGACCTTGACCGGGGCCAGGCGCGGGTCGAGCCGCATGCCGACGCGCTTCTCCATGACGCCCTTGGCGTTGGGCGCCTCGTCCTCGAAGTAGGCGTCGAGCAGGAAGGCCAGCATCGCGCGGTTGAGGCCGGCGGCCGGCTCGATGACGTACGGGAAGTACCGCTCGCCGGACTCCTGGTCGAAGTAGCGGAGGTCCTTGCCGGAGTGCTCGCTGTGCACCGAGAGGTCGTAGTCGGTGCGGTTGGCGATGCCCTCCAGCTCGGAGAACTCGGTGCCGCCGAAGTTGAAGCGGTACTCGATGTCCACGGTGCGCTTGGCGTAGTGGGAGAGCTTCTCCTTCGGGTGCTCGAAGAAGCGCATGTTCTCGGTCCGCAGGCCGAGGTCGACGTACCAGTCCCAGCGCTGCTGGAGCCAGTACTCGTGCCACTGGTCGTCCTCGCCCGGCTTGACGAAGAACTCCATCTCCATCTGCTCGAACTCGCGGGTGCGGAAGATGAAGTTGCCGGGGGTGATCTCGTTGCGGAAGCTCTTGCCGGTCTGGGCGATGCCGAACGGCGGCTTGCGGCGCGAGGTGGTCTGGACGGCGCTGAAGTTGGTGAAGATGCCCTGCGCGGTCTCCGGGCGCAGGTAGGCCAGGCCGCTCGCGTCCTCGGTGACGCCGAGGTGCGTCTTCAGCATGCCCGAGAACTCCTTGGGCTCCGTGAAGGCGCCCTTGTTGCCGCAGTTCGGGCAGTTGATGTCGGCGAGGCCGTTGGCGGGCAGCCGGTTGTGCTTGGCCTCGTACGCCTCTTCCAGGTGGTCGGCGCGGAAGCGCTTGTGACAGGAGAGGCACTCGGTCAGCGGGTCGTTGAACGTCGCCACGTGGCCGGAGGCCTCCCAGACCTCGCGGGCCAGGATCACCGAGGAGTCGAGGCCGACGACGTCCTCCCGAGCGTGGACCATCGAACGCCACCACTGGCGCTTGATGTTCTCCTTGAGCTCGACACCCAGTGGGCCGTAGTCCCAGGCGGCGCGCGTACCTCCGTAGATCTCGCTGCAGGGGTAGACGAAGCCTCGGCGCTTGCTCAGGCTGACGATGGTGTCGATCTTGTCGGCGGCCACAGTGCTCTCTTCAGTACGACGGCACGGTCAAGGCGCGGCTGGTTGCACGCACCCGAATGCCCCAGGTTACCGGGAGCGCGGGCCCCGCCGTCACACGGTTTGACCGCGCGCCGGGCGCGTTCCGGCCACCGCCGGGGCGCGCCCGTACATCCTTGCTGCACAATCAGCCATTCGAGTGAGTTGACAATCATTTCCATTCAAGATGAGAATGGTTGTCATGATGATCCGACGTTCCTCCATAGCCCTCGCCGCGAGCGCAGCCGTCGGCGCCCTGCTGCTCACCGCGTGCGGTGGCAGCTCCAGCGCCGCCGACGGCGACGGCCGGCTGAAGGTGGTGGCGTCGTTCTACCCGATGGCCTACCTCGCCGAGCAGATCGGCGGCAGCCATGTGAAGGTCACCGGCCTCACCCCCGCCGGGGTCGAGCCGCACGACCTGGAGCTCAAGGCCCGTCAGGTCGGCGCGGTGCAGAGCGCGGACGTGGTGGTCTACCTCAAGGGCCTGCAGCCCAGCGTCGACCAGGCCGTGAAGGGCACCCACGCCGCGCACGTGGTCGACGCGACGGCCGTCTCGCCGCTGGTCGACCACCACCTGGACGAGGGCACCGAGGAGCCCGGCGGCGAGCACGCCGGCCACGAGCACAGCGGCCCCGCCGGCGACCCGCACATCTGGCTCGACCCCACCCGCTACGCGGCGGTCGCCCGCAGCGTCGGCAGCGAACTCGCCGCCGCGGACCCGGCCCACGCCGAGGACTACCGCACCGCCACCGACCGGCTGCTCGACCGGCTGACCGCCCTGGACACCGCGTTCCGCGACGGCCTGAAGGACGTCCCGACCAAGACCTTCGTCACCAGCCACGCCGCGTTCGGCTACCTCGCCGACCACTACGGCCTCGAGCAGGTCGCGATCAACGGCGTCGACCCGGAGGCCGAGCCCACCCCGGCCCGGCTCACCGAGATCCAGCAGGCGGCCCGCTCCCACGGCGTCACCACGATCTTCTTCGAGACCCTGGTCGACCCGCGCCTCGCCGAGACCGTCGCCAAGGACCTCGGCCTGCGGACCGACGTGCTCGACCCGCTGGAGGGCGTCAAGGACCCGGCCACCGAGGACTACTTCTCGGTCATGCAGCACAATCTCGCCAACCTCCGGACCGCGCTCGGCGCCACCGGCTGAGGGGGACACCGACCATGAGCACCGCCATCCCGCAGGCGGCCGGCCCCGCCGCACCCGACCCCGCCGCCGCACCCGGCCGCGCCGCCACCGAGGCGGACCCGCCCCCGGCCGTCCGGCTGCTCGACGCCACCGCCGCGCTGGGCGGGCGGCCGGTCCTGCGCGGCATCGACCTGACCGTGCGGCCCGGCGAGGTGGTCGCCCTGCTCGGCGCCAACGGCTCCGGCAAGTCCACCACCGTCAAGTCCGTGATCGGCGCCGTCCCGCTGCAGCGCGGCAGCCTGGAGCTGTTCGGCACCCCGCTCGGCCGGTTCCGGGCCTGGCACCGGATCGGGTACGTGCCGCAGCGCACCACCGCGGCCGGCGGCGTGCCCGCCACCGTCCGCGAGGTGGTCTCCACCGGCCGCCTGCCGCAGCACCGGCTGCTGCCGTTCCGCCGCCGCGACCGCGCCGCGGTCGACCGGGCGCTGACCGCCGTCGGCATGCTGGAGCGGGCCTCGGACGGCGTCGCCGGGCTCTCCGGCGGCCAGCACCAGCGGGTGCTGATCGCCCGCGCGCTGGTCGGCACCCCGGATCTGCTGATCATGGACGAGCCGATGGCCGGGGTGGACCTGGACAGCCAGCAGGTGCTCGCCGACACCCTGCGCAGCGAGGTGGCGCGCGGCGCCGCCGTCCTGCTGGTGCTGCACGAACTCGGGCCGCTGGAGCCGCTGATCGACCGCGCCGTGGTGCTCCGGGACGGCTGCGTGGCCCACGACGGCCCGCCGCCGCGCGGGGTCGGCCAGCACGCGCTGCCCGGCCACGACCACGTCCACCCGCACGCCGACGACCACCACCGGAGCACCCAGGGGCTGCTGTCATGACCGAGATGCTGCAGTACGACTTCATGCAGCGGGCGCTGATCGCCGCCGTCCTGGTCGGGGTGACCGCCCCCGCCGTCGGCATCTACCTGGTGCAGCGCCGGCAGGCGCTGATGGGCGACGGCATCGGGCACGTCGCGCTCACCGGTGTCGGCCTCGGCTTCGTGTTCCAGACCAGCCCGGTCTGGATGGCGGTGCTGGTCTGCGTGCTCGGCGCGATCGTCATGGAGCTGGTCCGCTCGCGCGGCAACCAGCGCGGCGACATCGCCCTGGCGATGCTCTTCTACGGCGGCATGGCCTGCGGGAAGCTGCTGGTCAGCCTGAGCCCGCAGGCCGGCAGCAGCAGCCTGGAGAGCTACCTGTGGGGCTCCATCCTGACCGTCTCGGCGGACGACCTGGTGGTGATCGGCGCGCTGGCCGCGGTGGTCGTCGCGATCACCCTGGGCCTGCGCCGGCAGCTGTTCGCGGTCTGCCAGGACGAGGAGTTCGCCCGGGTGACCGGCATCCCGGTGCGGCTGCTGAACCTGCTGCTCGCGGTCACCGCCGCGGTCACCGTCACGGTGGCGATGCGGGTGGTCGGTCTGCTGCTGGTCAGCGCGCTGATGGTGGTGCCGGTGGCCGCCGCCCAGCAGCTCACCCGGTCCTTCGCGGCCACCCAGGCGGCCGCGATCGGCCTCGGGACCGGCGTCGCGCTGCTCGGGGTGGCCGGCTCGTACCAGGCCGACGTGCCGTCAGGACCGGCCATCGTGCTGCTGGCGATCGCCGCGTTCGCGGTCTTCAGCGCGCTGGCCGCGCCGCTCGCCCGGCGGCGGCACCGGGCCCGGCCGGCGGACGGCCCCGCGGTGTGCGACGTGGCGCTGCCCGGACAGCAGGACGGGCGTCGTACGGACGCCCCGCTGCCCAGTTCCGGGCTGGCACAATGAGGTGCGACAGCACCCGACCACCAGGAGGACTCACGGTGACCACCGCAGGCCCGTCGCCGCGCGCGCGATCGACTCGGCAGCGAGCCGCCGTCTCGGCGGTCCTGGACGAGATCGAGGACTTCCGCAGCGCGCAGGAGCTGCACGACATGCTCAAGCACCGGGGTGACTCGGTGGGGCTGACCACGGTCTACCGGACCCTGCAGTCGCTGGCCGACGCCGGCGAGGTGGACGTGCTGCGCACCGCCGACGGCGAGGCGGTCTACCGCCGGTGCAGCAGCGGGCACCACCACCACCTGGTCTGCCGCAGCTGCGGCGCCACGGTCGAGGTGGAGGGGCCCGCCGTGGAGCGCTGGGCCAACGCGGTCGCCGCGGAGCACGGTTTCAGCGACATCGCGCACACCCTGGAGATCTTCGGCACCTGCGCGGAGTGCGCCAAGAAGGCCTGAACCGGCGGGTACGCGCGTGGGGCCCGGGTTCCGAGGAACCCGGGCCCCACGCGTACGCCACCGCTCAGCGCTGGGCCGGCAGCTCGGGCGAGCCGTCCTCGACCGCGTTCGGGATCGCACCGCCGAAGCGGCGGTCGCGCCGGGCGAACTGCTCGCAGGCGCGCCACAGGTCGCGGCGGTCGAAGTCCGGCCAGAGCACGTCCTGGAACACCAGCTCGGCGTAGGCGGACTGCCAGGCCAGGAAGTTGGAGGTGCGCTGCTCGCCGGAGGGACGCAGGAAGAGGTCGACGTCCGGCATGTCCGGGTAGTACAGGTACTTGGCGAAGGTCTTCTCGTTGACCTTCTTCGGGTCCAGCCTGCCCGCGGCGACGTCCCGGGCGATGGCCTGCGCGGCGTCGGCGATCTCGGCCCGGCCGCCGTAGTTGACGCAGAAGTACATGGTCATCGCGTCGTTGTCCTTGGTCTGCTCCTGGGCGACCTGGAGCTCCTGGACGACGCTCTTCCACATCTTCGGCATCCGGCCGGCCCAGCGGATCCGGATGCCCAGCTCGTCCATCTCGTCGCGGCGGCGGCGGATCACGTCCCGGTTGAAGTTCATCAGGAACTTCACCTCGTCCGGGGAGCGCTTCCAGTTCTCGGTGGAGAAGGCGTACAGCGAGAGGTTCTTGACCCCCATCTCCAGGCAGCCCTTGAGCACGTCCAGCACGACCGCCTCGCCGACCTTGTGGCCCTCGGTGCGCGGCAGGCCGCGCTCCTTGGCCCAGCGGCCGTTGCCGTCCATCACGCAGGCGACGTGGTTGGGCACCAGCTCGCCGGGGATCTTCGGCGGCCGGGCGCCGCTCGGGTGCGGGTCCGGGGTCCGGTACTCCCGCTGCTTGCTGCCGAACAGCCGTCGCGCGACCATGCTCACTTCTCCACGTATCTCATCGAGCGGATGCCCCGCTCCAGGTGCCACTGCAGATAGGCGGCCACCAGCCCGCTGCCCTCACGCCAGTACCGGGGTTCGCAGCCGTCCGCCGTCTGCCAGTCCCCCGACAGCAGCGCCCCGAGCAGTACCAGTGTCTCAGGGGAGGGTACGGCACTTCCGGGGACGCGGCAGTCCGTGCACAGCACACCGCCGGCCTGCAGCGAGAAGAACCGGTTGGGGCCGGGCAGCCCGCACTTGGCGCAGTCGGTGAAGCTGGCGCCGTAGCCGTTGACGGCGAGCGAGCGCAGCAGGAAGGCGTCCATCACCAGGTGCGGCTGGTGCTGCCCGGCGGCCAGCGTGCGCAGGCCGCCGACCAGCAGCAGGTACTGCTGGACGGCGGGCTCGCCCTCGTTCTCGGCGAACCGCTCCGCGGTCTCCAGCATCGCGGTGCCGGCCGTGTAGCGGGTGTAGTCGGCGACGATCGGGCCGCCGTACGGCGCGATCGTCTCGACCTGGGTGCACAGCGGCAGGGTACGGCCGACCAGGTCGCTGCCCCGGCTGAAGAACTGCACGTCGACGTGGGAGAACGGCTCCAGCCGGGCGCCGAACTTCGACTTGGTCTTGCGGATGCCGCGGGCGACCGCGCGCACCTTGCCGTGCTGGCGGGTGAGCAGGGTGATGATCCGGTCGGCCTCGCCGAGCTTCTGGGTGCGCAGCACCACGCCGTCGTCGCGGAACAGGCTCATGCTGGTCCCCGGCCGGGACGGTCGGACAGTGTGGACATCCCACCATTGTCCCGCAGCGCCGGGGCTCCTCGGGCCATCCGGCGGGCGGGCAGCCGTGCGCCCGCACCCGGGGCGGTGGGGGGATCGCCCGTGGCGGTGCGGGGCGCGGCGGGCCCGGAAGGGGGTCGGGCCCGGTCCTGGGGCGGCGCTGCGGGTGCGGAGCGCCTTCCGTGGCCACAGCGGTGCCACGGGGCCGGAGCGGTGGCTCAGTGCGGGGCGCGGGTGGCGGCCGCCAGCAGTTCGCCGACCTGGGACTCGGAGAGCTTCAGGCATCGGCCGACCACCGCCAGCGCGGCCCGCTCCTCGGGGAGGTAGCGGCCGTCGGCCAGCGCGATCCAGGCGCCCTGCAGCAGCAGGCGTTCGCGGCCCTGCTGGGCCAGGTGCGGGGCGAGCGGCTCCAGGGCGGCGTGCAGTTCGACGGCCAGGCCGCTGCCCACGCCGTCCACGTCCAGCGGTTCGCCGCCGCTGTGGCCGGAGAGCGCCGCCAGTGCGGCCAGCACCTGGGCCTCGCCGCTGTCCTCGAAGCCGGCCTCGCGGACCACCGCGCAGGCGGCCTCCCGGCCCGCCCGGCTGGCGGTGCCGCCGGCCGCGAGGGTGGCCAGCGCGACGGTGTACTGGGCGTCCCGCAGCATCGCCGCCAGCCGGACGCAGGTGAGCTGGTCCAGCGTCTCGGTGCCGTACCGGCCGTGGCAGGAGGTGCACTGCACGCAGCCGATCACCGGGCCGAGCGGCAGCACCGGGCTGCCGAGCAGCCGCAGCCACCGCCGGCCGTGCTGCCGGCGGTAGTTGCGGTCCCCGCCGCAGCCGGGGCAGAAGAACTCACCGAGAACGTCCGTCCGCCAGCGAGGGCGGACACCCCACAACCCTGTCACGGTGCCACTCCCCAGACATGGCAGGCGGCCTGCGCATCAGTGGGCAGGTCACGCGACCGGCCGTCGGGACGTCCCACCGACCCGGCTTCCGGTGCGTCGATGTTGCCACGGTTACCGGCACGTGTCAGCACCCCGAACGGGTGCCGGTGGATAAATCTGTGACGCGTGCCACACCCGCGAGGAGTGTGGCACGCGTCACGGCCGCCGGTCGGCGGTGCTACGAACTACCCGCGCTGCGACCGGTTGACGGCGCTCACCATGGCCTTCAGCGAGGCCAGCACGGTGTTGGAGTCGATCCCGACGCCCCACAGCACCTTGCCGTCGACCGCGCACTCGACGTAGGCGGCCGCCTGGGCGTCGCCGCCCTCGCTCAGCGCGTGCTCGGCGTAGTCCAGCACCCGTACGTCGACGCCGATCCGGGCCAGCGCGTCGCCGAAGGCGGAGACCGGGCCGTTGCCGGTACCGGTCAGGGTGACCGGGGCGCCGTCCACCACGGCCTCGGTGGTCAGCGCGTCCCGGCCGTCCTCGGTGGTCAGGCTCCGCGAACCGCTCAGCGAGATCCGGCCCCAGGCGTTGTCCGGGGTCGGCAGGTACTCGTCCTGGAAGACCGACCAGATCGCGGCCGGGGTGACCTCGCCGCCCTCGGCGTCGGTCTTGGCCTGGATGATCCGGGAGAACTCGATCTGCATCCGGCGCGGCAGGTCCAGCTTGTGGTCGTTCTTCAGCACGTAGGCGATGCCGCCCTTGCCGGACTGGCTGTTGACCCGGATGACCGCCTCGTAGCTGCGGCCGACGTCCTTCGGGTCGATCGGCAGGTAGGGCACGCCCCAGGTGTACTCGGAGACCGGCACGCCGGCCGCCTTCGCGTCCGCCTCCAGGGCGTCGAAGCCCTTCTTGATGGCGTCCTGGTGGGAGCCGGAGAAGGACGTGTAGACCAGGTCGCCGGCGTACGGGTGGCGCTCGGGGACGGCCATCTGGTTGCAGTACTCGTAGGTGCGGCGGATCTCGTCGATGTCGGAGAAGTCGATCATCGGGTCGACGCCCTGGGAGAACAGGTTCATCCCGACGTTGACCAGGTCCAGGTTGCCGGTGCGCTCGCCCTGGCCGAACAGGCAGCCCTCGACCCGGTCGGCGCCCGCCATGATGGCCAGTTCGGCGGAGGCGACGCCGGTGCCGCGGTCGTTGTGCGGGTGCGCGGACAGCGCGACGAACTCGCGGCGGGACAGGTTCCGCGACATCCACTCGATCTTGTCGGCGTAGACGTTCGGGGTGGAACGCTCCACCGTCGTCGGCAGGTTCAGGATGATCTCGCGGCCCTCGCCCGGCTGCCAGACGTCCATCACCGACTCGCAGACCTCCAGCGCGAAGTCCAGCTCGGTGTCGATGAAGATCTCCGGCGAGTACTCGTACCCGAAGACGGTCTCCTCGCCCAGCAGCTTCTCGCCGTACTCCATCACCAGCCGGGTGCCGTCCACCGCGATCTGGCGGATGTCGTCCTTGGAGCCCTTGAAGACCACCCGGCGGAACAGCGGCGACGTCGCGTTGTACAGGTGGACGGTGGCCCGGTGGGCGCCGACCAGGGACTCCACGGTGCGCTCGATCAGGTCCTCGCGGGCCTGGGTCAGCACCGAGATGGTGACGTCCTCGGGGATCGCCCCCTCCTCGATGATCGAGCGGACGAAGTCGAAGTCGGTGGCGCCGGAGGACGGGAACCCGACCTCGATCTCCTTGTAGCCCAGCTTCACCAGCAGGTCGAACATCTTGCGCTTGCGGGCCGGCGACATGGGGTCGATCAGCGCCTGGTTGCCGTCCCGCAGGTCGGTGGACAGCCAGCGCGGCGCCTGGGTGATGACCTTGCCCGGCCAGGTGCGGTCCGGCAGGTCGACGGAGCCGAACGGCATGTAGCGGTGGAACGGCATCCCGGACGGCTGCTGCAGCACGGTGGCCGCGGTCACCGGGGTGGGGCGGTCGTTGAAGGCACGGGCGATGGCGGACTGCTCGGTCATGGAGGACTCTCGGCTTCCGAAGTCGATTGCGGGCTGGGTCGGGGCGGTGGACACCCGACCGGGCCGACTGCTGAGCCGCATCGAACAGCATCACTGACGGATGCAAGGGCACAGCACAGTCCCCGCGGCGAGGGAGCCGGCCTTCTCTGGATCTAGAGGCCCTCGCCGCGGCAGCTAAGAAGAAGCAGCCCGTAACGCATGATGCAGCCCAGCGTAACCCAGCTCCCGGGGCGCACGAAGTGAACCGCACCACGATTCCACCCCTTGAGACGCCCGGTCACTGCGCGCGGTGGTGACAAGAAGTCATGGATGCGTCACTCTTGGCTACATGACTGCTGCCGCGCGCCGCTGCACGATCGTGCCGCCCTTCGTCCTCGACCGGCTCGCCGAGCAGGGCCACGAGGCCGCCCGCACCTCCCTCGCCCTGGACACCCTGCACCGCGAGAGCCGGCTGGCCACCGCCCTGCCCCCGCCGCCCCCGGCCCACCACCTCACCCGCACCATCGGCGACGCCCGGCACGGCCGCCGGCTGCCCGGCCGCACCGTCCGCGCCGAGGGCGGCCCGGCCACCGGGGACGCCACCGTCAACCGCGCCTACGACGGACTCGGCGCCACCTTCGAGCTGTTCGAGCAGGTCTACGGCCGGCACTCGATCGACGGCGCCTGGCTGCCGCTGGACGCCACCGTGCACTACGGGGTGGACTACGACAACGCGTTCTGGGACGGCAGCCGGATGGTCTTCGGGGACGGCGACGGCGAGATCTTCGTCGACTTCACCAGCTGCCTCGACGTGATCGGCCACGAACTCGCCCACGGCGTCACCCAGTACACCGCCGGGCTGGACTACCAGGGCCAGAGCGGCGCGCTCAACGAGTCGCTCTCCGACGTCTTCGGCTCCCTGGTCAAGCAGTACGCCCTCGGCCAGAGCAGCGACCAGGCCGACTGGCTGATCGGCGCCGGACTGCTCGCCCCGGGCGTGCACGGGGTCGCGCTGCGCTCGATGAAGGACCCGGGCACCACGTACGACGACGAGCGCCTCGGCAAGGACCCGCAGCCCGCCCACATGGACGGCTACGTGGACACCGCCGACGACAACGGCGGGGTGCACATCAACTCCGGCATCCCCAACCACGCCTTCTACCTGCTGGCCACCGCGCTCGGCGGGCCGGCCTGGGAGCGGGCCGGCCAGGTCTGGTACGACACCGTCACGGGCGGGCACCTCGCCCACGACGCCGGCTTCACCGACTTCGCCCGCGCCACGGCCGCCGCCGCACTGGCCCGCTACGACCGGACCGCCGCCGACACGGTGACCGCCGCCTGGTCGCAGGTCGGCATCAGCGCCACCGGCTGACCACCGGACCCTGCGCCCGCGGGCCGGACGGGAGCCGGCCGGCCCCACGCGGAGTCTGTGAAAACACTCGGCAAAACGCCCCACTCCGTAGCAAACTGACGACCATGCGTATCCAGGTGACCCGGACCGGCGGCCTCGCCGGTCGCGTCCAGCGTGCGGAGCTGGACACCAGCGAGCGCCGCGACGCACCGCACGTCCACGCCCTCGCGCGCGAGGCGGTGGCCGGCGGCCTGCGCGCGCCCTCGTACGGCGTGCCCGACGGCTTCCACTACGAGATCACCGTGGACGGCCGGACGGTGTACTGCGCCGACCCCAAACTGACCGACTCCCAGCAGGAGTTGGTCAGCCTGGTGCTTCGGGAGGGCGAGTAGGGCCGGCCCGGCTCAGCGGCCGCGGGCCTCGAACCGGCGCGCCTCCCGGCCCCGCGGCCCGGCCTGCTCGTAGAGGGACTGGCGAACCACCGCGTCCGAGACGCCGACCAGGGCGCAGAGCCGGCCGAGCAGCTCGGCTCCGGAGGTCCGGCTCCCGTCGGGGGCCGGGTCGTTGCGGATCGCGGCCAGCGCGGCGCCCGCGTCCGGCAGCCCGGCGCGGTCGGCCAGACGGGCGCAGTAGCGGTCCCAGGATTCACGCTGAGCGGCGTTCTCGGCCGGATCGGCGGGCGGCGTCCAGTCCGCGCTCCAGCCGAGTTCCTCGGTGTCCCCGTTGCCCAGCACCAGCGTCACGCAGGTCCCCCACTCGTTGTCCCGCAGCAGCCAGACCGGCTGCTTCAGCTCCCAGGCGAGGTTCCAGGCCGGACCGACCAGCCGGCGGGAAGAGATCTTGCCGAACCGGGGCCTGAGCGGGTCGAAGAGCACGCCGGTGCCGCGTTCGCCGTCCGGCAGCAGGTAGCCGCCCAGCTTCGACGGGCGCAGCGCGGTCAGCACCTGCTCCTCGGTGGCACGGGTGATCAGGGCGTAGGTCGGCACGGGTCGTTCTCTCCGGATACGGGGACGGGCGGATGTCCGGCCGGGGCGGGCGCGGCCGGGGCGGGTCGGCGGCCGGCTCAGTCGGCGTTCTTGAAGGCGGAGGCCGGGTAGCGCAGTTCCGCCGGAACGGCCTCGTCGACGGCGGTCAGCGCCGGGCCGATCCCGGCGAACAGCTCGGGCATCACCGGGATCACGCAGTGGTTGCGGCCGAAGACCACCCGGCCGGGGGTGTGCACCTCCACGCCGACCACGTCGGCGAAGGCGATGTGGTGAACGCCCCCGGACGGCATCCGCGTCCAGAGCCCCTCACCGGTCACCACCAGCCGGGCCCTGCGGGCCCCCGCGTCGGTCAGCCGGTCGCGCAGCGGAGCCCTGAACGTCTGTCCGCCCTCGGGGAGTTCGGCGGTCCCGGCGCAGCCGCCCTCGGGCAGCTCGGTGCCGTCGGCGCGCCGGGCAGCGGGCCTGGTCCCGATCGGCACCACCAGCAGGGCGCTGTCCATGGCCCGGGCGAAGGCCTCCCGGACCTGCTCGGGGGTCACCTTGTCGAGCAGGTCGAGCCGGTCCGCGACACTGCGGTAGCTCCAGCCGAGCAGTTCGGCGTTGGCGGCGAACTCCAGCTCCAGTGCCACCGTCCGGGGGTCGAGGAAGAACTCGCGGGTCCCCTCGGCCTCCTCCGCCACCTCCTCGGCGGACGGGCCTTCGGCGGCCAGCAGCAAGGCCTGCTGCCAGAGCAGTTCGGCGACCTGCTGCTCCTCGCCGTCGCGGGCGTCGAGGTGGACCATCCGGTCGCCGCTGCCCGGTCCGGCGAGCGCGCGCTCGCTGGAGACGTCGTAGGACAGTCCGCGCTGGCTCCGGGCGACTTCGCGCAGCCGCTCCTGGAGGACGGCCATGGCGAGTTGCAGGCCCGGGTCGGCGAGGTCGCCGTGCACGCCGAGGCCCGGTCCCGGCACGGTGTCCTCCTGCCAGGAGGAGGCCGTCACCAGGACCGGCTGGGTGCCGCTGCGGTCGGGGCGGTCGCCGGCGGGCAGTGGCAGCCGCAGGCCCGGCGGCGGCGGGCCGGTGAGGGTGAGGACGGCGTTGCCGGCGTGGAAGTAGCGGGCCGCGCAGTCCCGGACGGCGTCCAGCGGGATCCGGTCCGGGCCCGGGCCGTTGAAGGGGGCGAGGCCGAGTCCCTGGATGCCGTAGCGGTGGGTGAGCAGCGCGCCGGCGGTCGGGTGGGCCGCGCAGCCGTCCTCGGCGGCGAGCACGCCGCTCTCCCGGTCGGCCCGGTCGACCGGGAGGTCGGCGAGGGCTCGGCAGACCCGGTCCAGGAAGGCGACGATCTGGTCCGGGCGGCCGGTGGCGGTGAACTGGGTGAGTTCCAGGTCGACCTGGGCGTTGTGCTCGTGGTGCAGCCGCGGCAGGGTGCCCATGGCGAGGTGCTCGACCAGGTGGGTCACACCAAGGGTTCGGAAAGTCTCGTCCCGGGCGCCGCAGCCGAAGATCAGGGCTGCGGTCAGCGGACCCGGGGCATCTGCCCACAGAACGGGCACGTCATCGATGAGGTCACGGTGCACCGACCGATCATATGGTCAGACTACGTGGCTTCCGATCACGGGCCGGACACAAGTGCTAGCCGAACCTTCCGTTTACGTAGTCGGAGGTCCGCTGGTCGAGCGGGGTGGCGAACATCGCCCCGGTCGGGCCGTGCTCGACGATCGCGCCGGGGGTGCCCTGTTCGGCCAGGAAGAAGGCGCAGTGGTCGGAGACCCGCTGGGCCTGCTGCATGTTGTGGGTGACGATCACGATGGTGACCTCGTGCACCAGTTCGCGGATGGTCTGCTCGATCCGGCGGGTGGAGGTCGGGTCGAGGGCCGAGCAGGGCTCGTCCATCAGCAGCACCTTGGGCCGGACCGCCAGCGAACGGGCGATGCACAGCCGCTGCTGCTGGCCGCCGGAGAGCGCCCCGCCGGGCTGCCGCAGCCGGTCGGCGACCTCGCGCCACAGGCCCGCCTTGGTGAGGCACTCCTCGACCAGGTGGTCCTTCTCGGCACGGGTGGCCCGGATGCCGGTGAGCTTGAGCCCGGCCACCACGTTGTCGTAGATCGACATCGCCGGGAAGGGGTTGGGCTTCTGGAACACCATGCCGATGTCGCGGCGGGCGGCGGTCAGCCGGCGCTCGGGCGCGTAGATGTCACCGCCGTCCAGCAGGACCTCGCCGGCCAGGCTCGCGCCGGGGATCAGCTCGTGCATCCGGTTGAGGATCCGCAGGAAGGTCGACTTGCCGCAGCCGGAGGGCCCGATCAGGGCGGTGACCGCGCCCGCGGGCATGGTCAGCGACACCTGCTCCAGCACCTTGCGCGGGCCGAACCAGGCGGAGACGGCACGGGCGTCCAGGGTGCCGGCCGGGCTCACGGGGGCGGGCAGGACGGCCGTGTCCACGACGGCCGGCTCGACGCTGGTCATCCAGCACTCCTAGGGTTGTGACGGTCGGTCAGATCAGGTTGGGGAGCAGCTGGGCGACCTGGTCGGCGACCGAGAGGCCGAGCACGGCCAGCACCGGCACGCCGACGATCCAGGCCTGCAGCCGCCCCAGGCGGACCCAGGCCAGCGCCAGGGCGACGGCCGCCAGCAGCAGCGCCTCGCCCCAGAGCACCAGCGGGATCCAGGCGCCGCCGTCGGTGCCCATGGCGCGTTCGGCGGCGGGCAGCGCGTCGGTGGTGAGCGGGCGCGGGTTGGCCGGCCGGACGTCGTCCTCGGTGGCGGGGTCGTCCAGCAGGTCGGCGTCGACCAGCAGCGTCCCGGACGGGGCGTAGAGCGGGCCGTCGCCGGTGACCAGCTGCAGCCGGGACCAGCCGGCCTTGACCGGCGCCGGGAGCGGGTCGCCGGCCCGGCGGACCGCGACCACCCGGTAGTCGCGGGCGCCCTGGCCGGTGGTGACCCGGAAGGTCTCGCCCGGCCGCAGGCTGCCCAGCACGCCGAACGGGCCGCCGAAGCCCGCCTGCCGGCCGAGCACGACACTGGTGCCGGCCTGGCCGGGCATCGGGGTGTCCCGGCGGTGGCCGGGGCCGGACTCCAGCACTCCCCCGGCGGTGCCCTCGCGGACGACCTCGCGCAGGCCCAGCTGCGGGATCTCCAGCAGCGCGACCGGGGTGCCGGGGACGACCGGGCGGCCGTCCTTGTCGAGCTGGCCGATCGGGGTGGTGCCGGCCGCCAGGGTGGCGCGCAGGTCGGCGTAGCCGGTCTCGTGGTCGCGCAGGTGGCGCAGGCCGCCGAGCGGTCCGAGGTCCATCAGCAGGCCGAGCAGCAGCGCGGCGGCGATGGCCAGCGCGGCGCCGATCAGTTGCGGCCGGTCGGGCAGCAGCCGGGGCCGGGGCGGGCGGGTCGGCGCAGGCATCGGAGGGGGCACCGGGGCGGGCGGCGCGTACGGGTTCGGCGGAGGAACGGGCGGGCCGGGCGGCGGGGCGACGGCGGTGGTCATTCGGCGCTCCCCTGCGCGGCGGGCACGGGCTCGGCGTCCCCGGCGTCCCCGGTGGGTACTGCGGGCGCGGGCTCGGCGGCCTTGGCGGCCCCGGCCGGTGCGCCCTGCGGGACGGCCCTGCGGGTGAGCCGGCGGCGCAGCGGCGGCACCGCCACCCAGCCGATCAGCAGCAGGCCGCCGGCGATCGCGACCCAGGAACCGGTGCCGAGGCCGGACGCGCGCTGCTGGGCGGCGGTCTGCTCGCCGCCGCGGCCCGGCGTGCCCGTACCCGCGGCGCCCGCGGCACCCGGGGCGGGCGCGGCCTTCGCGGGGTCGAGCGGGGCCTCGTGGATCACGCCCTCGGGGGCGACCGAGGCGGTCTGCCAGGTGGTCGGGGTGGTGAAGGTCAGGACGCCGCTGAACTCGCGCAGCGGCGCCGGGTTGACCTTGGCCCGGCAGACCGCGGTGATGGTGTACGCGCCGTGCAGGGCGCCGGCGCCGCTACGGTTGGCGACCACCCGCAGGGTGTTGCTGAGCGGCAGCACGTACCCGCCGCCCGCGGCCTGGCGGTAAGCGGTGGCGGCGACCGTGCCCGCCAGCGGGGCGCCCTCGGGCGGGAAGCCCTCGCCGGTGATCCGCATGCTCAGGTAGTCGGCGGCCGGGTCCGGGCAGGGGCCGGAGGTGAGCAGGTCGATCGCGTCGTCGTCGCGGCCCGCCGGGTAGTCGAAGGCGATGGTGCCGGTGTCGGCCGCCGCGGCGTGCGGGGCGCCGGCGAACTGGCCGGCCGTCAGCAGCGCGAGCAGCAGCAGGGCGGCCCCGACGGGGGCGGCGGCGGGCCGGGCGGCCGGCCGGGCCGCGGCGAGCCGGGCGCGGCGGCGCCGGCCGCGCCACCACCAGGTGCCGCCGAGCGCGAGCGGCAGCAGTACCGCCAGCAGGGCCCACGGGATGTCGGCGTAGCGCTGCTTGTGGACGGTGCTGGTCAGGCCGGGGTCGCGGTCGCCGCCGATCGGCAGCGGGTCGATGGTGATGCCGGCGGTGCCGAGGAAGGCCGGGTAGGCGCCGGAGACGTCGACCCGGTACGAGACGGCGTTGCCGGGCAGCAGTTCCTGGAGGTCGGCGGGGGCCTGGCCGGTGGCGACCGAGCCGAGCAGATTGGTCACCCGGACGGCCTGCTTGCCGCCGAGCCGGACGTTGCCGCTGTTGCGGACGGTGTAGCTGACGGTGGTGCGGCCGGTGTCGAGCGGGTTGAGGCTGGGGTGGTGGACCACCCGGGCGGACTCCACGGTGAGTTCGGCCCGCAGCGCCCCGGAGACCCGGATGTTGACCCGGGCGCCGACCCGCTGGTCGACGGTGACGGCGTTGCCCTGGGCGTCCTTGCTCTCCTGCCGCAGCGCGGCCACGATGCCCGCGGGGTGGTCGCCGGGGGTGGCGTCGGCGGGGACGGCCAGGGTGAACGGGACGATCTGACGGCTGCGGGCGGGCACCGTCAGTGCGTCGGCCGCTGCCTTCAGCCAGGTCCCGGCCTGGGTGGACGGCTTGCCCTCGGGCAGCACGTCGTAGCCGCCGGCGTCGGTGTTGAACGCGTCGGCCGGGTAGAGCCGCAGGGTGAGCGGCTGGTCGCTGTAGTTCCAGACCGCGACGTGGTCCTTGACCACCGCGCCGGGGGTGGCGGCGTAGGAGAAGGCGCCGCGGTCGTCCGGGGTGTCGGCGCCGGACGGCTGGATGCCGAAGGTCTGCGCCTGCGGGCCTTCGGCGGGCGCCAGCTGCTGGGCACCGTACGCGGTCGTGCCCGGCAGCAGGAGCAGCAGGGCGGGGACTAGGGCCAGGAGCCATCGGCGCATCGGCGTCGTCATCCTAGGGAGCAGGTGCGGGTGGGTGGGGCGGTCGGACCGCTCCGGCCGTGCGGCGGTGCACCGTTGGTGCCGGTGGTGCACCGCCATCAGGCCAGGGTGGTCCGACCGCCGGGTTGCGTCGGGGCCGATCCCGGGTGAAGGGGAGCCGTCAGATCGCGGTCGGGGTTCAGATCGCGGTCAGGGTGAGCACGCCCTGGTAGGTGCCGGCCGCCGTGGAGGTGGGGGCGAGCAGGGTGAGGTCGGCGCCGACCTTGGCGGTGCCGAGACCGGTGGCGGTGGCGAGGGTGCGGGAGGACTTCAGGCCGAGCGCACCGCCGTCGTTCACCTCGACGGCGTTGGCCGGGGCGACCTGACCGCCCAGGGTGACCTTGAGGCCGTCACCCTTGGAGACCAGGTTCGGGGCCCAGCCGAGGTTCTGCGCGTTGATGCTGCCCGTGCCCGAGCTGAACTGGGCGACCTGGCCGCTGACCGACCAGCCGGGCGCGCCGGCCCGGGTGTCGGTGACGGTGACGGTCTGGATCGGGCCGGCGGTGGCGAAGCGGGTGGAGTCGTTGTTCAGGGTGAGCGGCGGCAGGGTGACGTTGGCGCCGGCCACGCTGATCACCAGGGCACCGGGGGCGACCGTGGTGGTGATGGTCTCGGAGACCGGGGCGGGCGGGGTGGGGCCGCCCGGGTTCGGCGGGGTGACCTGCGGGGTGACGGTGAACGGCACGGCGGCGGAGGCCGAGGCGGCGTACTGGGTCGCGTCGGCCGGGGTGAAGGCGGCGGTCAGCTGGTGGTCGCCCTCGGCCAGCGCGGTGGTGCTGAACTCGGCGGCGCCGGCGGCGACCGGCTGGGAGCCGATCACGGTGCCGTTGTCCTTGAACTCGACGGTGCCGGCGGCGGCCGGGGCCACCGACGCGCTCAGCTTGACCGAGGCGCCCTTCGCGGCGGAGCCGGCCGGGGAGACGACCAGGCCCGTGGTGGTGGCCTGCGCACCCTTGGGGCTGATGGTGTAGGAGACGTTGGCGAAGGTGGAGCCGAGGAAGTGGCTGTCGGTCGAGGTGAAGACCGCCTTGAGGGTGTGCGCGCCCTCGGCAAGGGTGTTCACGGTGGCCGTGGCCTGGCCCGAGGAGACGGTGGCCGGCGCGCCGACGGCGGTGGCGCCGTCGAAGAACTGCACGGTGCCGGCGGCGGCCGGGGAGACCGCGGCGGTCAGGGTGACGTCACTGCCGACGGTGGCCGAACCGGTCGGGGCGACCGAGAGCGTGGTGGTGGTGGCCTGCGCGACCGGGGCGTTCGGGTCGGTGGAGGTGTACGCGGTGGGGCTGGTGAACCAGACCGAGCCGACGAAGTCACCGAAGTAGGTGGCGCCGATCTTGGCCCGGCAGCGCAGGTGGAACTCGTACTGGCCGGACAGCGTGCTGAAGCCGTTCTTCTGCGCGAAGCTGCGCATGGTGTCGCTGAGCGGGACCGACAGGCGGCCCTGGGCGTCCGGGGAGTAGACCGACTGCGCCACGTTGGGGGTGACGCCGTAGCCGTCGGCGGGGAAGCCCTGGCCGAAGACCAGCAGCTGGAGGTTGGTGCCGCCGTTGCAGGAACCGGAGGAGACCACGTTCATCAGCTCGTCGTCGGCGCCGGTGGCCGGGTTGACGCTCAGGGTGCCGATGACCGGCACGGTGTCGGCGTACGCGGCGGCGGAGCCGAGCAGGGTGATGCTGCCCGCGGCCAGGACGGTGGCCGCGCCGAGCGCGACGGCCCGCGGGATGCGGTAGGTGCTCACTGTGATGATCGCCTTTCTGGCACTGATCGGTGATGCAGGGTCAGGTGGAGCGCTGTCAGGTGGAGCAGGTGCGGGTGGTACGGGGTCGTGCGGGGTGGAGCGGGTGGAGCGACGGGCGGGGTGCGGGTCAGCCGGTGGTGCGGGAGGTGTCGCCGCAGTTGGCGTTGACGCCGAAGCCGTACTGCTTGATCACGGCGGACTGCTGGCAGATGCCGGAGCCGGCGCCGACGAAGGCGTCGCTCCACGGGCTGACGCCGACCTTGCTGGTCGGGATGACGTTGTAGACGTCGCGGACGGCGGCGGCGCTGGTGTTGAGCAGCACCGAGGGGACGCCGTTGACGTTGCCGAGCTGGGCGGTGCCGCGGATGTCGGCGAGGGTGCCGGAGCTCTGCGCGATGTACTGGGCGATCGAGAACGGCACCAGCGAGGTGGTGTCGAGCACGCGGCCGTCGTGCTCCTCGATCTTCTTGCCGCCCTTGGTGTCGGCGATGCAGGGGTAGCGGCCGGCCTGGACGTCGCCGTCGGCGATGCCGACGGTGGACTCCCAGAAGCTGCGGGTGCCGGAGCCGGCCTGCGGCAGCAGCGGGCGGATCGAGTAGTTCGGGGCGGTGCCGACGTAGCCGGGGTCGCAGGTGTAGATGGCGTGCAGGTCGGCGACGCTCAGGTCGAGCGGCACCGAGCTGCCGGCGCTGACGGCGTAGGTGACGCCGTCCACCGCGAACGGGATGTAGGTCAGGCCCGGGGTGGCGGCGGCCAGGTTGAGGCTGGAGGAGCGGGAGAAGTCCAGGCAGCCGTTGCCCTTGTTGAGCTCGTTGAGCAGGGCGGTGCGGCCCGCGCCGGAGCCGTTCGGGCGGGCCAGGTTCTGGCAGGCCGCGGCGGCCTTGGTGGTGATGGTGGCGGAGCCGACGGCGTCGTACGAGCCGATGACCTTCTGGCCGTTCACGGTGACGACGTTGGCGAGCGCGTTCATCACGCCCTGGGTGGTGTCCGAGCCGACGCCGGACAGCGGGCGGACGGCGCCCGGGTCGGCCTGGGCGGTGCCGGTGCCGGCCACCAGCAGGCCGAGGCCGGCCGCGACGGTGACGCACTTGGCGAGCTGGCGCTTGTCGATGAGCTTCATCTGGTCGGTTCCCCTAAGAGAGTTGGCGAGTCGGAGCGTTGCTGAGAGCGGGTGGTGCGAACGCGGGTGGAGCAGGTTGGAGCAGGTGGAACAGGGTGGTGCGGGTGTTTCCGGGCACGGCCGATGGGCCCGTCGGCCGGGTGGCTCGGGTTCGCCTCCGGTCCCGGCGCACGGCGGTGCGCCGGGCGGGCGGTGGTGGAGCGGCGAAGGGAGCGGGAAGGCGGGTGGTTCAGGGGCGGCGTCGGCGCAGCAGCCTGGGCACGAAGATCCCGCCGGCGCTGGCCAGCAGGCCCGCCACCAGGACGCCGAGCAGCAGGTAGCGCAGCGATCCGACGTCGGTGCGGGCGGTGCGGCCCGCCGGGGCGGCGGCGACCGTCGGGGCGAGCGTGACGACGGTGTGGGCGGGCGCGGGGGTCTCGGGTGCGGGTGCGGCGGGCTCCGGGTGGTCGGCGGTGGCGGGCCGGCGGGACGGTGCGGCGGGTGCGGGCCCGTCGCCCGGCTCCTCGGCGGCCGCTGCGGTCTCGGACTTGCCGGCGCTGTCCTCGATGCGCTGCGCGACGGCCAGCGTCCTGGCCCGCATCGCCGCGGGCAACTGGACGTATCCGGCCGGGAGTTCGCCGATCGCGATGCCGGGCTGCTGGCCGGGTCCGACGGCGTAGCGCAGCAGGTCGGCGTAGGCCTTGCCGTCGCCGGCCACGAGTGCGGACGGCACGGTGGCGGCGTAGGTGATGGCCGTCAGCGGGTATCCGCCCGGGGTCTTCACCGCCGGGTCGACCACCTGCACCCCCGGGGCGCCGCCGTCGGTGGCGGCGGCCGCCGCGGCGAGCAGGGTGGCATCGGTGGCGGCGGTGAACTCCCCTGCGGCGTTGCGCAGTTTGGCGGTGGACAGGCCGTAGCGGGCGGCCTGGGCGGTGGTGGTGAGGGCGAGCACCCCGCGCAGCCCCTGGGGCTGCGGGACGGCCTTCTTGAGCGACGGCGGGATGCTGGAGGGGTCCCACTCGGTGCGGGCGAGGGTGTCACCGCGGGCGGCGGCCCGGGCGGCGTCGCGCATGCTGCCGCCGTAGGGGTGGCCGTCGAAGTTGCACCAGTCGGGCCGCTCGTCCTCCTTGTCGAACTTCTTGCAGTAGTCGTCGGCCTTGGCGTAGCCGGAGCGGGGCAGTTCGGGCCGGCCGTCGCCGAGGTACGCGGTGTTGATCGAGTGGTGCCAGACCGGGTCGGGCGTACCGTCCAGGAAGGCCTTGGCGTCCGGGTCGGCGAGCAGCCACTGCCAGACCGTCCGGGTGAGGTCGCCGTCGGCGGAGGGCACCAGCAGGTCGGCGATCCCGATCGGGAACGAGAGGCCCACGAACTGCGGGTTGATCTGCAGGAACTCCGGGTCGGTGACCAGGTCGCGGGGGTTGCCCGGCGGGACGTTGGGATCGCCGGGGTTGACCGCGTAGCGGTAGCTCTGGGTGAGCAGCTTGGCGATCAGCCGGGGGGTGAGGTTCATCTCCTGGATCCGCTGGCCGTCCTGCTTGGCGAGGTCGGGCGGGGTCAGCGAGTTGGACTGGCTCTCGATGTCGAAGGCCAGCACCAGGCCGGAGAGGCCGAGCGGGGCGTACACGGGGGTGCGGCCGTCGGCCTGGTCGGCGGGGGCCAGCGGCGCGCCGACGAAGACCAGGCCCGGGTTGCCGCGGGTCAGCCGGAGCCGGGCCAGGTCGTCGGTGGCCTGGCCGAAGTTGAAGATCCGGCCGGCCTGCCGGCAGACCGCCGGCTGCCAGCGCCAGATCATCTCGGCTGCGAACTCGGTTCCTACGGTGGGGAGTTCGGCACTGCCCAGCGGACAGGACAGTCCGACCGGCTCGAACCTGAGCGGCACCACCAGCCGGTGGCTCCAGTTGGTGGCCGACAGCGGTGAGGACTGCAGCCGGGCGGACGGGCCGGCCAGCGCGCTGCCGTCCACCTCGGTGGAGCCGCGCGGGACGATCACCAGCCAGCAGCGGCGGCCCTCGGTGAACGGCCCGGGCTGGTCCTTGGGGGTGTTGCCGCAGCCGAGGCCGGGTGCCTCGGCGCCGGTCTGGACCTCGAAGTAGACCTGCCCGGTGCCGTCGGAGCGGGTCGGTGCGAAGGGCACCTCGTTGGTGGACTGGATGTTGTAGAACTGGCTGCTGCCGTCGGTCTCGGCGGGATCCCCGGTGACCGGGCGGAACGGCGCGTAGACGTTCTGGCCGGGCCCGGCGGGCTTGAGCGGTTCGGCGGGGTCGACCAGGACGCGCCCGGGGTTGAGCTGGCGGCTCGGGACGAAGTCGCCGCCGCGGCTGTCGCCCTTGGTGGCGCCGTACTGGCACTGCTCGCGGTCCGGTCCGGTGTCGGCGTCGCCCCAGCACTGCATCAGGGTCAGGTAGTTCTGGCCGAAGACCAGCGGGCTGGGCTGGGTCTGCCGGCCGCCCTGCCAGGTGACCGAGACCACCTGGTTGACCAGGTGGGTGGTCTGGCTGACCGTCACCTGGAGTCCGGCGAACTCGCCGGTCCCGGTCACCGTCGCGCCGTCGGCGGGCGCCGCCGCGGAGGCGGCGGCCCGGGCCGTCGGCGTGCCGGCGGCGGGGGCGGTGCCGGCCGGGGAGGTTCCGGCGGCGGCCGGAGCGGCCGCGGTCCCGGCGGGCGACTGGTCGATGCCGACCGGCGCGCCCATCGGGTCCACCGGGATCTGCGGGGTGGCCGCGGCGCCGGCCGCCACCGCGGCGGGCGGCGGCCCCGGGTCGACGGAGAGCGCGGCACCGGCCGCGGTGGCGAGGACCAGGGTGAGGACGGCCGCGGTGCGCAGCGCCCGCAGCGCGGTCCGGGATCCGGCGGTCATCTCTCCCCCTCGGAGCCGTCGGCGGCGGCGCGGCGGGCCGAGCGGCCGGCGATCACCGGCGGGAGCACGATCACCGCGCCGAGCAGCAGGCCGGCCAGCACCATCAGGGTGTGCCGCAGCCCGGTTCCGGCGACGCCGGACAGCGCCACCGCGTCGGCGGTGTAGCGCTGTCCGCCGCCGCTCCCGCCGCCGTCACCGCCTGCCGCGGCGTCACCGCTCTGGTCGCCGGCTGCGGTGTCCGCGCCGTTGGGGGCCCCGGAGCCGCCACCGGAGGCGGCGGCCGGGGCGCCGGCACCGGCTCCGGCACCCGCCCCGGTCCCGGCCTTGCCGGGGTCGGCTCCGGCGCCGCCCGAACCGCCCTTGCTGACCGGGGTGACGGTCTTGTTGCCGCCGGTGCCGGTGGCGCACTGGGCGGCGGAGCCCTTCTTGTCGCAGTCCTTGGGCTGGTCGGCGCTGTCGGCGTACGGGTTGGCGCCGTTCTTGCCGAAGGTCGGGTTGTTGCACTTGGCGGCGTCGAAGGCGCGGCCCTCGCTGCCGGGGATCTTGGCGAGCTGCTCGAAGCCGGACTTCACCAGGTCCTGGGTGAGCGGGGAGTAGCCGCCGCCGTCGGCCTGCTGCTGGCCGTCGCACAGGAAGTAGTAGCCGAACGCGCCGAGGGTGCGGCCCTTGTCCTTGGTGAAGCTGTCCTTGGTCTCGGTGGTGTGCACCACCATGTAGCTGTAGCTGGACAGCGGGTAGGCGGCCGGCTCGGGGGCGTCGTACACGCCGTCGAGCTGCTGGGTGAGGTCGCCGGGGTTGATCTGGACGTGCTTGAGCGCGACCGAGACGTTCTTGCCCGCCGGTTCCACGTAGTAGCCCGCCGAGTTGAGCAGCTTGACCACCGGGAAGTGGCTGTTGAGCGCGTAGGAGTACTCGACGTAGGTGATGGTGCCGTCGTTGCGGTCGTTGGCGACGGTCTTGGCGACCGCGTCGGAGCTGCCGAGCGCGGGCCAGTTGGAACCCTCCAGCCGGGGGAACCAGGAGGTCATCGCGCAGGGCGCCTTGCGCGGCGTCTTCACGCAGTAGTCGTCCCAGATCGACTTGTACTTCTTGGCGAACCACGAGGTGAGCTGGGCGGTGGTGCCGGAGCCGTCGGAGCGGACCACCGGGCGCACCGGTGTCTCCGGCAGCCGCAGGCTGGGGTTCTCGGCCTGCACGGCGGGGTCGTTCCACTTGGTGATCTGGCCGGTGAAGAGCTTCACCACGGTCTCGCCGGACAGCCGCAGGTTGGTGACCCGGGTGCCGCCGATCTTCAGGTTGTACATGAACGAGGTACCGCCGGCCACGATCGGCAGGTAGGCGATCGGCCAGGGCGGGGGCGCGTCGACCTGGCCCTGGTCGGTGAGGTTGTACGGGATCTCGGTGACGGCGAAGTCGGTGCTGCCGTTCTTGAACTGGTTGCGGCCGAAGGTGGAGCCGCCCGGGTCGAAGTCGATGGTCATGCCGTACTGCTTGACGTTGCTGATCCACTGGTCGACCGCGTTGAAGCTCCAGGTCGAGCCGGCGCCGCCGATCCGGCGGTAGTCGTCGGCCCGGGCGCCGGGCGCACCGAGGGCCAGCGCGGATCCGAACACCGCCAGCGCGGCGAGCAGGGTGAGGGTGCGGGAGAGCGCTCGGCGCAGCACGGGGACCTTCCGGGCGGTTCGGTTCTGGTTCTGGCTCTGGTTCTGGTTCTGGTTCTGGTGCTGACCCTGGTGCCGGGTCCGGTGCCGGGTCTCGGCCCGGGGCAGGGCCCCGGCCTGCGCCGGGTGCTGTCCGGGGGCGGCGGCCCGGTGCATCCGGCGGACGTCCTCGGCGGAGCGCAGCGCCCGGCGTTCCTGCTGGCGCCGGGTCAGCTCGCCCGGTCCGCGCCCGCCGACCGCACGGGCCAGCAGGAACAGCGCCAGCACCAGGGCGAGCAGCACCGCCGCGGCGCCGAAGGCCCGGGCGACGTGCAGTTCGGAGGGGAACTTCACCAGCGTGAAGGCCATCAGCGGCAGCGAGGCCTGCGGGCTGGAGAACGGGTCGAAGTTGAGCAGCTTGGTGTAGCCGGAGCAGAGCAGGACCGGTGAGGTCTCGCCGATGCCGCGGGCGGCCGCCAGGATCACCGCGGTGGCCAGGCCCGAGCGGGCGCTCGGCAGGGTGACCGTCCAGACGGTCCGCCAGCGGCTGGCCCCGAGCGCGTAGGAGGCCTCCTTGAGCGAGGCCGGCACCAGCCGGAGCACCACGTCGGAGGCGCGGATCAGGATCGGCAGCATCATCACCGACAGCGCGACGCTCGCGGCGAAGCCGGACCTGCTCTGCCCGAGGCCGATCACCAGCACCGCGTAGACGAACAGGCCGGCCAGGATGGACGGCAGCGCGGTCATCGCCTCGACCAGGGTCCGCACCAGCCGGCTGAACCGGCCCGGCACCTCGCCGAGGAAGACCGCGCAGCTGATGCCGAGCGGGATGGTGATGCTCAGTCCGATGGCGATCTGGGTGAGGGTGCCGACGATGGCGTGCAGCGCCCCGCCCTTGTCCAGCGGGTCGGCGGGCCCGGCGGCGGAGAGGTCCTGGGTGAAGAAGTTGGGGTGGGCCAGCGCGGTCCGGCCGTGCCAGAAGACGTAGCTCACCGTCCACACCAGCACGCCGAGCAGCAGCAGCGCGATGCTCTGCACGACGACCGCGGCCAGCCGGTCGCGGACCGCCATCCGGCCCTCGTCGCGGGAGACCAGCGCGTACAGGCCGAGGAAGCAGAGCCAGGCGCAGACCACGAACCCGATCACGCCGCTGAGCGGGGCGATCCAGCGGAACAGCAGCGCGGTGACCGCGAGGGCACCGGCCAGGCTGGACCACAGTGCCCAGGTGTCGGCTCCGCGGCGGCCGCCGGTGCGGCGCCGGGGCGGGTCACTCCCGGCGGCGGGCGCCGGCACCACGGTGGTGGCGGGCCCGGCGGTGGCGGTGGGCGCGGTGGTGGTCATGAGCTGGCTCCCGAACGGCTGCGCGCCACCACCGCGGCCGCGGCGAAGTTGACGACCAGGGTGAGCAGGAAGAGCGCGAGACCGGCGGCCATCAGGGCGGAGATGGCGAACGGCGAGGAGTCCCCGTAGCGGAGCGCGATCATCGGGGCGACCGCGCTGCCGCCGGTCTGCAGGATGTGCGGCTGGATCTCGAACTGCATGGAGAGGATCAGGTAGACCGAGATGGTCTCGCCGAGCGCCCGTCCGAGGCCGAGCATGGTGCCGCCGATGATGCCGCCGCGGCCGAACGGCAGCACCACCGAGCGGATCATGCCCCAGCGGGTGGAGCCCAGCGCGTACGCGCCCTCGCGCTCGCCGGCCGGCGCCTGGTCGAAGACCTCGCGCATGATCGAGCACATGATCGGCGTGATCATGAAGGCGACCACGATGCCGGCCATCAGGCTGGAGGCGGTGAAGATGACCGGCGGGTTGAGCGGGTCGTCGAGGTCGATCCCGCGGGTGCGGAACAGCGGGAACCAGCCGGCGTAGGTGGCCAGCCAGCGGGCCACCCCGGCGAGTTGGTACTGGAGCAGGACGAAGCCCCAGACGCCGTAGACCACGCTGGGCACCGCGGCCATCAGGTCGACCAGGCCGATCAGCAGCCGCTTGGCGCGGCGCGGCGCGTACTCGCTGATGTACAGCGCGCAGCCGAGCGCCAGCGGCATCGCCAGGACCACCGCGATCCCGCCGATCAGCACGGTGCCGATCAGCACGGCGGCGATGCCGAAGTGGCCGTGGCCGGCGTCCGGGTTCCAGTCGGTGGTGGTGAGGAAGGACCAGCCGGCCACCCGCAGCGCCTGGACCGCGCGGACGGCGAGGTAGCCGCCGACGGCCAGCATCACCAGCAGGACCAGGGCTCCGCTGCCGCGCGCCCAGAGCAGGAACACCCGGTCGGCCAGGCCCGGGTTGACGGTCAGCGGGCGGGCGGTGGCGGCCGCCCCGGCCGGTTCGGCGGCGGTGCCGGCGGGCGCGCTCACACCAGGCTCCGCAGGGCGCCGCGCGGCTGCGGGACGGACCGGGCCGGCAGCGCCAGTGCCCTGGCCTGCTGCGGGCCGCCGGCCGCGGCGCTGAGCACGCCGGCCAGGAACAGTCCGAGGTTGTACTGGCACTCGCGCTGGCGGCGGAAGGCCCGGGTCGAGCTGGCCACCGGGACGTTCTCGAACTCCAGGCGCCAGCGCCAGAGCTGGCCGTGCTCGACGGTGCCGATGGTGGCCCGGAGCCGGTCGACCTGCTGCTGCAGCCGCTCGATCGAGGCCAGGCACGCGTCGGCGTCCCGGAAGGTCTCCTCGCTCTGCCCGAGGTGCCGGTTGTTGGCACCGAGCAGGCGCCACACCACGGCGTCACCCGTGCGCACCCCGTGCGGGTGCACGGGTCTGCTGACAAGGAGGAATCGCGGCTGTCCCATGCCCGGTGTCGCCTTCCGAAGCGCTCAGTGGCCGGAAGAGACCGTCTCGGCCCCGGGGGGATGAACGGATGCCGAGGCATGAACGCCGGACACGGAACCCGTGAACGGGTGGCGCGCCACTCCTCCACAAGTCGCGCACCACCCGTTCCGATCCGACGATAGATCAGGGGTGGTCGCGGGCCGCTGGACCGACGGTCGGTGGGCGACCGGAGGCGGCGTGGAGCGCCTCGGCGGTACACGTCCCGGACTCCGGCGGGCACCCCCCGAGGGCCCGTTCCGCGGGCCCCGGAGGCCCGTCGGACGGTCCGCGGCCGGGCGCCGCCCGCCGGGGCCGTCCGGGGTCCGGGGCCGAACGGATCCGGCCAAGCGCCCACCGCGGGCGCCCCGCGGCGGAGTTTGCCTCCCGTTGGTACGGGCACCCGGCCGGCCCGGCCCTCCCAACCGGAGACCAAGTGCGGGCGGCGGCCCCCGGACCGGTCAGCGCCCGGCGGGGAGCGCGGTGAGCTGACGGATCAGCAGGTCCACCCGGGCGTCGTGGTGCTGCGGGCGCAGCCGCCGGCCGGCGGCGAGGACGGCCAGGCCGTGCAGGGCGCCCCAGAGCACCTCGGCGAAGGTCTCCGGGTCGCCGCCGCGGGCCGCGGCGAGCGGCCCGACCACGGCGGAGAACTCCCCGAAGGCGGCCTTCAGCGGGGCGGGCGAGTTCTCGGTGCCGAATTCCAGGTCGGTCTCGTGGACGAACATCGCGGCGTAGAGCGCGGGCCGCTCCCGGGCGAACCCGAGGTAGACGCCGGCCAGCGCGCGCAGCGCCTCGGCGGGGTCGGGCAGGCCCGCCCGGGCCGCGCGCAGGGCGGCGGCGAGCTCCTCGAAGCCCTCGACGGCGACCGCGGCCACGATCGCGTCCCGGGACGCGAAGTGGCTGTAGAGGACCGGCTGACTGTACTCGACGGCTTCGGACAACCGGCGCGTGGTCACCGCGCCCCAGCCCTCCGCCTCGGCCAGCTCCCGCGCGGCTCGAATGATCAACTGGTGGCGTTCCGCCCGTTCGCGCTCCCGGCGCTGCTGTACGGCCATGGCTCGATCCTAGCACCGCTAGACATTCGAGCAGAGATAGTCCTAGCATCGATCCCAGACCTAGCAGCGCTAGGAAGCCAGTCGGTGCCCTCCGGGCACCGGCACGTCCTCCAGGGGGAACCAGATGTCCAGGCAGCGCATCACCACCGTGCTCGCGGTCCTGACCGGCGCCACGGTCGTCTTCTTCGGGCTCAACTTCCTGCTGAACCCGGCCGCCGCCGACGGCTTCGGCATCACCCCCTGGCCGCAGGGGAACGCCACCGGCTACTTCGTGGTCAAGGGCGTGCGGGACCTCGCGGTGGGCGGCACGGTGCTGGTCCTGCTCGCGCTCGGGCAGCGCCGCGCGCTCGGCTGGGTGGTCCTGCTCGACGCCCTCCTCCCGCTCGGCGACGCGACCGCCGTCACCACGCACGGCGGCACCCTCGGCTTCGCGCTGGCCGTGCACGGCTCGGCCGCCTGCGTGGTCCTGCTGACGGCGGCCCTGCTGCTCACCGAGGGCCGGACGGCCGCGGCACCCGCCGCCCGGGCCTGAGCGCCCCCGCGGGGCCGCCCCGGCCCCGGGAACGCCGGAGGCCGGCCGGACACCGCGTCCGGCCGGCCTCGTGGTGCGCGGGCCCGGTCAGAAACCGAGCTTGCGCAGCTGCTTCGGGTCCCGCTGCCAGTCCTTGGCCACCTTGACGTGCAGGTCCAGGTAGACCGGCGTGCCGAGGAGCGCCTCGATGTGCTTGCGGGCGGTGGTGCCGACGTGCTTGAGCCGGGCGCCCTTGGCGCCGATCACGATGGCCTTCTGGCTCTGCCGCTCGATGTAGACGTTGGCGTGGATGTCCAGCAGCGGCCGGTCGGCGGGACGGCCCTCGCGGGGGATCATCTCCTCGACCACCACGGCCAGCGAGTGCGGCAGCTCGTCGCGCACACCCTCCAGCGCGGCCTCGCGGATCAGCTCGGCGACCATGATCTGCTCGGGCTCGTCGGTGAGGTCGCCGTCCGGGTACAGCGGCGGGCCGGCCGGGAGCAGCTCGGTGAGCAGCTCGCCCACCAGCTCGACCTGCTGGTCGCCGACGGCGGAGACCGGGATGATCTCGGCCCACTCGATGCCGAGCTCGATGCCCAGCTGGTGGATCGCGATCAGCTGCTCGGCCAGCTTCTTGGAGTCGACCAGGTCGGTCTTGGTGACGATGGCGACCTTGGGGGTCTTCTTGACCTCGGCGAGCTCCTTGGCGATGAACTTGTCGCCGGGGCCGAGCTTCTGGTCGGCGGGCAGGCAGAAGCCGATCACGTCGACCTCGGCCCAGGTCGAGCGGACCAGGTCGTTGAGGCGCTCGCCGAGCAGCGTGCGGGGCTTGTGCAGGCCGGGCGTGTCCACCAGGACCAGCTGGGAGTCCGGGCGGTGCACGATGCCGCGCACGGTGTGGCGGGTGGTCTGCGGGCGGTCGGAGGTGATCGCGACCTTCGTCCCGACCAGCGCGTTGGTCAGGGTCGACTTTCCCGCGTTGGGACGGCCGACGAAGCACGCGAACCCGGAGCGGTACGGGGATGAAGGGGCACTCATGCCGACCATTCTCCCTGATCACCACGGGGTGGACGGACCAGCCCGGGTCAACCGGTCTTCTTGCCGCCTCCGGGCGAGGTCAGCGCACCGATCAGGACGAGCAGCAGCAGCACCAGCGAGCCGATCAGCCAGTACGGCGACCCGGTCTCCTTCCAGCGGCCGAACCCCATCACGGTCAGCAGCAGACCGGCGAAGAACGCCAGCACCCCCATGGTCCCCTCCCCGGACAGCCCGTGGTCACACTATCGGTCCGGACGGCCCGGGTGCCCCGGCCGGGGCACCCGGGTCCGGACGGCTCAGCGGGCCTCGGCCCGGACCCGCAGCGTCCCGTCCGGGCCGGCCAGCAGCACCGGGGTGCCGGCCCCGCCCAGGTCCCGGACGGCCGCGAGGTCGGCCTCGGCGGGGCTATCCGCGGCGGTGACCACGGCGGCCGCCTCCAGGCCCTTGGCGCCGCTGGCCACGGCCATCGCCACGGCGGTCTGCAGGGCGCTCAGCCGCAGCGACTCCAGCGCGACGGTGCCGGCCACGTAGGTCCGGCCGGTCTCGTCACGTACCGCGGCCCCCTCCGCCACGCCGTTGCGGGCGCGGGCGGAGCGGGCCAGCGTGATGATCTTCTTGTCCTCGGGGTCCAGCCCGGTCAGCTCACTCATGAGGCCTGAGCATAGGCGGCGGGCCGACCGCGCCGTCCGGGGTGTCTCAGTGGCCGGTCGGCCGGGGGTCGCCGGGCCGCATCACCTTGACCAGGGCGGGCGGGCCGTTGGGCAGCGTCTCGGGCTTGCTGTGGCGCTGCTTCCAGTACGGGTTGTCCTGCGGGAGGTGGCTGCTGACCCTGCCGTACATGCCGAAGGTCAGCACCACGAAGCCGAACACGAAGCTGAAGATCACGTTGGGGATCCGGAACGCCAGCCGGTTGGCGCTGCTGTCCAGCACCATCAGGCCGACGAAACCGGCCAGGATGAAGAGCACCCCCATGATCATGTTGATGTTCGAGGCGATGTTGCCGCCGATCACCGCTCCGGCGATCAGGATCACGCCGGCGATGATGGAGATCACGCTCAGGGTGCCGTTGCTCGACAGCCCGATGACCTCCTTGCCCTGGGTGTCGAGGAAGCTCGGGTGGTCCAGCAGCCCGAGGATGCCGAAGACCAGCAGGAACACCCCGCCGAGTCCGGCGCCGACCCGGTACACCTGGCCGAGCCGGTGGTCGACGGGCAGTTCGTCCTGCAGTTTCATGGAGACCTCCTGGCCTGGGGTCCAGGCCGTGTCCGACCATTCGCGTCGGATCAGCGCGCGGCGTCGGGCGCCCGGCTGGGCGTGCCGGCGGAGCGCCCTCGTACTGGGTCGTACTTGGGCGATTCGCCGGTGCGTCCAGGCGGGATGCGCGGCGTCGGGCGCCCGGCGGGAATTGTCAGACACGGTCTAACCGTGTTCGGCGCCGTGGAACGGCACCTCGTGCAGATACAGGGACCCGCACTGCTGGCAGATGCGCAGGCCCGTCCCCCATGCCGTCTCCGGCTTGCTCTCGGCCCCGGGGTCGACCGGGGCGCCGCACATGGCCATGGTGGGTTCGCCGGTCCGGACGACGTGCCACTTGAGCACGGCACCGGACGGACCCTCGGGCCCGTACTCCGCACGCAACTGATGTGCCATGACTTCATGGTCGGGAGCGTCCGGAGGACTGGTCAAACGGGCCGTAGCTTCGTACGAGGACGGAACGGCCCGCGGGGTGGCACCCCGCGGGCCGTCCTGTCCGAACCGGGCCGTCCTCGGCCGGGTCAGTCGGTGTCCGGGTCCTCGTCCTCGTCCGCCGTGCGGACCGGGGCCGCCACGACGGTGCCGATCCGGTTGCGGCGGCCGGCCGAGCTCTCGGCGGTCAGCCGGATCGCGGTCAGGTCGGTCACCGACTCGTCCGGGACCGGGATCTCGCAGGAGGACCCGGGGATCGGCACCCGGCCGAGCCGCTTGCCCAGCAGGCCGCCGACGGTCTCCACGTCCTCGTCGGCCAGCTCGATCCCGAACAGCTCGCCGAGGTCCTCGACCAGCAGCCGGGCGGTGATCCGGTACGAGCCGTCGCCGAGGTCCTCGACCGGGGCGATCTCCCGGTCGTACTCGTCGGTGATCTCGCCGACGATCTCCTCCAGGATGTCCTCGATGGTGACCAGGCCGGCGGTGCCGCCGTACTCGTCGATCACGATCGCCACGTGCGAGCGCATCTGCTGCATCTCGCGCAGCAGGTCGGCCGCGGGCTTCGAGTCCGGGACGAACACCGCGGGGCGCATCACCGAGCCGACCGGCTCCGACTCGGAGTCCCGGTTGATGTGGGTGCGCCGGACCAGGTCCTTGAGGTAGACGATGCCGACCACGTCGTCCTCGTTGTCACCGACCACCGGGATCCGGGAGAAGCCGGAGCGCAGCGCCAGGGTCAGGGTCTGCCGGACGGTCTTGTGCCGCTCGATCATCACCAGGTCGGTGCGCGGCACCATCACCTCGCGGACGATGGTGTCGCCCAGCTCGAAGACCGAGTGCACCATCCGGCGCTCCTCGTCCTCGATCAGGTCGTCCTGCTCGGCCAGGTCGACCAGGGCGCGCAGTTCGGCCTCGGAGGCGAACGGGCCCTCCCGGTACCCCTTGCCCGGGGTCAGCGCGTTGCCGAGCAGGATCAGCAGCTTGGGGATCGGGCCGAGGATCCGGGCCAGCGGCAGCAGCACGAAGGTCGCCGCGGTGGCCGTGGTCAGCGGGTGCTGGCGGCCGATCGTGCGGGGCGAGACGCCGACCGCGACGAAGGACACCAGCACCATCACGCCGAACGCCACCAGGACGGCCTGCCAGGTGCTGTCGAAGGACCGGACGCAGACCACCGTGACCAGCACGGCGGCCGCCATCTCGGCGGCCACCCGGATCAGGGTGGCCAGGTTCAGGTAGCGGATGGTGTCGGAGGTCAGCACCAGCAGCCGGTCGGAGCCGCGCCGGCCGGCCCGGTGGGCCTCCTCCGCGCGGAACCGGGAGATCCGGGAGATCCCGGCCTCGGCGCAGGCGGCCAGCCAGCCGAGCACCACCAGCAGCAGAGCTCCGACCAGGAAGCTCGTACTCGCACCGCTCACAGACGGCCGGCCCTCAGTGGACGGTCGGCGCCGGGGAGAGCCCCGACAGTCCGCGACCGGCCCGCCAGCCGTCCAGGATCCGCTTCTGGAGCGCGAACATCTCGCGCTCCTCCTCGGGCTCCTCGTGGTCGTAGCCGAGCACGTGCAGCACGCCGTGGACGGTGAGCAGCTGCAGCTCGTCGTCCATGGCGTGCTTGGTGGGGGCGGCCAGGCCCTGCTGCTTCGCCACCTCCGGGCAGAGCACGATGTCGCCGAGCAGGCCCTGCGGCAGGTCCTCGCCCTCCTTGCCGGGGCGCAGCTCGTCCATCGGGAAGGACATCACGTCGGTGGGGCCCGGCAGGTCCATCCACTGCACGTGCAGCTCGGCCATGGCCTCGCTGTCGACCAGGATCACGGAGAGCTCGGACTGCGGGTGGATCCGCATCTTGTCGAGGGCGTAGCGGGCGACGTCGAGGATGGCTTCCTCGTCGGCGTCCCACCCGGACTCGTTGGCGATGTCGATCGACATGGAGGGTTCGGTACTCAGCTTTCGGCGCGATGGGACTGCCGGGGCGCACGCGCGCCCCGGCGCTGGACGGGTTTGGTGCGGGCGGTGCCGGCCTCGTCGGCCTCCTGCTGGGCGTCCCAGCGCTCGTAGGCGTCCACGATCCGGCCGACCAGCTTGTGCCGGACCACGTCGGTGCTGGTCAGCACCGAGAAGTGGATGTCCTGGACGTCGGCCAGGATCTCCTGGACGACCTTGAGGCCGCTGCGGGTGCCGCCGGGGAGGTCGATCTGGCTGGTGTCGCCGGTGACCACCACCCGGGAGTTGAAGCCCAGGCGGGTGAGGAACATCTTCATCTGCTCGGGCGAGGTGTTCTGGGCCTCGTCCAGGATGATGAAGGCGTCGTTCAGGGTGCGGCCGCGCATGTACGCGAGCGGGGCGACCTCGATGGTGCCGGCCGCCATCAGCCGCGGGATGGAGTCGGGGTCCATCATGTCGTGCAGCGCGTCGTACAGCGGGCGCAGGTAGGGGTCGATCTTCTCGTACAGGGTGCCGGGCAGGAAGCCCAGCCGCTCCCCCGCCTCGACGGCCGGCCGGGTCAGGATGATCCGGTTGACCTCCTTGGCCTGCAGCGCCTGCACGGCCTTGGCCATCGCCAGGTAGGTCTTGCCGGTGCCGGCCGGGCCGAGGCCGAAGACGATGGTGTGCTTGTCGATCGCCTCGACGTAGCGCTGCTGGTTGAGCGTCTTGGGGCGGATGGTGCGGCCCCGGTTGGAGAGGATGTTCGCCGTGAAGACCTCGGACGGGGCCGGGTGGGCCGGGTCCTCGGCGGCCTTCCTGAGCATCGCGATGGAACGCTCCACGGCGTCCTCCGTCAGGGGCTGGCCGGTGCGCAGCACCAGCATCATCTCGCTGAAGAGCTGTTCGACGAGCTTGATCTCGGCCTGGTCGCCGGTGGCGGTGACCTCGTTGCCGCGGACGTGGATGTCGGCGTCGGGGAAGCCGCTCTCGATCACCCGCAGGAGCGAGTCGGCCGCCCCCAGCAGGGTGACCATCGGGTGCTTCTCCGGAATGACGATCCGGGTGCTGGCCGCGTCGGGACGGTGACCGTTGGTTCGGGTCTGCGGTGTGTCACTCATGGGTCGGCGCTGAGGCCTGCTCATCCCATCTGTCGAGTCGTGGTGCCGCGCGGGCTCTCCGGGTCACCAGGGTACGCCGCGCAGATGTTCGCTGCGGCGGCGCGGCACCCCGGGCGGCGCATCCGATGCTGGACCCGCGCGGCCGGTGAGGCGAATGGTTTTCCGGTCATCGCCGCGGCGGGACCGGCACCCTGGCGAGTCATCGCCGCGGCGGGACCGGCACCCTGGCGAGGTCCTCGGCGACCACGATCTCGCCGTCGAAGTGCGCGCGGGCCTCGGCGAGATGGCCGTCCAGGGCCGGGTAGCGCTGCGAGAAGTGGGTGAGGAGCAGGGTCCGCACCCCGGCCTCGGCAGCCACCCGGGCGGCCTGGGCGGCGGTCAGGTGGCCGTGCTCCTCGGCCAGCCGGGCGTCGGCGTCCAGGAAGGTCGCCTCGATCACCAGCAGGTCGGCGCCGTCGGCGAGCTCGTGGACGCCCGGGCACAGCCGGGTGTCCATCACGAACGCGAACCGCTGGCCCGGCCGGGCCTCGCTGACCTCGTCCAGGGTGACGGTGCGGCCGTCCTCCAGGGTGACCGAGCCCTCCTGCTGGAGCCGGCCGACCAGCGGCCCGCGCAGGCCGAGCGCGGCGAGCCGCCCCGGCACCAGCCGGCGGCCGTCCGGTTCGGTGAGCCGGTAGCCGAAGGAGTCCACCGGGTGCGAGAGGCGGACGGCGGAGAGCTCGAACGGCGCGCCGGGCGCGGACAGCGGGCCGGCCACCGGGATCGGGCGGGGCCGCAGCCGGGCGCTCTCGTGGTAGGCGGTCGCGTACCGCAGCCGGTCGAAGAACACCTGGCCGCTGGCCGGGTAGTAGACGTCCACCGGGTGCGGGACCCGGTCCAGGTTGATCCGCTGGATCACCCCGGCCAGGCCCAGCGAGTGGTCGCCGTGGAAGTGGGTGACGGCGATCCGGGTGATCCCGGTGGCCGAGACCCCGGCGTGCAGCATCTGCCGCTGGGTGCCCTCGCCGGGGTCGAAGAGCAGGCCCTCGCCGTCCCAGCGGAGCAGGTAGCCGTTGTGGTTGCGGTGCCGGGTGGGCACCTGGCTGGCGGTGCCCAGGACGACGAGTTCGCGCTGTGACACCGGATCAGACCAGGCCCTCGCGGAGCGGCTCGCCGCCCAGCACGTGCACGTGGGCGTGGAACACGGTCTGGCCGGCACCCGCACCGGTGTTGAAGATCAGCCGGTAGTCCGAGAGACCGTCGGCGGCGGCGACCTCGCCGGCCTCGGTGAGCAGTTCGGCGGCGACGGCGGGCTCGGCGGCGGCGAGCGCGGCGGCGTTCGGGTAGTGCACCGCGGGGATGACCAGGACGTGGGTGGGGGCCTGCGGGTGGATGTCCCGGAAGGCGACGGTGTCCGCGGTCCTGCGGACCACGGTGGCCGGGATCTCGCCCGCCACGATCTTGCAGAACACGCAGTCGGACTGCGGCTCGCCGGCCATCTCGCTCTCCTCGCGCTGATCGGTCGTCACCGGCCGGTGCCGGTGTCGGCGGCAGCCTAGCCGAGTCGGCGGGCCCCGGGGCCGGGCGGCCGGGGCGAGGCACCCGCCGCCGGGGCCGGCCCGGATGTTTGAAGACGTCTCAGCGGGCAGGCGACGGACGGCGCCGTCCCGTTCGCCGGCGCCCGGCGTCGAGGCCCCGGCCCGCTCCCCTCCCGGGGCCTCGACGCGTACCCGGGGACCGGCCGCCCCCGACCCGGCCCCCGACCCCGACCGTGTCAGGAGGAGACCCGCATGCCGATCTGGACCGTCCTTCGCCCGCTCCTGGTGGCGGCCGCCGTGCCGGCCGCCGTGTTGGCCGTGGACCGGCTGCTGCTGCTGGCCGTCGCCCGGCTGTCGGCCGCCCGGCCCGGCGCCCGGCGCTGGCAGCTGCTGCGGCGCTGCCGGATACCCGCCCTGGTGACGGCGGGGGCCGCGCTGCTGCTCGGCAGCGAGCCGGCCGCCGGCCTGGGCGCGGGGGTGCGCCCGCCGGTCCGGCACGGCCTGCTGCTGGCGCTGCTGGTCAGCGCGGGCTGGCTGGCCGCACGGACCGTCTCGCTGTTCATCGAGTCCGCGCTGACCCGGTACGCGGCCGGGCGGCGCGACCCCGGGCGGGTGCGCCGGGCGCGGACCCAGGCCGACCTGGTCGGCCGGATCTCCGACGTGGCCATCGCGGTGCTCACGCTGGCCGCCGCGCTGATGACCTTCCCGGCGGTCCGCGCGGTCGGCGCCAGCCTGCTCGCCTCGGCCGGCCTGCTCGGGCTGGTGGCGGGCGTGGCGGCGCAGTCCTCGCTGGCCAACCTGTTCGCCGGGATCCAGCTGGCCTTCGGCGACATGGTGCGGATCGGTGACGTCGTGGTGGTGGCCGGCGAGTGGGGCACGGTGGAGGAGATCACCCTCACCGCGGTGGTGATCGCCACCTGGGACCAGCGGCGGATCGTGATGCCTGTGTCGTACTTCGCCGGCAAGCCGTTCGAGAACTGGTCCCGGCGCGACCCCGGCATCACCGGCACCGTGCTGCTCCACCTCGACCACCGCACGCCGGTCGGCGAGCTGCGCACCGAGTTCGAGAAGCTGCTGGCCGACGACGGCCGCTGGGACGGCACCGGCCGGGCGCTCCAGGTGGTCGACACCACCCCGAGCACCATCGTGGTCCGGGCGCTGATGACCGCGCCCGACGCCGAGCAGGCCTTCGAGCTGCGCTGCGCGGTCCGCGAGCACCTGGTCGCCTTCCTGCGGGACCGGCACCCGTACGCGCTGCCCCGGATCGCCGTCGGGCGGGCGGAGCCGGGCGGCCCCGGCGCGCAGCACGACGCCGCGGCGGAGCACGGCACGGCGGCGGGGCACGACGTGGCGGCGGGCCCCGGGACGGCGGCGGTGCCTCACCCGGCCCCGGCGCGGTCCTTCGACGGGGACGGCGCGGACGGCGGGCGGTAGCCGCCGGACCGGCCCGGGCCGACGTCCCCGGCGGCGTCGGCGTCCCCGACATCCCCGACGTCCCCGACGTCCCCGGCGTCCCGGGCGGCGTCGGCGTCCCCGGCGGCGTCGGCGTCCCCGGACTCCTTCGCCCGGGCCAGCCCGGCGTCGACCTCCAGGCCGAGCAGGATCGCGAGGTTGGTCAGCCACAGCCAGACCAGGAACACCATCACCCCGGCCAGCGCGCCGTACATCCGGCTGTAGGTGTCCACGTACGCCGCGTACAGCGCGAAACCGCCGGAGGCCGCCAGCCAGAGCGCCACCGCCAGCGCGCTGCCGGGGGTGACCAGGCGCAGCCGCCGGGAGCGCAGGTCGGGGGCCGAGCGGTAGAGCACCGTGACCATCAGGGTGACCAGCAGCACCAGCGCGGGCCACTTCGCCACCGACCACAGGGTCAGGCCGAAGTCCCCGACGCCCAGGGCCCGGCCGGCCTGCGCGGCGAGCGGGCCGGTGAACACCACGATCGTCACGCCCGCCGCCAGCAGCACCACCAGGACGGCGGTCAGCACCAGCCGTACCGGCGCCAGCAGCCACAGCGGCCGGTGCTCGCGGACGCCGTACGCGGTGTTGGCGGAGCGGATGAACGCGCCGACGTACCCGGAGGCCGACCAGAGCGCGCCGACCGCCCCCAGCGTCGCGAACACCCCGCCGGCCCCGGCGTTCTGCTGCACCTGGCCGACGCCGTCGCGCAGGACGTCGCCGGCCGGGCCGGGTGCCAGCCGGCGCAGCCCGTCCATCACCTGCCCGGTGGGGGACGGGCCCGCCAGGCCGAGCAGGCCGGTGAGCAGCAGCAGGCCGGGGAAGAGCGCCAGCACGCCGTAGTAGGTCAGTGCGGCCGCCCGGTCGAAGAGTTCGTCACCGAGCAGTTCGCGGCCGGTGCGCCGCAGGACGGTGCGCCGGAGCGCGGCGGCCCGGCTGCGGGGTCGCTCGGCGGTGGGCGGCATGTTTCGATCTCCTCTGCGGCGGCGGGTCGGTGGTTCAGGCGGCCTGGCTGCGGCGCTCGACGTGGTCCTTGAACTCCTGCAGGCAGCGGTGCACCTGGTGGGCGACGAAGCCCAGCCGGTCGCCGATCAGGTCGATCACGCCGTGCGGGGTGTGGTCCAGCTGGAGCATGATCCTGGTACGGCCCGCGCCCAGGTCGTGGAAGGTGGCCACGCCCGACTGCTCGGCGCCGTCCACCGAGCGCCAGGCGATCCGCTCCCCCGCGATCCGTTCGGTGATCTCGGCGTCGAACTCCCGCTGGACGCCGTCCACCCGGGCCACCCAGTGCACCGTACCGCCGGGGCCCGGCACCACCTCCTCGACCCCGCTCATGAACCGCGGGAACGCGGACACCCGGCACCACTGCTCGTAGACGGCCCCCACCGGCGCCGCCACCTCGATCGACTCCTCGGTCCTGGACATGGCTCCTCCTCGGCTCGCGCGATGCTCGTGTCGCGGCTCGTCTGCCCGCCCCGGGCCGCCGCACGCAGGCCCGCCGCCAGGTCGTGGACGATGCATCAACTCGACTTGAGATCCGAACAGTTGACCGGCATGCTGCCGCTCCGGATCCGCTTGACCCGGGCGCCGCGGGGTACCCGCCAGGTGCCGGCGGCAGACCGCCGCGGCGAGGGGAGCGCGACCATGGCACGAGCGACGACGGCACCCGGCGGCAGAGCCGGGGCCACCACCGGAACCACCGCCGTCCGGACCGGCGGCGGGCAACCCTTCCTGCGCCGCCGCGGCCTGCTGCCCGGCCTGGTCCGGGCGGCCGTACTGGCACTCGCCCTGGCCGCCACGGTGGCCTTCGCGGTCGCACTGGCCCGGGTCACCCTGGTGCCCTCGCCCGCCTCCCGCGACCTGGTGCACGCCAACCTCCGCCCGGGCGCCTCGCTGCGGGCCTACCTGGACCGGCCCGCGGTCCGCGCCGCCGCCCAGCAGGTGGGCGGGAACCTGCTGCTCGGGGTGCCGTTCGGGGTGCTGCTGCCGGTGCTGTTCCAGCGGCTGCGCGGCCCGTTCGCGGTCACCGCGCTGACCGCCCTGGTGATGGTGACCGTCGAGTGCGCCCAGGCCGCGCTGGTGGTCGGCCGGGCCTTCGACATCGACGACGTCATCCTCAACACCACCGGTGCGCTGCTGGGCTGCCTGCTGCTCGGCCGGCGCCTCGGCCGCGCCCTGCACACCCGACGCGACTGAACCGGCACCCGCCGGAGCATCCCCCGGGCCATCCCCCGGAGCAACAGCCCCGAGAAGCAGTCACCGAGAAGCAGTTCCCGAGAGCAGTTCCCGAAGAGAAGGCGACGCAGCAGATGGCACTCCTCAGACGCAGCCGGCCGGCCGGCTCCGGCGCCGCAGGCACTCCCGCCCCGGAGACCGCGGCGGACACCGCCCCCGAGCCGGCACCCCGCCGGCGGGACGGCCGGCGCACCCCCTGGTACATCGGCCTGCCGGTGACCCTGGCCGCGATCCTCGCGGTCTTCCTCGCCGGGGCGCACCTGGGCCTGTTCCCCTCGATACCCAACCCGTTCGAGCGCCGGACGGTGGACCGCAGCCAGCCCGTCCTGCTGCGCTCGATCCAGGACATGAAGCGGTTCACCGGCGCCCAGGGCAACTTCCAGGTCATCGTCGACCTCGACCACGAGGCCGCCTTCCTGCCGTCGGCGCTGCTCGGCAACCGGACCCTGTACGTGGCGGCCGGCACCGTGGACGCGTACGTCGACCTCAGCGCGCTCGACAAGGGCGCGGTGACCGTCTCCGCCGACCGTTCGACCGCCGCCGTGGTGGTGCCGCACGCCCAGCTCGCCCCGGCCGCGCTCGACGTCCGCCGGTCCTACGTCTACCTCCAGCAGCGCGGGTTCTTCGACCGGATCGGCGACTTCTTCAGCGGCAACCCCGGCAACCAGCAGCAGGTGGAGCTGCTCGCCACCCAGAAGATCGAGCAGGCCGCCAAGGACACCGAACTCACCCAGCGCGCCGAGCAGAGCACCCGGTCCATGCTCGAGGGGCTGCTGCGCTCGGCCGGGTTCACCACCGTGACGGTCACCACGGCCGCCTGACCCGCCGGACCCGTCCGGCCGGTACGGCCCGGGGCGCCCACGACGGTCGGCCGACCGCGGGCGCCCCGGGCCGTACCGGCCGGGCTCGGGTTCTCGATTGTCGGGGGTCAGTTCTCGGCGAGCAGGGCGGTGCGCAGCTGGCCGAGGATGCGCTTGAGCATCCGGGAGACGTGCATCTGGGAGAAGCCGAGGAGTTCGCCGATCTCGGCCTGGGTGAGTTCGGCGCCGAAGCGCAGCGAGAGCACCTCGCGGTCGCGGTCGGAGAGCGCGGCGAGGGCGGGCTTGAGGCTCTCGCGGTCGAGCACCAGCTCGTAGTCGCGCTCCTCGACGGCGAGGCGGTCGCCGAGGGTCGGGCCGTCCTCGGAGTCGCCGCCGGGGCCGAGGTCGAGCGAGCCGGCGGTCTGCGCCCGGGCGGCGACCACTCCCTCGCGGACCTCCTCCTCGCTCAGGCCGAGGTGTTCGGCGAGTTCGGCGGTGGTGGGGGCGCGGTCGTGCAGCTGCTGCAGTGCGTCGGTGGCCCTGGCGAGGGCTATCCGCCGCTCCTGCAGCCGGCGGGGCACGTGCACCATCCAGCCGGTGTCGCGGAAGAACCGCTTGATCTCGCCGGCGATGGTGGGGATCGCGAAGGTGGTGAACTCCACGCCCTGCGCCGGGTCGAACCGGTCGATCGCCTTGATCAGGCCGACCGTGCCGACCTGGATGATGTCCTCCATCGGCTCGCTGCGGGTGCGGTAGCGGCCGGCCACGAACTTCACCAGCGCCATGTTCAGCTCGACCAGCGTCCCGCGGACGTAGGAGAACTCCCGGGTGCCCTCCTCCAGCTCGCCGAGGCGCCGGAACAGCGTCCGGGACAGCACCCGGGCGTCCGCGGGCGACACCGCCGACGGATCCTCGATCCGCGGCAGCCCGACCGGCTCCGACGGCACCGCCGACGGCGCCGGCCCCGTCCCCGCCTCCCCCTCCGGTACGGCCTTCGGCATCGACATCGTGGGATTCAGGACGGCCATGGCTCTCCCTCTTCCGGCCCTGTTGCACGGTTCGTCCGCGCTCCGACCCACGCCGTGTACCCGGCTCCTGCTGGCCCGATCACGCCTGCACCGTTTCTTCACGATGTCCGGGCGAATCGCACACGGATCACCCGAGGTGGCCCGCCTCACGCCGGCCGGCTGCATATCCGGCCGGCGGCCGGGAAGGCGAGGGGTGGCCCCGGAGGGCCGCGGCCTTCCGTTCGCGCCCCTTCGCGGCCTATCGTCGGCCGTGGTCGAGGGCAGTACGGAGGAGCGCATGTCCGACGAAGGATTCGACGCGGGGCACCGGGTGGCCCCCGTCCCGGCCGGCCGGCTGACCGCCCGCCGGGAGCGGCTGGGCAGCACCGTCCTGGTCGTGCTCGCCGGTGAGCTCGACCTCGACTCGCTGGCCCCGGCCGACGAAGCGCTCGAACAGGCGCTCGCCGACGGGCCGGACCGCGTGGTGGTGGACCTGGCGGAGCTCGGCTTCTGCGACTCCTCCGGGCTCAACCTGCTGCTGCGCACCAGGATCGCCGCGCAGGAGGCGGAGATCGAGCTCCGGCTGGCGGCCGCGCCCGGCGGGCAGTTCGGCCGGCTGCTGGAACTCACCGGGGCGGGAGCGGTGTTCTCGCTGCACGCCTCGGTCCCCGACGCCCTGGCCGACGCATGAGCGGCGGCAGCGCGGGCCCGGATCGCCGGCCCCTCATCGACCAGCCATGAACGACCATGCCGGGGTGAACCAGATGACCAGCGGTCAGCGAGGCACGGAGGCCGCCCGGCGGCTCCCTGCGGACCTGCCCCCCGCCGGACAGCGGCGGACCGTCCGCCTGGCCGGGCTGCCCCGACAGGTGGCGCACGGCCGGGAGTTCGCCCGTACGGCCCTCACCGACTGGCGGTGGCCCGGCGAGGAGGCGGTGGAGGACCTGCTCCTGATCGTCTCCGAGCTGGTCGCCAACGCCCGCCTGCACGCGGGCGGCGCCGTGCAGTTGAGCCTGCACGCGTCGGCCGAGCGGCTGCGGATCGAGGTCAGCGACGCCGTCAGGACACCGCCCGTGCTCAGCCTCCCGCACCGCCCAGGCCTGCCGGGCGGGCACGGCCTGCACATCGTCCAGCGGCTCTCGGACGACTGGGGCGTGGCCCTGCACGCCGACGGCAAGGTGGTCTGGGCCGAGGTGCTGGCACCGGCGGCGGAGGCCGGCGCCGGGGCGTGAACGCTCCCGGCCGGGACACCCCGCATACCGGCCGCCGCCCGGGGTAGGCGAGCGCCGGTCCGAACGGGCCGTGCCACGGGTTGGAGGTCCCCATGGGAATCGGCGGTTGCGTCATCGTGTTCGCGCTCGGGGCGATCCTCGCCTTCGCCGTCGACTGGCACCTCGCCGGGGTGAACCTGCACCTGGTCGGCGTCATCCTGATGATCGCCGGGCTGCTCGGGCTGGTCGCCTACGTCGGGGTGTTCCGCCGCCGCCGGCTCGGCGCCGACGTCGGCAAGGAACTTAGCTACGGGGACGGAGGCCTCGTAGGGGTGGGCGGCCTGTTCGCCCCCCCGCCCCCGCGGTCACAGCTCGGGCAGCGGCGGCGGCGTCTTGGCCGGGGCGCCTGCCAGCGCCGCCAGGGCGATCCGGACGCCCTCGGCGAGCTGCGGGTCGACCCCGGCCGCCCACTGGTGCGGGGCGATCGGCACCTCGACGTCCGGGTCGACGCCGTGGTTCTCCACGCCCCAGCCGTAACCCTCCAGCCAGAAGGCGTACTTGGGCTGGGTCACCGCGGTGCCGTCCACCAGCGCGTACTTGCTGTCGATGCCGATCACACCGCCCCAGGTGCGCATGCCGACCACCGGGCCGATGCCGAGCGCCTGGATGGCCGCGTTGACGATGTCGCCGTCCGAGCCGGAGAACTCGTCGGCCAGCGCCACCACCGGGCCGCGCGGCGCGTCCTCCGGGTACGAGGTCGGGTTGGCGACGTCCCGGGCCGGGGCCCAGCCGATGATCCGGCGGTTGAGCTTCTCGATGATCAGCTGCGAGGTGTGGCCGCCGCGGTTCTCCCGCAGGTCGACCACCACGCCCTGCTTGGCCATCTCCACCCGCAGGTCGCGGTGGAGCTGGGCCCAGCCGGGGCTGGCCATGTCCGGGACGTGCAGGTAGCCGAGCCGGCCGCCGGACAGCTCCCGGGTCTCGGCCCGCCGGCCGGCCACCCAGTCGTGGTAGCGCAGCGCCTCCTCGTCGGCCAGCGGCACCACCACCGGGTGGCGCTCGCCGGTGCCGTCCTTGCCGGTGACGGTCAGTTCCACCGGCTGGCCGGCGGTCCCGGCCAGCAGCGGCGCCGGCCCGGTCACCGGGTCGACCGGGCGGCCGTTGACGGCGAGGATCGCATCACCCGGGCGGACCGCCGCGCCGGGCGCGGCCAGCGGGGAGCGGGCCCGCGGATCCGAGGACTCGCCGGGCAGGATCCGGGCGATCCGCCAGACGTCGCCGTCGCGGACCAGGTCGGCGCCGAGCAGCCCCTGCCGGCGGGCCTCCTCGGTGCCCCGGCCGGGGGCCCGGACGTAGGCGTGCGAGGTGCCGAGTTCGCCGACCGTCTCCCAGAGCAGGTCGACCAGCTCGTCGTGGGTGCCGACCTTGTCGAGCAGCGGGCGGTAGCGCTCCAGCACCCCGGCCCAGTCCACGCCGCTCATGTCGGCCCGCCAGAAGTTGTCCCGCATCAGGCGGCCGTTCTCGTCGAACATCTGCCGCCACTCGGCGGCCGGGTCGACGGTGACCCGCACCCGGGCGAGGTCCACCTCCAGGTCGTCGTCCTCACCGGCCTTGGACTCCGCCGGCAGCACCCGCAGCCGGCCCTCGTCCAGCACCACGAGCCTGGTGCCGTCACCGCTGACGGCGTACCCGTCCACCTCGGCGACCAGCTCCTCGGCCTTGCGCCGGGTGAAGTCGAAGCGCTCCAGGGCCGGGCGCGGGTGGCCGTCCTCCAGCGAGGCGGCGATGTCGCCGAGCTCGCCCAGCAGCGGGACCCGGGTCCACAGCACGCCCTCCTTGGTGGCGTGCAGGCTGCCGAACTGGCCGCCCGCCACCGGGAACGGGATGATCCGGTCGCCGAGGCCGTCCAGGTCCACCCGGGTGAGCGGGGGCGCCTGCTCGCCGTCCTCCTTGGCCGCCGCGGCGCCGTCCTTGGCGTCCTTGCCGCCCTTCGCCTCCTCCGGCTCGCCGCCGGCCGGCCGACCGGCCCGCTGCGGTCCGAACGGTGACGGCGTGTCGGCCGCCAGCGTCAGCAGGTACGGCCGGGCGCCGGTCGGGAACGACAGGTCGAACACGTGGGAGTCGTACACCGGGTCGAAGTTGCGCACCGACAGGAAGGCCAGGTGCCGGCCGTCCGCGGTGAAGGCCGGCGAGTAGTCGGCGAACCGCTGCGGGGTCGCCTCGGAGACCGTACGGGTGGCCAGGTCGGCCAGCATGATCTGGCGCAGCCCCCACGGGCCCAGCACCGGCTGGGACCACGCCAGCCAGCCCGAGTCCGGGCTGAACACCAGGCCGCTGACCTCGCCGTCCGGGCTGCGCAGCAGCTCGTGCACGGCGCCGCCGTCGAGCGGGACGAGCAGCAGCCGGCCGTCGTGCGAGGCCACCGCCAGCTGCCCGCCGTCCGGCGAGACGGCCAGGTCGAGCACCCGGCCGAGCTGCCCGGCGGCGAGCCGGCGGCGCTCGGCGCCCAGCACGTCCGGGGCGTACGCGATGGCGTCCTCGCCCTCGGCGTCGGTCACCCAGACCGCGCCCTGCCCGCCGTCCGCGCCCGGCACCACCCGGGCCAGCCGGGCCCGCGCCCCCGGGGTCTGGTCCAGCACCCGGGCCGGCCCCTCGCGGTGGGTCAGCCAGTGCACGCTGCCGCGGACCACCACGGCGCTGGCCCGGCCGGTGCGGTCCGGCGCGACCGTCTCCAACTGCCCGGCGGCCGGGGTCGGATGGGGCTGGCGGCCGGTCCGCGGGCCGGCCGGACGGACGTCCAGGCGGCGCGGTCCGGCGCCGTCCAGGCCGTCCAGCAGCCACAGGTCGCCGGCGCTGTGCCAGACCACCCGGGTGCCGTCGGTGCTCGCGTTGCGGGCGTAGAACGGGCCGTCGGTGTGCCGGCGCAGGTCCGAGCCGTCGGGCAGGCTGGAGTACAGCTGTCCGCTGCCCTCGTGGTCGGAGAGGAAGGCGACCCGCTCCCCCACCCACATCGGGGACTCGATGTTGCCGTCCAGTTCCTGGTGCAGCCGCTCGAACTCCTGCGCGCCGATCCAGAGTTTCCCCGCGGTGCCGCCGCGGTAGCGCTTCCACCAGCCCGGCTCGCGGCTGATCGCGGAGAGCAGCAGCGCCCGCTCGCCCCCGGGCTCGAACGCGAGCCCGCCGATCGGCCCGTACGGCAGCCGGGTGGGCTCGCCGCCGTCCAGCTCCAGTGCGAACGCCCAGGACCGGCGGATGGTGGCCTGCCCGGCGGTGGTGGTGGCGACCGGCCGGCCGTCGGCGGTCCAGCCGCGCAGCGCGGTGAACGGGCTGCCCCAGTGGGTGAGCCGGCGCGCCGGGCCGCCGTCGACCGGGGCGACGTGGATCTCCGGCGCGCCGTCGCGGGTGGAGGCGAACGCGACCAGCCGGCCGTCGGGCGAGAACCGGGGCCGACTGACCGGGACCTGATCGGCGGTCAGCCGCCAGGCCCGGCCGCCGTCGACCGGGGCCAGCCAGATGTCGTCGTCGGCGACGAAGGTGACGAGGTCGCCGTGCAGGTGCGGGTGGCGCAGGTAGGCGCCCGTGGAGGTGCTCTCTGGTTCGGTCACAGCAGTCACCCTAGGCAGGGCCCGGCGGGGCGGCCAAGGGTTTCTTCGAGGGCGAACCCCGCACTCCGGCGGGTCGCGGACTCAGCCCCAGCGGCCGGTCCGGCCGAGCAGCAGCGCCCCGGCCGCCACCCCCGCGGTGGAGGTCCGCAGCACCGAGCCGCCGAGCCGGTGCGGGCGGGCGCCGGCCTGCGCGAACGCCGCCAGCTCCTCCGGGGAGACCCCGCCCTCGGGACCGACCACCAGCACGATGTCCCCGGCCGCCGGGAGCTCGGCGGTGGCCAGCGGCTCGGCGCCCTCCTCGTGCAGGACGGCGGCGAGCGCCGCCCGTTCCAGCAGCGGGACCAGCTGACGGGTGGTCACCTGGTCGGCCACCTCGGGGAAGCGCAGCCGTCGGGACTGCTTGCCCGCCTCCCGGGCGGTGGCCCGCCACTTGGCGAGCGCCTTGGCGCCGCGCTCGCCCTTCCACTGGGTGATGCAGCGGGAGGCCGCCCACGGGATCACCACGTCGACGCCGACCTCGGTCATGGTCTCCACCGCCAGCTCGCCGCGGTCGCCCTTGGGCAGCGCCTGCACCACCACGATCCGCGGGCCCGGCTCCGGTTCACGGCGCACCGCCGTCACCGTGACGTCCAGGGCGTCCTTGCCCAGCACGGCCGCCACGGTGCCGTCCAGCCCCAGGCCGAGGCCGTCCGTCAGGGTGAGCGCCTCCCCCGCCGTCAGCCGCTTCACCGCCGCCGCGTGGCGCCCCTCCGGCCCGTCCAGCCGTACCACCGATCCGGGCCCGGCCGCGGCCAGCCGGGCGGTCTCGACGACGAACACGGGCGCGGTCATGGGACGAACCTCCGGTGGGACGGGACGGGGGCCCGGCCTGGGCCGGGCGGGAACGGGAAGCGGTGGAAGGCAGTGGCGCCGGAGCGCGCGACACCCCGCCGGCCCGGACGGGCCTGCGGGGTGTCGCGAGGGTCGGCCGCTCGGGCCTCCCGGCGGCTCAGCGGCCGTTGAAGGCGTCCTTCAGGCGGGAGAACAGCCCCTGCTGGCCCGGCGCGAAGTGGCCGGCCGGCCGCTCCTCGCCGCGCAGCACCGCGAGTCGGCGCAGCAGTTCCTCCTGCTCGGGGTCGAGCTTGGTGGGCGTCTGCACCTCGACATGCACTATCAGGTCGCCGCGGCCGCCGCCGCGCAGGTGGGTGATGCCCCGGCCGTGCAGCGGGATCGACTGGCCGGACTGGGTGCCGGGCCGGATGTCGACCTCCTCCAGCCCGTCCAGGGTCTGCAGCGGCACCTGGGTGCCGAGCGCGGCGGCCGTCATCGGGATGGTGACCGTGCAGTGCAGGTCGTCGCCGCGGCGCTGGAAGGTCGGGTGGCTGGTCTCGGCGATCTCGACGTAGAGGTCGCCGGCCGGGCCGCCGCCGGGGCCGACCTCGCCCTCGCCGGCCAGCTGGATGCGGGTGCCGTTGTCGACACCGGCGGGGATCTTGACGGTGAGGGTGCGGCGGGCGCGGACCCGGCCGTCGCCGGCGCACTCCGGGCAGGGGGTCGGCACCACGGTGCCGAAGCCCTGGCACTGCGGGCAGGGGCGGGAGGTCATGACCTGGCCCAGGAAGGACCGGGTGACCTGGGAGACCTCGCCCTTGCCGCGGCACATGTCACAGGTCTGCGCGGAGGTGCCGGGGGCCGCGCCCTCGCCCGCGCAGGTGGTGCAGGTGACGGCCGTGTCGACCTGGAGCTCCTTGGTGGTGCCGAACGCGGCCTCCTCCAGGGTGATCTCCAGCCGGATCATGGCGTCCTGGCCGCGCCGGGTGCGCGAGCGCGGTCCGCGCTGGCCGCCGGCGGCGCCGAAGAAGGCGTCCATGATGTCGGAGAAGCCGAATCCGGCCGCGCCGAACCCGCCCGCGCCGCCACCGCCGCCGTTCGGCGACAGCGGGTCGCCGCCGAGGTCGTAGACCTGCCGCTTGGAGGGGTCGGAGAGCACCTCGTAGGCGGCGTTGATCTCCTTGAACCGCTCCTGCGTCTTGGGGTCCGGGTTGACGTCCGGGTGCAGTTCGCGCGCGAGGCGCCGGAACGCCTTCTTGATCTCGTCCTGACCCGCGTCACGTCGGACGCCGAGTACCGCGTAGTAGTCCGTGGCCACCAAATGCTCCGGTTTGTTCCGCCTCTAGAAGTGCTTGCGACTGCTGCGCGCCGGCCTGCGGCGCGTGTGTCCTACGACTCGGCCAGGATCTGGCCCACGTACCGTGCCACCGCTCGCACCGCCCCCATTGTGCCCGGGTAATCCATCCGGGTCGGACCGATCACCCCGAGCTTCGCCACGCTCTGGTCGCCCGAACCGTAACCGACCGAGACCACCGAGGTGGAATTGAGCCCCTCGTAGGCGTTCTCGTGGCCGATCCGGACCGTCATCGTGGCGTCCGCCGTCTCACCCAGCAGGCGGAGCAGGACCACCTGCTCCTCGAGGGCCTCCAGCACCGGCTGGATGGTCAGCGGGAAGTCGTGTCCGAAGCGGGTCAGGTTGGCCGTGCCCGCCAGCATGATCCGCTCCTCGTTCTGTTCGGCCAGCGTCTCGAACAGGGTGGCCAGCACCGCGGTGACGGTCGGCCGGTCGGCCGGCTCGAACGCGGCCGGGAGCTCCTCCAGTGCCGTCGGCACCTCGGGCAGCGGGCGGCCGCCGGCCTGGCCGTTCAGCCGGGCCCGCAGGTCCGCCAGCACGGTGTCGCCGACCGGGCCCGGGCAGTCGACCATCCGCTGCTCGACCCGGCCGGTGTTGGTGATCAGGACCAGCATCACCTTGGCCGGCGTCAGCTGGACCAGCTCGATGTGGCGGACCGTGGAACGGGTCAGCGACGGGTACTGGACCACCGCGACCTGCCGGGTGAGCTGCGCGAGCAGCCGTACCGTGCGGGCCACCACGTCGTCCAGGTCGACCGCGCCCTCCAGGAAGTGCCGGATCGCCCGGCGCTCGGGGCTGGTCATCGGCTTGACCTCGGCCAGCCGGTCGACGAAGAGCCGGTAGCCCTTGTCGGTGGGGATCCGGCCGGCGCTGGTGTGGGGCTGCTGGATGAAGCCCTCCTCCTCCAGCGCCGCCATGTCGTTGCGCACGGTCGCCGGGGAGACCCCGAGGCTGTGCCGCTCGACCAGGGCCTTGGAGCCGACCGGCTCCTCGGTGCCCACGTAGTCCTGGACGATCGCCCGCAGCACGGCCAGCCTGCGGTCGTCCAGCGGGCGGGCGGCGGGGCGGGGCTCCACCGCCCGGGACGGCTCGAAGGAACGGGGCTCGTCGACCATGGGCACGCACCTCCGTCTTCGTCCGTTGAGCTGTTGAGTGTCCGATATCTGGCACTCCGGCAGGCAGAGTGCCAGGACCTTACCAGCCAGTGTAAGGCCCGGGTCCGACGGCAGGAACGGGCCGCCCAGGTGATCCTGCCCGCATCGCCGGACGGCACCCGTGGCGCATGGTGCCCGGGGCGGCCGCGAGTGGGAGCATCGGAGGCGAGCGCGACGAGCGAGGGAGTGGCGATGTCGACTTCGGGAGAGCACTCCCGGTTCGCCCCCGACCGGGGGCTGACCGGCCGGATGGTCACCACGATGTTCCTGATCGGCCTGGTCTACGTGGGGTTCACCGGGCTGCTGATCGCACTGCTGCGCGGGGCCTGGCCGCTGATCGTCCTGATCTCCGGCGGCCTGTTCGTGGCGCAGTTCTGGTTCAGCGACAAGATCACCGAGCGGGCGATGGGCGCCCACGAGGTCACCCCCGAGCAGTACCCGCAGCTGCACGGCACCATCGACCGGCTCTGCGCACTGGCCGACATGCCCAAGCCCCGGGTCGCGGTCGCCGTCAACGACATGCCGAACGCCTTCGCCACCGGCCGCAAACCCGAGAAGGCCGTGGTCTGCGTCACCACCGGGCTGCTGCGCCGGCTGGAGCCCGAGGAGCTCGAAGGCGTGCTCGCCCACGAGCTCTCGCACGTCGCCCACCGGGACGTGGCGGTGATGACCGTCGCCGGCTTCCTCGGGGTGCTGGCCGGCGCGATGACCAGGATCGCCCTGTACGGCGGGTTCCTGGGCGGCAACCGCAACAGCAACGACAGCACCGCGGCCATCGCGGCGATCATCATCCCGCTGGTCAGCATCGTGGTCTACGCGATCAGCTTCCTGCTCACCCGGCTGCTCTCGCGCTACCGGGAGCTGGCCGCCGACCGGGCCGCCGCCCAGCTGACCGGCCGGCCGAGCGCGCTGGCCTCCGCACTGACCAAGGTGACCGGGCAGATCGCCGCCATCCCGACCAAGGACCTGCGCCAGGCGCAGCCCTACAACGCCTTCTACTTCGCCCCGGCGCTGAGCGCCCGGGAGGCCGCCACCCAGCTGCTGTCCACCCATCCGTCGCTGGAGCAGCGGCTGGCGCAGCTGGCGAAGATCTCGGCCGAACTCGGCCGGTGACGAGGAGCTGGACGTGGGATTCCTGGACGCACTGTTCGGCCGGACCAAGCCGGTCCGGCCGGACCTTGACCAGCTCTTCGGGGTGCCCTCGGCGGCGCTGACCCTGGAGGCGGCCGCCGGCTTCCGCCCGACCGGGCTGGGCTCGGTCTGCTTCGCGGCGGTGGAGGGCGGCGCCTTCGCCGAGGTCCAGCGGCAGGTCCGGGCGCTGTTGGACGCCGACACCCCGAACGGCGGGGTGCCGGTGGAGGCCTCTCAGGACGCCTACGGCTACTCCTGGCTGCTGGCCCGGCACACCGCCGAGGAGCTGCCGGACCTGGTCAACGACCTGCACGCGGTCAACAGCGAGCTGGAGGGCAACGGCTTCGGCCCGCAGCTGCTCTGCTCGCTGGTCGGCTTCCGCAACGAGGCGGGGCAGCCGCTGGCACTGGTCTACCTGTACAAGCGCGGGTCCTTCTACCCGTTCGCGCCGGTGCCGGGGGGCGGGGAGAAGCGCAACAGCCCGCTGGAGCTGCAGGTGAAGGCGATGCTCGGCAACGACCTGCGGCTGGAGCAGGACCTGAGCCGCTGGTTCCCGGTCTGGGGTGCGCCCGGGCTCTGAGGCGGCGGCCGAGCGGCCGCCACCTCGGGGGCGGGGCCGCGGGGGCGGGTCGGGGCGGGTGACGGTGCGTCGGGTTCCGTATAGTCCCGGCATGCGCAGCAGGCAGTACGGCCCGGACCTGACCCCGCCGTGGAAGCGGCAGCAGCCCGCCCCCGAGGTGGCGGCCGAGCGTGACCTGGTGGTCGAGGAGGCCGTGACCGGGTTCTGCGGGGCCGTGGTGCGGTGCGAGAAGACCGCCGAGGGGGTGACCGTCACCCTGGAGGACCGCTTCGGCAAGCACCGGGTGTTCCCGCTGACCCCGCGCGGGTTCCTGCTGGAGGGCCGGGTGGTGACCCTGGTCCGGCCGGCCGCCGCGGCGCCCGCGCGCGGGCCGGCCGTGACGGCGTCCGGGTCGCTGGCGGTGCCCGGCGCGCGGGCGCGGGTGGCCCGGGAGTCGCGGATCTACGTCGAGGGGCGGCACGACGCCGAGCTGGTGGAGCGGGTCTGGGGTGACGACCTGCGGATCGAGGGCGTGGTGGTGGAGTACCTGGAGGGGATCGACGACCTGCCGGCGATCGTCGACGCCTTCGGGCCCGGCCCGGGGCGCCGGCTCGGGGTGCTGGTCGACCACCTGCTGCCGGGCACCAAGGAGCACCGGATCGCCGCGCAGGTGACCGGCGACGGGGTGCTGGTGGTCGGCCACCCGTACATCGACGTCTGGGAGGCCGTGAAGCCCTCCTCGGTGGGCATCGCGGCCTGGCCGCAGGTGCCGCGCGGGGAGTCCTGGAAGGAGGGCGTCTGCCGCCGCCTGGGCTGGCCGGCCGACACCCCGGCCGCCTGGAAGCGGATCCTCGGCTCGGTGCGCAGCTACCGCGACCTGGACCCGGCACTGCTGGGCCGGGTCGAGGAGCTGATCGACTTCGTGACCCTCGCGGTGGACTGAGCCGCGGGCCCGGCTCAGTCCACCAGGTCGCGGACCACGCCGTCGGCCAGCAGCCGGCCGCGCAGGGTGAGGGCGGCCCGGCCGTCGGCGAACGCCGCCGGGTCCAGCAGGCCGTCGGCGAGCGCCCGTTCGGCGGCCCGCAGGCCGTCCGGGGTGAGCAGGGTGAGCGGGCAGCCGTCGACCAGGCGCAGCTCGAGCAGGATCCGCTCGACCCGGCGGTCCTCGCCCGCCAGCAGTTCCCGGCCGAGCGCCGGGGTGCGGCCCTCGGCGAGCGCCTGGGCGTACGCGGCGGGGTGCTTGGCGTTCCACCAGCGCACCCCGCCGACGTGGCTGTGCGCGCCAGGGCCGGCGCCCCACCAGTCGCCGCCGGTCCAGTACAGCTCGTTGTGCTTGCAGCGGCCGGCCTCGGTGGTGGCCCAGTTGGAGACCTCGTACCAGCCGAAGCCCGCCGCGGCGAGCGCCTCCTCGGCGATCAGGTAGCGGTCGGCGTGCACGTCGTCGTCGATCATCGGGAGTTCGCCGCGCTTGACCCGGGCGGCCAGCTTGGTGCCGTCCTCGACGATCAGCGAGTAGGCCGAGACGTGGTCGGGTCCGGCGCCGATGGCGGCGTCCAGGGAGGCCCGCCAGTCGTCGTCGGACTCGCCGGGGGTGCCGTAGATCAGGTCGAGGTTGACGTGGTCGAAGCCCGCCTCCCGGGCCTCCGCGACGCAGGCCTCCGGGCGTCCCGGGGTGTGGTGGCGGTCGAGCAGTCGGAGCACGTGCGGGCGGGCGCTCTGCATGCCGAAGGAGATCCGGTTGAAGCCGCCCTCGCGCAGTTCGGCGAGGTAGCGGGGGTCGACCGACTCGGGGTTGGCCTCGGTGGTCACCTCGGCGTCCTGGGCCAGCCCGAACTCGTCCCGGATCGCGCCCAGCATCTTCACCAGGTCGCGGGCGGGCAGCAGGGTGGGGGTGCCGCCGCCCAGGAAGACGGTGCGCACGGGCAGCTCGGTGTCACCGAGCACCCGGCGGGCCAGGCGCACCTCGGCCACCAGGTTGTCGGCGTAGGTCTCCTGGGAGGCGACGGTGCCGGCCGAGCGCAGCTCGGTGGCGGTGTAGGTGTTGAAGTCGCAGTAGCCGCAGCGGGTGGCGCAGTACGGCACGTGCACGTAGAAACCGAACGGTCGCTCGCCCAGCCCGGCCAGGGCGTGGGCGGGCAGGGAACCGTCGGACGGCACGGGAACGCCGTCGGGGAGTGCGGAGGGCATTGACCCATTGTCCCGCACGGCCCGGGTGGACCGTGCGGGACGGGTGGTACGGGCGCGGGACAGCCGGTACGGGCCCGGGTCAGGCCTCGACGGTGCCCGCGTACATCCCGGAGACGGCGTCGGCGTAGGTCTTCTCCACCACCGGGCGCTTGATCTTCAGGCTCGGGGTCAGCTCACCGTGCTCGACGTCCAGGTCACGCGGGAGCAGCGTGAACTTCTTGATCGTCTGCCAGCGCTGGAGCTCGCCGTTGAGCCGCTGCACGAAGCCCTCGATCAGGGTGTGCACCTGCGGGTCGGCCGCCACCTCGGCGTACGACTTGCCGGCCAGGCCGTGCTCGGCCGCCCACGGCATGATCACCGCCTCGTCCAGGCCGATCAGCGCGGTGCAGAAGTTGCGGCCGTTGCCGATCACCAGGACGTTGCTGACGAACGGACAGATCGCCTTGAACTTGCCCTCGACCTCGCTGGGCGCCACGTACTTGCCGCCGGAGGTCTTGAACATGTCCTTCTTGCGGTCGGTGATCCGCAGGAAGCCGTCCGCGGCGAGCTCGCCGATGTCGCCGGTGTGGAACCAGCCGTCCGGCTCCAGCACCTCCGCGGTCTGCTCGGGCAGGTTGTGGTAGCCGCGCATCACGCCGGGGCCGCGCAGCAGGATCTCGCCGTCCTCGGCGATCCGCACCTCGGTGCCGGGCAGCGGGGTGCCGACCGTGCCGACCCGGACGTCCTCGGCGCGGTTGACGGTCGAGCCGGCCGAGGTCTCGGTCAGGCCGTAGCCCTCGAGCACCGGCACGCCGGCGCCGGCGAAGAAGTAGCCGATCTCGGGGGCGAGCGCGGCGCTGCCGGAGACCGAGCCGCGCAGCTGTCCGCCGAACGCCGCCCGGATCTTGGTGTACACCAGCCTGTCCGCGAGGGCGTGCTGCAGCCGCAGCCCGAGCGGCGCGCTGTCGCGGCCGGTGGCGATCCGGTTGGCCTGGGTGGTGCGGGCGTACTCGCGGGCCACCCCGGCGGCCCACATGAAGATCTTGTACTTGGCGCCGCCCTCGGCCCTGGCCTTGCCCGCTATTCCGTTGTAGACCTTCTCGAAGATCCGGGGCGCGGAGGCCATCAGGGTCGGCCGGATCACCGGCAGGTTGTGGATGATCCGGTCCACCCGGCCGTCCACGGCCATCACGTGGCCGGTGGCGATCTGGCCCGAGATCAGGGTCTTGCCGAACACGTGGGACAGCGGCAGCCACATGAACTGGACGTCCTCGGCGCGCAGCAGCCCGCTCTCCTGCTGGGCCACGCCCTCGTACGCCCAGCAGTCGTGCACCAGGCGCACGCCCTTGGGGCGGCCGGTGGTGCCGGAGGTGTAGATCAGGGTGGCGAGCTGCTCCTTGTCGATCGCGTCGACGGCCTTGTCCACCGCGTCCGGGTGCTCGGCCAGGTACGCGGCGCCGCGCTCCTCCAGCTCGGCCAGGGTGATCACGTTCAGGCCGGCCGCCTCGGCCGGGCCGGCCGGGGCGTCGAACAGGACGACGTGGTCGAGCTCGGGGAGGCTGTCGCGCTCGGCGACCACCTTGGCGAGCTGGACCTCGTTCTCGGCGAACACCGCGCGGCAGCCGGCGTTGGCGAGGATGAAGGCCGACTCGTCGGCGTTGGTGCTGGGGTAGACCGTGGTGGTGGCCGCGCCGGCACACATGTTGCCGAGGTCCGCGATGATCCACTCGATCCTGGTGGCGGACGCGATGGCGACCCGGTCCTCCGCGCCGATGCCCAGCGAGAGCAGACCGGCCGCGACCGACCTGACCCGCACCGCGGTCTGCGCCCAGGTGAGCGAGCGCCACTGCTCGGCGCCGGGGGCGCCGTCGGCCGCGTGCTCGTCCACCGGTGCGGGGTACCGGTACGCCTCATGGTCGGGAGTGGCCTCTACCCTGCTGAGGAAGAGGTGTGCCACGGAGGGCGGACGCCGCTCGATCATGGACTGCACACTGCTCAACGGGGACCTCCGGGGGGCGGGTGGCCAGGGTGGTGGGACGGCGGTTGTGGGGGGCAGCCGTATCGGCCGACTTATTAACCAGTGAGTAACAAGACGGCAATCAGCAGCCTAGGGGGTACGGAGCCGTTCCGTAAGGGGGTCACGGAGGGTGGCACCCCCGCGGACCGGCAGTGCAAAGGACTGTACAAGCCCGCAGGTTCGGCAGCGAAGAGGCCGGACCCGCGCGGTACGGATTGAGAAAACGGGGATGCGCGGCACCCCGGCGACGACGAGAGTGTCACGGTGCTCATCAGACTTCTCCGGGCCCATCTGAGGCCCTACTCCCGACCCATCCTCCTACTCGTGCTCCTCCAACTGATCTCCACCATCGGCATGCTGTACCTGCCCACGCTCAACGCCGACATCATCGACAACGGCGTGATCAAGGGCGACACCGGCTACATCCTGCGGGTCGGCGGCGTCATGATCGGCGTCTCGCTGGCCCAGGCGGGAAGCTCGATCGCCGCGGTGTACTACGCGGCGCGGACCGCGATGGCGGTCGGCCGGGACATCCGGGCCTCGGTCTTCGACCGGGTGCAGAGCTTCTCCGCCCGCGAGCTCGGCCGGTTCGGCGCGCCGTCGCTGATCACCCGCACCACCAACGACGTCCAGCAGGTCCAGATGGTGACCCTGCTGGCGTTCACCCTGATGGTGGCCGCGCCGATCATGTGCGTCGGCGGCATCGTGATGGCGCTCAACCAGGACGTGCCGCTGTCCGGGCTGCTGCTGGCCGTGGTGCCGGCGCTCGGCGCGGTCGTGCTGCTGCTGATCCGGCGGCTGCGGCCGCAGTTCCGCGGCATGCAGGGACGGATCGACACCGTCAACCGGATCCTGCGCGAGCAGATCACCGGCATCCGGGTGATCCGGGCCTTCGTCAAGGACGGGCACGAGAAGCAGCGGTTCGACACCGCCAGCGAGGACCTGGCCGGGTACTCGCTGCGGGTGGGCCGGCTGCTGGCGCTGATGTTCCCCACCGTGATGGGCGTGGTCAACGTCTCCAGCATCGCCGTGCTCTGGTTCGGCGCGCACCGGATCGCCAGCGGCGGCATGCAGATCGGTGCGCTCACCGCGTTCCTGTCCTACCTGATGCAGATCCTGATGAGCGTCATGATGGCCACCTTCATGTTCATGATGGTGCCGCGCGCCGAGGTCTGCGCCGAGCGGATCGAGGAGGTGCTGGACACCGACACCAGCGTCGTCCCGCCCGCCTCCCCCGTCACCGAACTGCGCGCCCGCGGCCTGCTGGAGCTGCGCGGCGTCGACTTCCGCTACCCGGGCGCCGAGGCCCCCGTGCTGCGCGGCATCGACCTCACCGCCCGGCCCGGCCGGACCACCGCCGTGATCGGCTCGACCGGCAGTGGCAAGTCCACCCTGATCGGTCTCGTCCCGCGGCTCTTCGACGCCACCGGCGGCGAGGTCCTGGTCAACGGCGTCGACGTGCGCGAGATCGCGCCCGACCGGCTGGCCGGGGTGATCGGCCTGGTCCCGCAGAAGCCCTACCTGTTCTCCGGCACGATCGCCTCCAACCTGCGCTACGGCCGCCCCGACGCCACCGACGACGAACTCTGGCAGGCCCTGGAGACCGCCCAGGCCAGGGACTTCGTCGAACTCCTCCCCGAAGGCCTGGACGCCCCGGTCTCCCAGGGCGGCTCCAACGTCTCCGGCGGCCAGCGCCAGCGGCTCGCCATCGCCCGGGCGCTGGTCAGCAAGCCGGAGATCTACCTCTTCGACGACTCGTTCTCGGCGCTCGACTACGCGACCGACGCCCGGCTGCGCGCCGCGCTCGCCGAGGAGACCGCGGACGCCGCCGTGGTGATCGTCGCCCAGCGGGTCTCCACCATCCGCGACGCCGACCTGATCATCGTCCTCGACGAGGGCGCGGTGGTGGGCAGCGGCACCCACCAGGAGCTCATGGCGGACAACCCGACGTACCGGGAGATCGTGCTCTCCCAGCTCACCGAGCAGGAGGCGGCGTGACCACCGCGAAGCAGGCCCCGGGCGGGGCCCCGGGCGCCGAGGCCCCGAAGCCGGGCGGCTCGCAGGAGGCCGCCGCACGGCGCGGACCGGCCGGACCGGGCCGGTTCATGGGCGCCCAGGGCGCGGAGAAGTCACTGGACTTCAAGAACTCCGGCAAGCGGCTGCTGGGCCGGCTGCGGCCCGAACGCAACCTGATCACCGGGGTGCTGGCGCTCGGCACCCTGAGCATCGGCGCCGCCGTGGTCGGGCCGAAGATCCTCGGCCACGCCACCGACCTGATCGTCGCCGGGGTGGTCGGCGGGCAGTACGCGCCCGGCACCACCAAGGCCCAGGCCGTCGAGATGGCCCAGCAGCGGGGCGGCGACAAGCTGGCCCACCTGGTCGGCTCGGTGGACTTCACCCCCGGCCAGGGCATGGACTTCGGCGCGATCGGCACCGTGCTGCTCTGGGTGCTCGGCATCTACCTGGCCGCGACCGTCTTCGGCATCTTCCAGGGCCGGCTGGCCGCGCTGGCCATCAACCGGGCGGTGTACCGGCTGCGCAAGGACGTCGAGGAGAAGATCTCCCGGCTGCCGCTCAGCTACTTCGACCGGCAGCCGCGCGGCGAGGTGCTCAGCCGGGTCACCAACGACATCGACAACATCGGCCAGTCCATGCAGCAGACCATGGGCCAGGTGGTGAACTCGCTGCTGACCATCGTCGGCGTGCTGGCGATGATGTTCTGGATCTCCTGGCTGCTGGCGCTGATCGCGCTGGTCTCGGTGCCGCTGTCGGTGGTGGTCGCCACCCGGGTCGGCAAGCGGGCCCAGCCGCAGTTCGTGGCCCAGTGGCGCACCACCGGCAAGCTGAACGCGCACATCGAGGAGATGTACACCGGCCACGCGGTGGTGAAGGTGTTCGGCCGCCAGCGGGAGGCCGCGGAGATCTTCCGCAAGGAGAACGAGGACCTCTACGAGTCCGCCTTCAAGGCCCAGTTCATCTCCGGGATCATCCAGCCCGCGATGATGCTGATCGGCAACCTCAACTACGTGCTGGTGGCGGTGGTCGGCGGGCTGCGGGTGGCGAGCGGTGCGCTGTCCATCGGCGACGTGCAGGCGTTCATCCAGTACTCCCGGCAGTTCAGCCAGCCGCTCACCCAGGTCGCCTCGATGGCCAACCTGGTGCAGTCCGGGGTGGCCTCCGCCGAGCGGGTCTTCGAGCTGCTCGACGCCCCCGAGCAGACCCCCGAGCCCGCCGTGCCGCAGCGCCCGGCGGCGCTGAACGGCCGGGTCGCCTTCGAGGACGTGTCGTTCCGCTACGACGCCGACAAGCCGCTGATCGAGAGCCTGTCGCTGAAGGTCGAGCCCGGGCACACGGTGGCGATCGTCGGCCCGACCGGCGCCGGCAAGACCACCCTGGTCAACCTGCTGATGCGGTTCTACGAGGTGAGCGGCGGCCGGATCACCCTGGACGGCGTGGACATCGGCGCGATGGCCCGCGAGGAGCTGCGCTCCGGCATCGGCATGGTGCTCCAGGACACCTGGCTGTTCGGCGGCTCGATCGCCGACAACATCGCGTACGGCGCCGAGGGCGCCACCCGCGAGCAGGTGATCGAGGCGGCGAAGGCGGCCCACGTGGACCGCTTCGTACGGACCCTGCCGGACGGCTACGACACGGTGATCGACGACGAGGGCACCGGTGTCAGCGCGGGCGAGAAGCAGCTGATCACCATCGCCCGGGCGTTCCTCGCCCAGCCCGGCATCCTGGTCCTGGACGAGGCCACCAGCTCGGTCGACACCCGTACCGAGGTGCTCATCCAGCGGGCGATGGCCCGGCTGCGCAGCGGCCGGACCAGCTTCGTGATCGCCCACCGGCTCTCCACCATCCGGGACGCCGACGTGATCCTGGTGATGGAGGACGGGTCGATCGTCGAGCAGGGCTCGCACGAGGAACTGATCGGCGCCCAGGGCGCGTACCACCGGCTCTACCAGGCGCAGTTCGCTCAGGCGGTGGCCGAGGTCGACTGAGACCGCGGTGCGACCGGGGGGAGGCCGGCGGTGTCGGCCTCCCCCCGGCGCGTCCGGGCCCGGGGCCGGCCGAGCACGGTCGAGCCCAGCGCGATGCCCATGCCGAGCAGTTGGACCGCGGTCAGGGCCTGGCCGAGCGCGGCCCAGCCGAGCACCGCGGCCGAGACCGGGCTGAGCAGCCCGAGCAGGGCGACCGAGGCCGCGGGCAGCCGGCCGACCCCGGCGAACCAGATCCAGTACGCGAGCGCCGTGTTGGCGATGGCCAGGTAGGCGTACCCGGCGAGGTTGACCGCGGTGAGGGCCGGCGGGGCGCCCTCCACCAGCAGCGCGACCGGGAGCAGCAGCAGCCCGCCGGCGGCCAGTTGCCAGCCCGTCATGGCCAGCGGGCCGACGCCCTCCGGCCGCCCCCAGCGCTTGGTCAGCACGGTGCCGGTGGCCATGCAGGCGGCGCCGGCCAGGCCGGCCAGGACGCCGAGGGCGTCCAGCCGGGCGGTGGCCCTGAGCACCACCAGGGCCACCCCGACCACGCCCGCCAGACCCGCCAGCAGGGAGCGGCGGCCGACCCGCTCGCCGAGCAGCGGGACGGCGAGGCCGGCGGCCAGCAGCGGCTGTACGGCGCCGAGCACCGCGGCCACGCCGCCGGGCAGCCGGTAGGCGGCGATGAACAGCAGCGCGAAGAAGATCCCGATGTTGAGCGCCCCGAGCACGGCGGCCTTCCACCACCAGTGGCCGCGGGGCAGGACCCGGGTGGCCGCCAGCAGGACCAGCCCGGCGGGCAGCGCCCGCAGGGTGGCGGCCAGCAGCGGGCGGTCGGGCGGCAGGAACTCGGCGGTGACGGCGTAGGTGGAGCCCCAGGCGAGCGGGGCGAGCGCGGTGAGCAGCAGGGTGCGCGAGGAAGAAAGCATGAAAATAACTTAGCACTAAGCCAATCACTCGCAAGCCACTTTCTGCTAAGCAGCTTGCCGCAAAGGTTCTGTGCCAGACTGGCCGCATGGACCGCACCACCACCGACCCCGCCCAGCCGGCCCCGGCCGATCAGGCCGATCAGGCCGACCCGGTCGACGCCATCGCCGCCCAGTGGCGCCGCGAACGCCCCGACCTCACCCCGCAGACCGAGGCGATGGCCGCGTTCGGCCGGATCTACCGGATCGCCCGGGCCATGGGCGAGCGCGCGGAGCAGGCCTACGCCCCGTACGGGATCGGCCGCGGCGAGTTCGACGTGCTCGCCACCCTGCGGCGGGCCGGCGAGCCGTACACCCTCTCGCCGCGCGAGCTGACCGCCACCCTGATGCTCACCACCGGCGGCATGACCGGCCGCCTCGACAAACTGGAACGGGCCGGCCTGCTCACCCGCTCCCCCGACCCGACCGACCGGCGCGGCCTCAAGGTCACCCTCACCCCGGCCGGACTGGACACCGTCGACGGCGCCGCGGCCGCCGGCATGACCGTCCAGCAGCACGTCATGGCAGCCCTCGGCGAACGGGACGCCGAGCAGCTGAACCGGCTGCTGCGCACCCTGATGGCGGCGGCCGAGGGCTGACCGGCCCGCCCCACCGCGCTACCGTGGGCGGGTGAGTGACGAGGGATCGGCCACGGCAGCCGCAGCCACCGGAGCGGACGCGCCCACCACGGCGGGGACCACCCCGGGCGCCTTCCAGGACACGCCCGAGGACGCGCCCGAGGACGCACTCCAGGACGCGTTCGAGGCCAACCGCCGGTACCTCGGCGCCGTCGCCTACCGGCTGCTCGGGTCGCTGACCGACGCCGAGGACGTCCTCCAGGAGGCCTGGCTGCGCTGGCGGGCCGCCGACCGCGGCCGGGTCGCCGACCCGCGCGCCTACCTCAGCACCGTGGTCACCCGGCTCTGCTACGACCAGCTCGGCTCCGCCCGCGCCCGCCGGGAGGCCTACTACGGCGAGTGGCTGCCGGAACCGCTGGTCGACGACGAGGACTCCCCCGCCCGCCGGGCGGAACTCGGCGAGTCGGTGTCGCTGGCGATGCTGGCCGTGATGGAACAGCTCACCCCCGCCGAACGCACCGCGTTCGTGCTGCACGACGTCTTCGCGGTGGACTTCACCGAGATCGCCGCCTCCCTCGACCGGACCCCCGACGCCGCCCGGCAGCTCGCCTCCCGGGCCCGCCGCCGGGTCCGCGAGGGCAGCCGGCGCGGCCGGATCGACCCGGCCGAACACCGGCAGGCCGTCCACGCCTTCGCCGCCGCGACCACCGGCGGCGACCTCCAGGGCCTGCTCGCCGTTCTCGACCCCGACGTGGTCTGGCACTCCGACGGCGGCGGCATCGTCAGCGCCGGCGCCCGGCCGGTGTACGGCGCCGACAAGGTCGCCCGCCTGGTGCTCGGCCTGATCCGCCGGGTCTTCGTCCCCGGCTCGACCGCCTCCTTCGGCTTCGCCCGGGTCAACGGCGAACCGGGGATGGTGTTCCTCGAGGCGCCCGGCCGGATCGGCGGCGTCATGGCGTTCACCGTCCGCGACGGCCGGATCACCGACGCGTACGTCATGGTCAACCCGGAGAAGCTCACCCACCTGGCCTGACCGACCGCGCCCGGGATGTGACGCGGGTCACTGTCACACCCGGACGGGCTGCGTCGTCCCCTTCCCGAACGCGCGGACCACCGCGCACCGAAGGAGGAGGACACCATGACCGGGCAGCAGCACATCGTGGTGATCGGCGCCGGCTACGCCGGGCTCAGCGCGGCCACCCGGGCGGGCCGCCGCCACCGGGTCACCCTGGTCGCCCCCGAGACCCGCTTCCGGCACCGGGTGCGGCAGCACGAGCAGGCCGCCGGACGCCCCGAGCACCGCCCCGACATCGCCCGGGTGATCCGCGGCCGTCAGGTGACCCACGTCCCCGCCCGGGTCACCGAACTGGACCTCACCGCCCGCAAGGTCTTCCTCGACAACGGCGAGGCCCTGTCCTACGACACCCTGGTGTACGCGCTCGGCAGCCGCACCGACCGGCAGGGCGTCCCCGGCGTCGCCGAGCACGCGCTCACCGCCGAACGGGCCGCCGAGATCCGCCGCCGGATCGCCGAGGCGCCCGCGCCCGGCACCGTCGCCGTGGTCGGCGGCGGCGCCACCGGCATCGAACTCGCCGCCGAACTCGCCGAGGCGCACCCCGCCTGGCAGGTCCGGATCGTCGCCGCCGGCCAGGTCGGCGGCTGGTTCTCCGCCAAGGGCCGGGCACACGTCCTGCGGGTCCTCGGCCGGCTCGGCGTCCAGGTGCACGAGCACTCCCCCGTCACCGCCGTCACCGCGCACGGACTGCGCACCGACACCGGGACCCTCGACGCCGACCTGGTCGCCTGGGCCGCCTCGATGGAACCGCACCCGCTGGCGGCCACCGCCGGACTCGCGGTCACCCCGGACGGCCGGGCCCGGGTCGACGAGTACCTGCGCTCGGTCTCGCACCCCGAGGTGTACGTGATCGGCGACGCCGCCGAGGTCACCGTCCCCGGCACCGGCACCCTCCGGATGGGCTGCGCCACCGCCCAGCCGATGGGCCTCTACCTGGGCAAGCGGCTGGCCGGCCGGACCTCCGCACCGTTCGCCTTCCGGTACGGCCTGCAGTGCCTCAGCCTCGGCCGGCGGGAGGCGCTGGTCCAGCTGATCCACCGGGACGACTCGATGCGGCCCACCGCCGTCCGCGGCACCCTCGCCCGGCTGACCAAGGCGGCCATCGTCAACGGTGTGGTGCTGGCGCTGCGCTGACCGGCGGACGCCCCTGCGGCGAACGGGGATCTTCCCCGACCGCGCACCGCACTGACACAATCCAGCCCGTGACGATCAACGAAGATGTCAACGAAGAGGTCGGCGAAGAGGTCTACGAGTCCCGCTTCGGCTGGAGCGCCCGCACCGTCGGCGTGCTCGTGACCTGCCTGCTGTTCGTGACCGTCCTGCTGCTCACCGACGTCTTCGGCACCGGCCCGCTCGGCACCGTCCTGCGGATCTGCGGGCTGCTCCTGTTCGGCGGCGGCGCCCTGGTGATGGCCTACAGCTCCGGCAGCCGCAAGGTCGCCCTGCGCGTCGACGCCGACGGGATCCTGCTCGGCGGCACCCCGCTGCGCTACGCGGCCACCACCACGCTGGTGCCCTGGTCCGAGGTCCGCGGCCTGCGGCTGTGGCTCCAGCCGCTGCCGTACGGGAGCAGCATGCCGTACGTCGGGGTGCACCGGGTGCCCGGCGCGGCCCGGCTGCCCGGGACGCCGACCGGTCCGCTGGGCCGGTCGGCGGTCGAGGACCTGACCGGCGTCGACGCCGAACTGGTCTCCGCCAGCCGGGCGGTGAACGGCTGGCCGCTGGACACCGACACCCTGCTGGCCACCGTCGGCCGGTACGCCCCCGGCGCGGTGATCACCGTCGCGCCGGGCTTCCCCACCCGGCGCTGAGCGGCCCCGGCCCGTCTGCCCCGGCCCGCACCCTCCCCCGTACCTCCGCCCGTACCTCCGCCCGCGGACGGCGCAGGCCGCCGCCCGTCGGTCACGGGTGGCGGCCTGCGTCGTGGGCCCGGTCGGGCCGGGTGCTACTTCTTCTCCTTCGGGGCGTCCGCGTCGGTGGACAGCGCGGCAATGAAGGCCTCCTGCGGGACCTCCACGCGGCCGACCATCTTCATCCGCTTCTTGCCCTCCTTCTGCTTCTCCAGCAGCTTGCGCTTACGCGAGATGTCACCGCCGTAGCACTTGGCGAGGACGTCCTTGCGGATCGCGCGGACCGTCTCACGGGCGATCACCCGGGAGCCGATGGCCGCCTGGATCGGCACCTCGAACTGCTGGCGCGGGATCAGCTTCTGGAGCTTTCCGGCCATCATCACGCCGTAGTTGTAGGCCTTGTCCTTGTGCACGATCGCGGAGAACGCGTCCACCGCGTCACCGTGCAGCAGGATGTCGACCTTCACCAGGTTGGCGCTCTGCTCGCCGATCGGCTCGTAGTCGAAGGAGCCGTAGCCGCGGGTCTTGGACTTCAGCTGGTCGAAGAAGTCGAAGACGATCTCCGCGAGCGGCAGCGTGTAGCGCAGCTCGACCCGGTCCTCGGAGAGGTAGTCCATGCCCTGGAGGTTGCCGCGGCGGGCCTGGCAGAGCTCCATGATGGCGCCGACGAACTCGTTCGGGGCCAGGATGGTGCCGCGCACCACCGGCTCGTACACCTCGGCGATCTTGCCGGTCGGGAACTCGCTCGGGTTGGTGACGGTGTGCTCGGAGCCGTCCTCCATCACCACCCGGTAGATCACGTTCGGGGCGGTGGAGATCAGGTCGAGGTTGAACTCGCGCTCGAGCCGCTCCCGGATGATCTCCAGGTGCAGCAGGCCGAGGAAGCCGCAGCGGTAGCCGAAGCCGAGCGCGACCGAGGTCTCCGGCTCGTAGACCAGCGCGGCGTCGTTCAGGCGCAGCTTGTCGAGGGCGTCGCGCAGCAGCGGGTAGTCGCTGCCGTCCAGCGGGTACAGGCCGGAGAACACCATCGGGCGCGGGTCCTTGTAGCCGCCCAGCGGCTCGGTCGCACCCTTGTGCATCGAGGTGATGGTGTCACCGACCTTGGACTGCCGGACGTCCTTCACACCGGTGATGATGTAGCCCACCTCGCCGACCCCGAGGCCGTCGGCGACCTTGGGCTCCGGCGAGATGACGCCGATCTCCAGCAGCTCGTGGGTGGCGCCGGTGGACATCATCGCGATCCGCTCACGCTTGGTGAGCTGGCCGTCGACCACACGCACGTAGGTGACCACGCCGCGGTAGGAGTCGTAGACCGAGTCGAAGATCATCGCGCGGGCCGGGGCGTCCTTGACGCCGACCGGGGCCGGGATCCGGTCGACCACGTGGTCGAGCAGGTCCTCGACGCCGAGACCGGTCTTGGCGCTGACCTTGAGCACGTCCTCCGGGTCGCAGCCGATGATGTGCGCCAGCTCGGCGGCGTACTTCTCGGGCTGGGCGGCCGGCAGGTCGATCTTGTTGAGGACCGGGATGATCGTGAGGTCGTTCTCCAGCGCCAGGTACAGGTTGGCGAGGGTCTGCGCCTCGATGCCCTGGGCCGCGTCGACCACCAGGATGGTGCCCTCGCAGGCCGCGAGGGAGCGGGACACCTCGTACGTGAAGTCCACGTGGCCGGGGGTGTCGATCATGTTCAGGATGTGCGTGGTGCCGGCGTTCTCGCCGGCCCGGGGGGCCCACGGAAGGCGGACCGCCTGCGACTTGATGGTGATACCGCGCTCACGCTCGATGTCCATCCGGTCGAGGTACTGGGCGCGCATCTGCCGGGGGTCGACCACACCGGTGATCTGCAGCATCCGGTCGGCGAGCGTGGACTTGCCGTGGTCGATGTGGGCGATGATGCAGAAGTTGCGGATCACCGCCGGGTCGGTCCGGCTGGGCTCTGGCACGTTGCTGGGGGTCGCGGGCACCTTGGTCCGATTCTCCGTTGGTCCGGGGGCCGGGATCTGCGGGCCGTCTCGGACCGTCCTCCCGGCGACCGGACGGTCTCGTCCGATCGATATGGTTCCGCCCATCTTCCCACGAGCCCGGGGCGCGGCGCCGGTCAGCTCGTCCCGGCCGCTGCGGCGGGGCCGCGGCGGGGCTCTCCGGGGCGTGCGGGCACGGGCCTCCGGGAGCGCGGGCCGGGTCTCCGGGGATGCCGACGGGCGGGCGTGGGGCGTGCGGGCGGGCGGCTGTGGGGACGTGCGGGCGTGTGGGCGTGCGGGCCTGCGGGCGTGGGGCAGGATGGCTGGGCATGATCCTCGAAAGCGCTCTGCTGGACGTCCGCCCCGGCCGGGAGGACGAATTCCTCGCCGCCTTCGCCCTGGCCCGCCCGCTGATCTCGGTACAGCGCGGGTTCCGCTCGCTGGAACTGCGGCGCTGCCTGGACCAGGGGCGCGGCTCCCGGTTCCTGCTCCAGGTCGGCTGGGAGAGCCTGGAGGACCACACCGAGGGGTTCCGGCGCTCCGCCGAGTACGCGAGGTGGCGGGAGTTGCTGCACCACTTCTACGAGCCGTTCCCCGAGGTCGAGCACTACGGCGAGCCGCTGCTGCGCGGCTAGGGCCTGTGCGGCGGGACGGCGGTCGCCGCGGCCGGACGGCGGCGGCCCGCCGGTTTGGGGGCGGGTCGGGGCCCCTGGTAACGTGGGGCGCTGCACCTGGCCTCGGCATGCCCTCTCAGCAGACCGGGGCCACCGAAGGTGCGAAACCCCCGGCCACGGCCGGGGACCGGAAACCGTCGTTCCAACCAGACTGAGGCTCCTTCGTGGCGAACATCAAGTCCCAGATCAAGCGCAACAAGACCAACGAGAAGGCGCGCCTGCGCAACAAGGCCGTCAAGTCCTCGCTGAAGACCGCCCTGCGCAAGGCCCGCGAGGCCGCTGCCGCCGGTGAGACCGAGAAGGCCACCGAGCTGGCGCGCGCCGCCTCCCGTGCCCTCGACAAGGCCGTGAGCAAGGGCGTCATCCACAAGAACCAGGCCGCCAACAAGAAGTCGGCGATCACCAAGCGCGTCAACACCGCCGCCTGATTCTCGCTCCTGTGAGCACCACCGGGCCCAGCCCGGACCGGACGGCGTGATCCGCGGCCCTCTACCCGCTCCGCGCCGACCGAGCCTCGACGGCCGCTCCGGCCCTCTATCCGGAAGCCCGAGGCGCACGACTCCGTACCGCACGCGGCCTGCGTTCGCCACGCGGGTGCGGTACACCACAGCTGGACAGCAGTAGACCGACAGGCGCTGCGACCGAACCCCATTCCCCGGGTGGTCGCGGCGCCTGTCGGCGTTCCGGGAGCAATCCGGGAGCGATCCGGGCGACGCAGCGAGGGCGCGGGCGCGGGTTCGCCCGGCGGTGAGTGGTCGCGGTGGACGGTGGAAGTGGGCCGGTCGCACGGTGATGCGGGGTGTACGGGCACCGGTATGGTTCGGTTCGACCGCCCGACCGCAGTACCGGACAGGCCAGCTGGGGGCCCCGATGTCGACTCCACCACCACCCAACGTGCCTTCCTCCCCCTACGGCCAGGCACCGGGGAACCAGCCCGGCGGCCCCCACCTCGGACGCCAGGGCGGTCCGCTGCCCGGTACGACACTGCCCGGCAGCCGGCAGGCGGCGACGGGGTACGGGCCGGCCGGGACCTCGCCGGGCACCTCCGGCCCGGGCGGTCCGGTCCCCGGCGGCGGCAACGGTGGCGGAACCGGCGGCGGGCGGCGCGGGGTGCTGTGGGGTGTGGGCGGCGCGGTGCTGGCCTCGGCCGTCTGGGCGGCCGCCGTCCTGCTCGTACCGGGCATCGTCACGGACGGCGCCGGCAACTCCCCCGGCGTGGCCGGGTACCAGGTGGCCGACAACCTCTGCGACACCGTCAAGCTGGCCAAGTTCAGCCAGCTGTACCCCTCGCAGACCGGCACGCCGTACCACTACACCACCCGGCACACGGCGCTCGACGACATGTACTGCAGCCAGTACCGGAAGCGGCTCAGCAGCGACAGCGACTACTTCTCGATCTACCTGGACGTGCAGTTCCACAAGAAGGTCGACCCCCGGCCCGAGTTCGAGGCGCAGCGCTCCGGGCTCCAGCAGCGCAAGTACGAGATCAGCTCGGTGCCGGGCCTCGGCGACGACGCGTACATCGGCTACCTGGACGACACCACCGGCTCGGACAAGACCTGGCACTACCTCACCCAGGTGCTGTACGTGCGGCAGGCCGGGATGACCTACTACGCGAGCTGGTCCGGGTCGTACCAGGAGGGCAAGGCCGCCAGCGTGCCGGACCGCGAGGAGATCCGGCAGGCGCTGCTGATCGACAGCCGGGACGCGCTGAAGGCACTCGGCGGCAGGCTCTGACGGGTGGCTCCGGGCCGCCTGTGAGCCGGTCGCAGGGGCGGCTTGCGAGCCGGTCGCCGGGCGTACCGGGGCAGGGCGAACCGACGCCGCGTGAGGCGATACCGCGTGACCCGGTGCCGGATGACCCGGTGCCGGATGACCGATACCGGGCTCAGTAGGGGCGGGCGCTCATCCGGGAGGCGCGGGCCACTGCGACCACGGCACGTTCCAGGGCGTAGGCCGGGTCGTCCGAGCCGCCCTTGACGGCGGCGTCGGCCTGGGCGATCGCGGTCAGCGCCGCCGCGACGCCGTCCCCCGTCCAGCCGCGCATCTGCTGGCGCACCCGGTCGACCTTCCACGGCGGCATGCCTAGCTCGCGGGCCAGGTCGGCGGGACGCATGTTCCGCCCGACGGTGGCCAGCCGGCCGATGCTGCGGACCCCGGCTGCCAGCGCGTAGGTGATACCGGTCGGGGGCTGGCCGACCGCGAGCGCCCAGCGCAGGCGCTCCAGTGCTTCCGCCGCCCGGCCGGTGACCGCCAGGTCGGCCACCTCGAAGCCGGTCGCCTCGGCCCGGCCGCTGTAGTACTTGGCCACCGCCGTCTCGTCGATGGTGCCCTCGACGTCGGCGGTCAGCTGGCTGCAGGCCGCGGCCAACTCCCGCAGGTCGCTGCCGAGCGCGTCGAGCAGCGCCTGCCCGGCCTCCGGGGTGGCCGAGCGGCCGAGCTGCCGGAACTCGTTGCGGACGAAGGCCAGCCGCTCGCCGGCCTTGGTCAGCTTGGCGCAGGCCACCTCGCGGGCGCCGGCCTTCCTCGCCGCGTCCATCAGGCCCTTGCCCTTGGCGCCGCCGGCGTGCACCAGCACCATGATCACTTCTTCGACCGGGGAGTCGAGGTAAGCCTTGACCTCCTTGACCGAGTCGGCCGCGAGATCCTGCGCGGCCCGGACCACGATCACCTTGCGCTCGGCGAACAGCGAGGGCGTGGTCAGCTCCGCCAGACTGCCGGGCTGCAAGGCACCGGGGGCGAGATCGCGGACGTCGGTGTCCGGGTCGGCGGCACGGGCAGCTGCCACCACCTCGGCGACCGCACGGTCCAGCAGCAGCTCCTCCTGGCCGACCGCGAGGGTCAGCGGGGCGAGCAGATCGTCGGGTGCACTCTTCCTGGCCATCGCGTACCAGCATCGCACGCGGCGCCGACAGCTCCGCGACACGTCGGCCGGGACTGCGGCGGGCACGGTGGCGGGGTGGTGCGGTCGACGCGGCGGTGGGCGGTGCGGTGGGCACCGCTGCGGGGACCGGACCCTGGCCGAGATCATGGCCGAGACCCAGGTCGAGACCCTGGCCGAGATCCCGGCCGAGATCCGTGCCGGACCTTGTGGAGACCTCTGCTCGGGGCGGGCGAGCGGGGGTTGGACAATGGTGCGATGACCGCGAACCACACCCGCCAGCTGCTCGTCCTGCCCGACCGCGACGCCGCCGAGGAGGCCGCCGACCGGCTCGCCGAGCAACTGCCCGGGCTCGCCCGGCCCGAGCTGGTACGGGACGCGCTGGCCGGGGAGGACGACGCGGAGGACGCACAGTGGCTGGTGGTGCTGGAGGCGCCCGAGGACGGCGGCTGGACGGCGGAACAGCTCGCCGAGCTGGACGACACCGCTGCGGAGTTCGAGGGGTGGCGGGAGGAGGACTGACCGGCCCGGCCAGGTGCCGCAAGGGGCGGCCTGCCAGGTAGCGGGGCTGCCGGGCACCTGGGCAGCCGGACCGGTGCCACGGGGGATGCCACGGGGGCGATGCCGCGGGAGCCGGTGCCGCGGGAGCCGGTGCCGCGCCGGGGGCCGGTTGCGTTCCGTGACTGGTATCGGCAATCCCTGACTGGCCGTCGGATGAACAGGCAGGATGGCGGCCATGGAGATGAACCGCCGCGAACTCGCCGACTTCCTGCGCCGATCCAGGGAGCGCCTGCGCCCGCAGGACGTCGGCCTGCCGGAGGGCCCGCGCCGCCGGACCCCGGGGCTGAGGCGCGAGGAGGTGGTCCATCTCGCGGGGATGTCCGCCGACTACTACATCCGGCTCGAACAGGCCCGCGGCCCGCAGCCGTCCGACCAGATGCTCAGCGCGCTGGCCCGCGCACTGCGGCTGACCGAGGATGAACGCGACCACCTCTTCCTGCTCGCCGGACACCGTCCGCCGACCGGACGGCTCTGCGGGGAGCACATCAAGCCCGGGCTGCTGTACCTGCTCGACCAGCTGACCGAGACCCCGGCGCAGATCGTCAGCGACCTGGGCGACCTGCTGGCGCAGAACGCCATCGCGACGGCCCTGTTCGGAGGGGTGTGCCCGCTGGACCCGGACAACCGCAACGTGGCATGGCGGTGGTTCACCGACCCCGCCGCCCGCGTCGCCTACCCGGTCGCGGAGCACGACCACTGGAGCCGGGTGCACGTCGCCGACCTGCGGGCGGCCGTCGCACGCCGGGCGGGCGACGCGGCATCGGCCGCGCTGGTGGAACGGCTGCGGGCGGCCAGTGCCGAGTTCTCCGCGCTGTGGGAGCTGCACGAGGTCGCCGTCCGGCGGTCCAGCCGGATGCGGGTGGTGCACCCGGTGATCGGGCCGGTGGACCTGGATTGCCAGACCCTGCTGACACCGACCGAGGACCAGCGCCTGCTGATCTTCACCCCGCCGCCCGGCACCTCGGACGCCACCCATCTGCAACTGCTGCGCGTGGTGGGCACCGAACGCTTCGATGCCCCCGGCAGCCCCGGCAGTCCTGGCAACCCCGGCGAGCCCGTTGGCCCGGTCCGCGCCGGGGGCCCCGGCGCTTCGGGCCTCGGCGCTGGGGAAGGCACGCCACGGCGGGCCTGACGGCGTCCGCGCCGCGCGCTCCCGCATCGCTGTCACTGCCGGAGCGGGTGCGGGTGGACGGCCGTCGCCAGGCTGCCCCCGGTACCGACGACCGCGATGTCGCCGGACCGGTCGGTCCGCAGCACGGTCGCGCCCTGCGCACGCAGCCGGTCGACGGTGAACGCGGACGGATGGCCGTACGGGTTGTCGGCACCGCAGCTGATCAGCGCGAGTCTCGGACGCAGGGCGGCGGCCAGTGCCCAGTCCTGGTTGGCCGAGCCGTGGTGGGCCACCTTGAGCACGTGCACCGGGCCGAGGGGCGGGCCGCGCAGCAACAGTTCGGCCTGGGCCGGTGGTTCGAGGTCACCGAGGAGCGCAACGCGCAGTGCGTCACCGGCCGGGCCGACCGTCGCCAGGACGGCGATGCTGGCGTTGTTGGCTCCCGGAAAGAGCGGGCCGGGTACACCGTCGGGCCAGAGCACTTCCCAGGACAGCTGCGGACCTGCGCTCCGGCGCTCGCCACGGCGGGCGCGCAGCAATGGTGCCCCCGCCCCGGCGGCCCATCGGGCGACCCGGCCCTGCTCGCCCTGCGGGGTGTCGAGGGTGGTGGTCTGCACGGCACCCACCTGACGACCGCGCAGCACGCCGGGCAGTCCCTCGACGTGGTCCGCGTGGAAGTGGCTGAGGATCAGGATCGGGATCCGGGTGATGCCGAGCTCGCGCAGGCAGGTGTCGGCCGCCTTGGGGTCCGGACCGGCGTCGACGACGACTGCGGTGTCGACGGCGATCGGCAGAACTGTCATGTCCCCCTGTCCGACATCGCAGAGCACCAGCCGCCACCCCGGCGGCGGCCAGCCGGTGGCGAGTCTGCTGAGAACCGGCGGTCGCAGCAACGCGATCGGCAGCAGCAGCGCGCAGACGACTGCCGGTAGCTGACGGAGCGTGCGACTTCGATGCCCTGGCCGTGCCGACCGTGTCGACCACGGCCGAGGCCGGAGCCGGGGTGTCTGCCGACGATCCGGACAGCTGGGGTCCGGTGGGCGGCCGGCGGAGCCCGGCAGCAAGGCAGGTGCGGCCCAGACGAGCGCCAGGACCGTACCAGCCAGCAGAACGGCGCCGGGCAGGCCCGCCGGCCAGGCCAGTTCGGCGCCCGGTAGGTCCGCGCCGTGACGGGCCACGAGGACCAGCCAACCGGTCGGCACCGCCGCCAGGTCCGCGAGCAGGGCCGCCGCGCGGTGGGAGAGCGGATCAACGACGAGCGCGGCGAAGCCGAGCAGTGTCGCGGGCGCGACCGCGGCTTCCGCGAGCAAGTTGCAGGGAATGGCGACCAGGCTGACCCGGGGCGCCAGCAGGATGGTGACGGGTGCGCAGAGCGCCTGCGCGGCGGCCGTCGAGGCGGCGGCGGTGGCGAGGTGGTGCGGCCAGCGACGGGCGCGCAGCGCCGCCGTCCACCGCGGCCCGAGGGTGAGCAGGCCGGTCGTGGCGAGGACGGACAGCAGGAAGCCGAACGAGCGGGCCAGCAGTGGATCCCAGAGGAGCAGGACGAGGACGGCGCCGGCCAGCGCGGGCAGCGCCTGGCGTGGACGGCCGCAGGCGAGCGCGAGCAGGCCTACGAGGCCGGTGGCGGCGGCTCGCAGCACGCTCGGCTCCGGCCGGCAGACCGTGACGAAGGCGAGCGTCAGGGCGGTGCCCAGCAGGGCGGTGGTGCGTAGCGGGATTCCGAGCCGCCTGGCCAGCCCGCCGCGCTCGGTGGTACCGGACCGACCGGGGACGCCGAGCAGAACCGCCAGCACGATGGCGAGGTTGCCGCCGCTGACGGCGCTGAGGTGGCCGAGGTCGGTGGCCCGGAAGGCGTCCGCGAGGTCCTCCGGGACGGCTGAGGTGTCGCCGACGACCAGTCCGGGGAGCAGCCCTCCGACGTCGGGCGATAGGTGGGCGCAGGCCGCCCGCAGACCGCCCCGCAGCCGGGCGGCGACCCGTTGTGGGAGGGTCGGCGGCGCGAGCAGCCGTGGCGGGCCGTGGGCGAGCAGGAGTGCGGCGGTGTCGTACCGGCCGGGGCCGGCGGGAAGCACCCGCACGTCGGCGCCGAGCCGGGTGGACGGGACCAGCCGTTGCCAGGCGGCGGCGTCCTGGACCCGGACCATCAGCGTGACCGGGGTACGGGTGGTGACCGTGCGGGACTGTCCGGGCCCGTCCTGGCGGACCTGGTCGACGACGGCCGCCACGGTGAGGACGGGACTGGCTGCCGCCGTACCGCGGGATGGGGAGTTGTGGGAGCGCGGGTCCCTGGCCACGGTCAGCTCGACCGTCACGTCGGGCGGTACCGGGGGAAGGTCGGACAGGCCGGAGGAAGCGGGGACGGAGGAGGTAGGCACGGAGGAGGTAGGCACGGAGGACGCGGGGACAGGAACGGCGGGTGGGTCGGCGAGTGCGGGGAGTGGGCCGCGGTGCAGGTCGGCGGTGTGCAGGACGGTGGTCGTGGTGGCCGCGGCGCCGGTGAGCAGGGTTGCGGCGAGCAGCAGTCGTACGGGTTGACGCCGATGGCGGGCCGGGAGGGCCAGCAGGACGAGCGCCAGAGCTGCGCCCAGGGCGGCACCGAGCAGAAGCAGCGGGTGGCGGCGCGGATCGCTGTCGAGCACCGCTGCTGTGACGGCCCAGCCCGAGATCGCGGGGAGGAGCAACCGGAGATCGGCGGCGGGAGGGGGCCGGGTGGCTCTGGGGACTCTGGGGAGGGCCGCGGTGGGGAGACCGGCGGTGCGGAGGGTGCCTGTGGGCAGGGAGATGGCGGGAGGGGTGATGGCGGGAACCTCGCTGGGATCCGAGGCGGTCGGTGACGGGGTGAAGCGGCGATCGACGGCTCGGGGGTCAGAGGGCGAGCAGGGGTTTGAGTTCCTCGTACTTCCGGGCGCCGATCCCGCTGACCTGGCGGAGCTGGTCGATGGAGCGGAAGGACCCGTGCTCCAGCCGGAACTGGACGATGCGCTGCGCCAGCGTCGGGCCGACCCCGGGCAACGTGTCCAGTTGCTCGACGGTGGCACGGTTGAGGCTCAGTGGCCCGGCTCGGGTCGCCGGGCCGGTCGCGGCGTTCTGGACGGCCGGGGCGCCGACCAGGATCTGCTCGCCGTCCGTCAGCACCCGGGCCAGGTTGAGGCTCTGGGTGTCGGTGTCCGGCAGCGGGCCGCCGGCGGCTGCCAAGGCGTCGGCGATCCGGGCACCGACCGGAAGCCGGCGCAGGCCGGGGTGGGCGACCCGGCCCGCCACGTCGACCACGACGCCGACGCCGGGACCGGCGGTGCCGGTGCCGGTGGCGGTGGCGATCCCCGCACCGGTGCCCGGATCCGTACCGGGCGAGGACCCTGTCTCGACAGGCGCTGCCCCTGCGCGGGTGGCGGGCGGCGGCCCGGCTCCCGCGGGCCGTTCCGGTCCCTCGGCGACCGCGCTCGTGGGCACGGTCACCGGTTGCGGGCGGCCCAGCCAGAAGTGCTGGACGGCATACCCGACGGCCAGCAGCAGGAGGACCGTCAGCCCGATCACCGCCCGCCGGTCGAGCGTGACCCCGGGAGGCAGCGGCAGCTGCGGCAGCAACCGGCGCGGGGCGAGCGGGGGCTCCGTGGGTTGGTGCGAACGCGGGGGTTCCGGCCCGGGATCCGGGACAGCGTCCGCCGACTCCCGGGGACCGTCACCACCGTCACCCATGTCCTCGTCCAGAGCGGGTGGTGACGCCTTGCTCCCCCACGGCACGCCGGGTCTCCCCGGTGCGGACGCGGCCGTCAGGACTTGCGGGCGGGGCGGGTGATACTCCGCGTCCTGCGCTGCGGCGAACAGGTTGGCCATCCGGTGGCGGACGGTCTCGGTGGTCTGGCGGCGACGGGCTGCACCCGGGGTCATGGTCCTCATGCCCAGGACGGTAGACCCGCCGCCGGCACCGAACGGAAGACCTCGAAATCCCTGTGGATAACCAGGGGTTGTGGATAACTCAGGTACCTCGGACGAGTGAGTTTGCGGCACAGCAGGCCCCGCCTCCCGGCACCCGAGGCTCAGCGCGGCGAGACCACCACCGCCAGCAGTCCCGGCCCGACATGCGCGCCGATCACCGCACCCACCTCCGCCACCTGGAGGTCGCGCAGCCCGGGCACCCGCTCGCGCAGCCGTTCCGCCAAGGGTTCGGCGCGGTCCTCGGCCGCGAGGTGGTGGACCGCGATGTCCACCTCCCGCTCGCCCGCCTCGGCCACGGCGATCTCCTCCAGCCGGGCAATCGCACGGGAAGCGGTCCGGACCTTCTCCAGCGGCTCGATCCGCCCGCCGGACAGGTGCAGCAACGGCTTGACGGCCAGCGCAGAACCCACCAGTGCCCGGGCGGCGCCGATCCGACCGCCCCGGCGCAGGTACTCGAGGGTGTCCACGTAGAAGAAGCCCCGGGTCAGCTCGGCCCGCCGGCCGGCCTCCGCGGCGGCCTCGTCGACGTCCGCGCCCGCCTCGGCGGCCTCGGCGGCGGCCAGCACGCAGTGCCCGAGCGCCATGCCCACCAGCCGGCTGTCGACCACCCGGACGGGGATGCCCACCTCGGCGGCGGCCAGCTGGGCGGCTTCGAACGTGCCGGACAGTTCGGAGGAGATGTGCACCGAGACGACGCCGCTCGCGCCCGCCTCGGCGGCGGCCCGGTAGGCCGCGGCGAAGGTCTCGGGGCCCGGCCGCGAGGTGGTGACCCGCTGCTTGCCGCGCAGCGCCTCGGCGACGTCCTTGGGCGAGATCTCGACGCCCTCGGCGAGTACCTCGTCACCCACGACCACACTGAGCGGGACGATCTCGATCCCGTGCCGGTCGACCGCGTCCTGCGGCAGGTAGGCGGTGGAATCGGTGACAAGAGCGAGGTGGCCGGGCATGAGCCGGAGGTTACTCCCCGTTGGTCGCGGACGACAGCGCAGCCATCCCTCGTGGGCCGCGGCGCGCACCCCCCGGACCACCCGCACCACCCATGCCCACCTGCCCCACCCACCTCACCCGTGCCCCCACGCCCACCCGCGCTACCCGGCGGACGAACCGCCGGCGTTCGGCTTGCGCAGACGGTCGGCCAGCCGGGCCAGCGGCTCGGCGAGACCGAGCACCTCCTCGGCGCTCGGCCGGCGCCCGGCGGCGATCCCCTTCCGGCCGTCCGCCCCCGCCCCACCGCCGTCACCAGTACGAACACCGGCATCGCCAGCACCACTACCGCCACCAGCACCAGCACCAGCACCAGCACCAGCACCAGCACCAGCCTGAGCATCACCAGCACCGACCCCGCCCCCGGTGTCCCAGTGCCGGAGCGCGCCCGCCTCGTTGGCGCACTCGTCGGTCAGCCGGCTCAGCTCGTCGTCGGCGAAGCGCCGCATCCGGTCCTGGGCCGCCCAGCGCAGCGACTCCGCGGAGTGGGTGATACGTCCGGCCCGCTCGCGGAGTTCGGCCAGCTTGGCGGTGACCCGGGCGGCGTCCGGTTCGCGTTCCAGCATCCGCATCTCGGCGTCGAGTTCGGCGGCGTGCGCGTCGAGCCGGGTGAGCAGCTGCATGGCTTCGCCGAGCTGGCCGTCCTGCGGCAGGCCGCCGGCGAGCACCTGCCGGGTGCTGTCCAGTGCGGTGCGCAACGACAGTCGGACGGCGGCGAGTTGGCCGTGCGGGCCCGGCTTGGTGAAGGTCTTCGCCTTCAGCGTGACGTTCTCCACGGCACGGCGGGCGTTCGCCTCGTGGCGTTCCAGCTTCACGGCCGCGGCCTTGGCCGCCTTCACCGTCCCGATCACCGCGGCCGCCACCACCGCGGCCCCGAACAGCAGGACCATCACGACCACGATTCCGAGCGCGTCCATGGCGAGCCCACCTTCCTCCACCGCTGCCACCGGGCCCGGCCGCCCGTGCGGTCCGCCGTGCTCTGCCGAGACCTCCACCGTAGCGGTCCGGCAGCGGGGCGAGGGCGGTGGAGGCCCGCAGCCGCCGCAGAATCAGGGAAGGCTCAGGGCTGCCGGGGGCCGGTCTCGGGGCCGGCCTCGGGGTCGCCCTCGAGGACGGCATCCGTCCTCGATCGGTGCCAGACTGGCCGGCATGCTGGAGACCTCGGCTCGACTGCTACGGCTGCTCTCGCTCCTCCAGGTCCGCCGGGACTGGCCCGGTGCGGACCTCGCGGACCGCCTCGGTGTGGACGTCCGCACCGTCCGCCGGGACGTCGACAAGCTGCGCAGCCTCGGCTACCCGGTGGACTCCACGCCCGGTGTGGCAGGCGGCTACCGGCTCGGCGCCGGTGCGCAGATGCCGCCCCTGCTGCTGGACGACGAGGAGGCGGTGGCGGTGGCGGTCGGCCTGCGTACGGCGGCGGGCGGCACCGTGTCGGGGATCGAGGAGTCGTCGGTGCGGGCGCTGGCCAAGCTCCAGCAGGTGATGCCGTCGCGGCTGCGGCACCGGGTCGACGCGCTCGCCGCCACCACGGTGGCGCTGGCCTCGAACGGTCCGGCCGTGGACGCCGTCGTCCTGACCGGGATCGCCGCCGCCTGCCGGGCGCACGAACGGCTGCGCCTCGACTACCGTGCGCACGACGGCAGCGAGAGCCGGCGCGACGTGGAACCGCACCGGCTGGTGCACACCGGCACCCGCTGGTACCTGGTCGCCTGGGACACCGGGCGCGCCGGCTGGCGCAACTTCCGGGTCGACCGGATCACGCTCCGGCCGCCCGCCGGGCCGCGGTTCGCCCCTCGACGGCCGCCCGAGGAGGACGTCCGCTCGTTCGCGTCCTGGGAGATCGCCGTCGGCCAGTACCGGTACCAGGCCCGGGTGACCGTCCGGGCGCCCGCGGACGTCCTCGCGGCGCGGATCCCGCCGACCTCCGGCCTGGTGGAGCCGCTGGACGAGCACAGCTGCACCCTGCGGGCGGGTTCCAACTCTCTCGACGGGCTGGCCGTCCACCTCGCGGTCCTCGGGTTCGGCTTCACCGTGCACGAGCCGCCGGAGCTGGTCGAGCACGTCCGTACGCTGGCCGACCGCCTCGCCGCAGCCTCACCGGCACCACCACCCGCGCCCACGGAGAAACCCACGGAGGAGCCCACGGAGGAGCCGCCCACGGGCGAGCCGTGAGCAGGCACCTGCGCGGCGCACGGACGGACGGACAAACGAACGACCGAGCGGCATACGGATGGACGAACGAACGGACCGGCCGCCCCTCCCCGAGGAGTGGCGGCCGGTCCGGGTCCCACGGCGCGTCAGCCGGTGACGATGTTCACCAGCTTCGGCGCCCGCGCGATGACCTTGCGGACCTGGGCGTCGCCGATGGCGGCGACCACCGCGGGCTCGGCCAGCGCCAGGGCCTCCAGTTCGGCGTCGGAGATCGACGGCGCGACCTCCAGGCGGGCCTTGACCTTGCCCTTGATCTGGACCACGCAGGTGACGGTCTCGTCCACCACGTACGCCGGGTCGGCGACCGGGTAGTCGGCGAAGGCCAGCGACTCCTCGTGGCCCAGCCGGCGCCACAGCTCCTCGGCGATGTGCGGCGCCAGCGGGGCGATCAGCAGGACGATCTGCTCGGCCACCGGGCGGGGCGTGGAGCCGCGCTTGACCAGGAAGTTGTTCAGCTCGATCGCCTTGGCCACGGCCGTGTTGAAGCGCAGGCCGGCCAGGTCCGCGCGGATGCCGTCGATCGCCTTGTGCAGGGCCCGCAGGGTGGCCTCGTCGGGCGTCTCGTCGGTGACCACCAGTTCGCCGGTGGACTCCGAGACGATGTTGCGCCACAGCCGCTGCAGGAAGCGGAACGAGCCGACCACTGCGCGGTCGTCCCAGGGGCGGGAGACGTCCAGCGGGCCCATCGACATCTCGTACAGGCGCAGCGTGTCGGCGCCGTACTGGTCGGCGATGGCGTCGGGGGCGATGGCGTTCTTCAGGGACTTGCCCATCTTCCCGGCCTCGCGGGTGACCGGCTCGCCCTGCCAGAACCAGGCGCCGTCGCGCTCCTCGACCTCGGCCGCGGGCACCGGGAAGCCGCGGCCGTCGCGGTACACGTCGGCTGTGATCATGCCCTGGTTGAACAGCTTGTGGAACGGCTCGACCGAGGAGACGTGGCCCAGGTCGTGCAGCACCTTGTGCCAGAAACGGGCGTACAGCAGGTGCAGCACCGCGTGCTCGGCGCCGCCGACGTACAGGTCGACGCCGCCGGCCGGCTTGCCCTCGGTCGGGCCCATCCAGTAGGCCTCGTTGGCCGGGTCGACGACCTTCTCGCTGTTCACCGGGTCGACGTAGCGCAGCTCGTACCAGCAGGAACCCGCCCAGTTGGGCATGGTGTTGGTCTCGCGGCGGTAGGTCTTGACGCCGTCGCCCAGGTCCAGCTCGACGTTGACCCAGGCCTCGTTGCGCGACAGCGGGGTCTTGGGCTCGGAGGTGGCGTCGTACGGGTCGTAGGTGTGCGGCGAGTAGTCGTCGACCACGGGGACCTCGACCGGCAGCATCGACTCGGGCAGCGCGTGCATCACGCCGTCCTCGTCGTAGACGATCGGGAAGGGCTCGCCCCAGTACCGCTGGCGGCTGAACAGCCAGTCGCGCAGGCGGTAGTTGACGGTTCCCTCGCCGATGCCGCGCTCGGCCAGCCAGGCGGTGACGGCGGCCTTGGCCTCGACCACGCCCAGGCCGTTCAGGGACAGCCCGTCGTGGGCCGAGTTCACGATCACCGAGTCGTAGGTGTCGAAGGCGTCGTCCCAGGTGTGCGGGTCGTCGCCGCGGCCGTCGGTCGGCTGCACGACGCAGCGCATCGGCAGCGCGAAGGCGCGGGCGAAGGCGAAGTCGCGGTGGTCGTGGGCGGGCACGGCCATGATGGCGCCGGTGCCGTAGCCCATCAGCACGTAGTCGGCGATGAAGACCGGGACCGGCTCGCCGCTGACCGGGTTGGTCGCGTACGCGCCGGTGAAGACGCCGGTCTTGACCTTGGCGTCGACCTGGCGCTCGACGTCGGACTTGGCGGCGGCCTCCGCGCGGTACGCGGCGACGGCCTCGGCCGGGGTGGCCGCGCCGCCCGTCCAGTCGTCGTGGGTGCCGGCCGGCCAGGCGGCCGGGACGATCGTGTCGACCAGCGCGTGCTCGGGGGCCAGCACCATGTAGGTGGCGCCGAACAGGGTGTCGGGGCGGGTGGTGAAGACGGTGATCGCCTGGTCGCCGGGGGCGGCGAAGTCGACCCGGGCGCCCTCGGAGCGGCCGATCCAGTTGCGCTGCTGCAGCTTGATCGCCTCGGGCCAGTCCAGCTGGTCCAGGTCGGAGATCAGGCGGTCGGAGTAGGCGGTGATCCGCATCATCCACTGCCGCAGCTTCGACTTGAAGACCGGGAAGTTGTCCCGCTCGGAGCGCCCGTCGGCGGTGACCTCCTCGTTGGCCAGCACGGTGCCCAGGCCGGGGCACCAGTTGACCGGCACCTCCTTGGAGTACGCCAGCCGGTACTCGCTCAGCACGGCCTCGCGCTCGGTGGCGGACAGCGCCTCCCAGGCGCGGCCGTCCGGGGTCGGGCGGGTGCCGTCGGCGAACTGCGCGACCAGCTCGGCGATCGGGCGGGCCTTCTGGGCCTCGGTGTCGTACCAGGAGTCGAAGATCTGCAGGAAGATCCACTGGGTCCAGCGGTAGTACTCCGGGTCGATCGTGGCAATCGAGCGCCGCGAGTCGTGGCCCAGGCCCAGCCGGCGCAGCTGGCGGCGCATGTTGGCGATGGCCGCCTCGGTGGTGATCCGGGGGTGCTGGCCGGTCTTGACCGCGTGCTGCTCGGCGGGCAGGCCGAAGGCGTCGTAGCCCAGCGTGTGCAGCACGTTGTGACCGGTCATCCGCTGGTAGCGGGCGTAGACGTCGGTCGCGATGTAGCCCAGCGGGTGGCCGACGTGCAGGCCGGCGCCCGACGGGTACGGGAACATGTCCATGATGAAGCTGTGCGGCTTCGCGGAGACCTCACCGGCCGAGGGGTCGGCCAGCGGGCCGACCGGGTTGGGGGCGTCGAACGTCCCCTCCTTCTCCCACAGGTCCTGCCAGCGGGACTCGATCTCGGCGGCCAGCGCGGCGCCGTAGCGGAAAGGCTCGGTGGCGGCGTCGGCCGCGCCGGAAGCAGGGGTCGTCTCGCTCATGGTCCTTCGGGCTCCATCGTCATCGTTAAGCGAACCGGGCAGCGTCCCCGGGCAGGCCACCGGGCATCGATCCGGGCCTGAAAACAAAAAGGCCCCTCGCAGGAGGGGTCGCCACGCCGACTCCGGCCCCCGCCCGGGGGCGTCGGCCGGTCCTGGTCAGCGCGGCCGGCTAAGGAGCAGGCGCACGGTTCGCATGGGGTCAGGGTACCGCAAGGGCGGCCGCCCGCCGGGCCGATGTCCGGCCCGTGGAGCCCCGGCCGCCCGCGCCCGCTCCTGCGCGCGCCCCGCGGCGCGGCGGCTACCCGGCGCGCACCGCCGCGTCGAACTCCCGCAGCGCCCGCGCCACCCGCCCGGACTGCATGCCGGCCGCCAGCAGCCGGGCCTCGTCCGCGATCCGGTCGGCCTCCTCCTGCTCCCCGGTGCGCCGGTAGGAGTCGGCCAGCCGGACCATCAGCAGCGCCCTGGCCCTGGCCCGCTCCGGCGAGAGCGCGTCGACGGCGGAGGTGAGCAGCCGGCGGGCCGGTTCGTGCTCGCCCAGGAACAGGTAGCCCTCGCCCACCATGCCCTCCAGGTCGGCGTGTTCCTGGCCGTGGTCCGGTTCGCCGTCGAGGACCTGGAACGCCCGCTCGGCGACCGCCTCCGCGCTGATCTGCTCGCCCTTCTTGCCGTGCGCCCGGGCGATCCGGCCGAGCTGCAGGGCCCGCTCACGGGGGGTCAGCACCTCGTCGGCGGCGCGCAGTGCGGTGGAGAGCATGGCGACCGGGTCCAGTCCGCGCCCGCCGGAGTTGTAGGTGGCCTGCACGGCGAGGCAGCCGACCACGCTGACCCCGAGCCGCGGGTCCCCGGAGACGTGCGCGGCGCGCAGCGCCGCCACGAAGGCCCGCTGGGCGGCGGCGTCGTTGCCCATGTCGTAGCTGGCCCAGCCGACCAGCCTGGCCAGCCGCCCGGCCGCGCCGTACAGCTCCCGGCCGAGGCCCTCGCCGTAGCGGCCGAGCTCCAGCAGCTTGCCGACCATCGCCAGCTCCGCCCGGGCCGGGCCGAGGATCAGGCCGCCGCCGTAGGCGCGCTCCAGGCGCTGCTTGCTGTCGTACGAGAGCCGCAGGTCCGCCAGTTGCTCGGGGGCGATCCGCAGGGCGCCCTCGCCGCCGGTGACCTCGGGCGGCGGGGAGGCCCAGTGCCGGGCCGCCTGCTCCAGCTCGTCGCCGCGGAACAGGTCGGTGAGCCTCACCGGCGCCGCGTCGGCGCCCGCCTCGCGCAGCGCGGTCTGCGCGGTGTCCGCCGTCCACGGGTCGGTCAGCAGCCGGGGCGAGAGCACCTTGGCGCCGCGGCTGCCGCCCATCTGGCCCCAGAGCTGCTCGTACGTGACGGCGATGCCGACGGTGCGGCTGAGCACCTCGCAGACGGTCTGGTCGTGCGGCGAGCGCGGCACCATGCCCCGGTCCCGCCACTTGTACGGCGCGGTGGAGCTGATCGCGAGGCCGGGCGGCAGCATGGCGCTCACCTCGCGGGCGAGCCGCTCGGGGCTCCAGCCCAGCTGGTGGAGTATCCGGGCCAGCTCTTCGTTCCGTTTGCGCGCCAGGTCGGCCATGGCACGACCGTATCCGGCGCACCGCGCGCGCCGGTAGGGCCCCCACCACGCCCTGCCGGAGCCCGGGGGACGCCGGACGGTGCCCTGACGGGCCGGCAGCGGGGAGCGGGGCCGGTCGACGGAACGTCAGAAGGGCCGCCCTCCCGCAGGAGACGGCCCTTCTGTGACTGTGGAGCTATGGAGAATCGAACTCCAGACCTCCTGCATGCCATGCAGGCGCTCTACCAACTGAGCTATAGCCCCTCGTTACCGCTGTCCCCGGCGTTTCCCCCGGCGACATCGCCAACAATACACGGTCCCGGGGGTGCCTCCCTAATCGCTTTCCGACCCTCCCGCACCCCTCTGATCAGCGCCCCGAGGGTCCGCCCGCACCGCGGCAACCGCACGCGACGGTGGCGGCGGGGGCGGCGGGGACGTGGAGGGCACCGGGGGCGGCCCTGAAGGATCGTCAGGACGGGCCTGCGGGGCTGCCGTGACCGGTGGTGGCGGCCGGCCGGGCGGGCTGCCGCAAGCGCCTCTCGCGCCGCGGCGCGGCGGGAGAGCATGGGTGGATGACGATGACGTCGGACCACCTCACGGCCGGGACCGGGCCGCCGCCGCGCCGGGAGCAGCGACGGGGCGAGCTCGCCACCTTCCTCAGGGCCCGCCGGGCCAGGATCCAGCCCGAGGACGCCGGCCTGCCGGCCGGGCAGCGCCGCCGGACCCCGGGGCTGCGCCGGGAGGAGCTGGCGCAGCTCGCGGGGGTGGGGATCACCTGGTACACGCGGCTGGAACAGGGCAGGCCGGTCGACGCCGCCGAACGGGCGCTGGACGCGGTGGCCCGGACGCTGCGGCTGGACCGGGTCGAGCGCGAGCACCTGTTCCGGCTGGCCGGGGTGGAGCCCGCCGGGCCGGCCGGGCCTCGGCCGGCGGTGCCGGACCCGGCGGTGGCCCTCATCCTCGCCCAGCTCGACCCGCTGCCCGCGGCGGTCGGCAACAGCCGCCACGACCTGCTGCTCACCAACCGCTCGTACGACCTGTTGTTCCCCCGCACGGTCACGCCCGTGACCCCGGACGGCCGGCGCAACAGCATCTGGTGCGCGTTCACCGCGCCCGCGTGCTGCACGCCGTTCGTACGGCCCGACGAGGAGCTGTCCCGCATGGTGGCGGCCCTGCGCACCGCGTACGGGCGGCACGTCGGCGAACCGGCCTGGGAGGGCTTCCTCGGGGCGCTGGCGGGCGCCAGCGCCCGGTTCCGCACCCGGTGGGAGCGCCGGGACTCCGCGCCGCCCCACGACGGGCCGACGCTCCTGCGGCACCCCGGGATCGGCGAGGTACGGCTGCGGGCGGCCCGGCTCGGGGCGCCGGCCGGGCCGGAGTGCCGGCTGACCGTCTACACCCCGCAGACGCCCGGCGACCGGGCGCTGCTGGAACGGCTGCACCTGCACCCGCCCGCGGCACCGGCCGGGCACGCGCGGGGACCCGCGCACGTCCACCCGCCCGCGGCGGGGTGAGCGCGGGAGCACCGGCCGCGGGTACGACGAAGGCCGCCACCCGGATCGGGTGACGGCCTTCGGCTCCGCTGTGGAGCTATGGAGAATCGAACTCCAGACCTCCTGCATGCCATGCAGGCGCTCTACCAACTGAGCTATAGCCCCGCGACGTGTGCGCCCTTGCGGACCACCGGTGCGGAGTGGAGCTATGGAGAATCGAACTCCAGACCTCCTGCATGCCATGCAGGCGCTCTACCAACTGAGCTATAGCCCCGCGTTCCCGCGATTCCCGCTTCCCTTTCGGTCTGCGTTCCTCGCCTGCGAACGAGGAAGACTCTAGCTGGTCAGAGCCGGAACTGCGAAATCGCCCCTGGTTCACCCTCAGGTCTCGTCGCCGATGACCGGTTGCGGGAGGGTGCCCGCGTTGTGCTCCAGCAGCCGCCAGCCGCGTGCGCCCTGTCCGAGCACCGACCAGCAGCAGTTGGAGAGGCCGCCGAAACGCTCCCAGTGCACCGGGTCGAGGTCGAGCAGCCGCCCGAGCATGGTGCGGATGGTGCCGCCGTGGCTGACCACCACCAGCGTGCCGTCCTGCGGCAGCTTCTCGACCGCGGCCAGCACCACCGGCACCGCGCGGTCGGCGACCTCGGTGGCCAGTTCGCCGCCCCCGCGGCGGACCGGCTCCCCCTGCGCCCACGCCTCGAACTGCTCCGGGTAGCGGGCCCGGATCTCGGCGTTGGTCAGCCCCTGCCACTCGCCCGCGTAGGTCTCCCGCAGGCCCTCGTGGTGGTCCACCCCGAGCCCGGTGACCTGGGCCAGCTCGGCGGCGGTGTGCCGGGCGCGCTGGAGGTCGGAGGAGATCAGCAGGTCGGGCTGGAGGCCCGCCAGCAGCCGGGCGGACCGCCGGGCCTGCTCGACGCCCTGCTCGGTCAGCGGGATGTCGGTGCTGCCCTGGAACCGGGACTCCAGGTTCCAGGAGGTCTGGCCGTGCCGCCAGAAGACGATGCGCGGCCCCCGCGCGGCGCGGCTCAGCTCTCGTCCTCGGAGCCGGCGGACACGGCGTTGCCCGCGGCGTCGGTGACGGCGTTCTCCGGGCGGTTGCGGGTGGCCACCGCGTCGGCCGGCAGCGGCACCTCGGGGCAGTCCTTCCAGAGCCGGTCGAGGGAGTAGAACGAGCGCTCCTCGGAGTGCTGGACGTGCACCACGATGTCCAGGTAGTCCAGCAGGATCCAGCGGCCCTCGCGCTCGCCCTCGCGGCGGACGGGCTTGATGTCGAGCTGCTCGCGCAGCTGGTCCTCGATCTCCTCGGCGATCGAGCGGACCTGGCGGTCGTTGCCCGCCGACGCGATCAGGAACGCATCGGTGATCGACAGCACCTCGCTCACGTCGAAGGCGATGATGTCGTGCGCCAGCTTGTCCGCGGCCGCCTGGGCGGCGACGTTCAGGAGCTGCTGGCTGTGGTCTGTGACGGTCACGGTGTACTTCCCGCTCGATGGCATTAACGCCTTCCAGGATCTCACGAACGGGCCGGGGCCCGGATCGCACGGATCCGGGCCCCGGTCGGGCACCGCGACGGCGGCGGCCGCTACGCCTTGGGCGCCTGGTAGTCCTTGCCGAGGACCACCACCAGGTCGGCGTTCTGCGGGTCGGTGACCTTCTTCACCACCGTCTCCGGCAGGCCGAGCGCACCCGCCAGGGCCTTGGCGTCCGAGGCCTTCGCGTCGTCGGTGTAGCGGATCTCGCTGGCCGCCTGGGCGGCGGCCTTGGCGGTGCTGGGCACCAGCTCCAGGCCGGCGTTGGTCACCTGGACACCGGCGGCGGTGGCGTTCTGGTCGTTGCCCGAGGCGTTCACCACCGACACCCGCGAGGTGCCGCCGGTGCTGGTCACGGCCCCGGCCTTCACCGTTCCGCCGAGGATCTCCTTCACCTGCTGGCCGGCCGTCGCCTCGTCCAGGGTGCCGTCCGGCTTCGTCTTCAGGGTGCTGCTGGACAGGTGCCCGTCCTTGGCCTGCCCGGCCAGCAGCGCCAGCACCCCGCCGAGCTTCTTCTCCGGCAGGGACGGGTCCAGCACCGCGTTCATCCGGTGCACGTCGTCGGTGGACTCCGCCAGGTCGGTGGGCATGGTGCGCAGCACCGCCTCCATCACCTTGCCGAAGCGGGCGAGCTGGGCGTCCCGGCCCTCGGTCGGCGCCTGGTAGGTGGCGTACGCGACCGAGGCCTTCCCGCTCAGCATCACGCCCTTGCCGGCGGCCGCCAGCACCCGGCCGTCCGGCTTGTTGCCGTCGCGCACCTCGACGTCGGTGTCCACCGCCACCCCGCCCAGCTGGGCGACCAGCAGCTCGAGGTACGGGGTGTCCAGCCGCCAGGTGCCGGCCACCGGGGCGCCGAGCACGGTGCTCAGGCCCTCCCGGGTGGCGGAGGCACCGATGGTGTCCAGGGACTGGCCGACCGTGGTGACGCCGCTGTCGCCGGTGCCGGGCAGCTTGAGGGTGTCCGGCAGCATCAGCACCGAACCCTTGTGGCCGGCCGCGTCGTTCACCAGCAGCGCGGTGGAGACCTTCCCCTGCAGGTCGCGCAGGTGCACCACGGTGACCTGCCGGTCGCCCGCGACCGCGGCCGCGTCGCTCCCGCCGAACCGGCCGTCCCACCACAGGTAGCCGAACACGCCGCCGGCCAGCACCGCGAGCACCACCAGCACGCCGACCAGCCGGTTGCGCAGCCGGCGGCGCCGCTCGGCCCGGACCTCGCTGCGCGACTCGGCGAACTTCAGCCAGTCGATGACGTCCTCGGACTCCTCCGCCTGCTCGTCCACGAAGGTGAACTCGCCGGTGGCGTAGTTGTCCTTGCTGTCCCGGCCGTCCTTGCCGTCCTGGGGCGGCCGCGCGTTCCGGCGTCCGCCGACCTGCTCGGACGGCTGCTCGGGCGCGGCCGGGGCGGCGGGCGCCGCCGGGCGCGGCCGCGGCGGCGCCTGCTGCGGCACCTGCTGCGGCACCTGCTGGGCCGGGGGCGCCGCCTGCGCGGCCTGCTGCGGCGCGGCCGCGGCGTACGGGTCCTGGGCGTACGCCTGCGGCTGGGCCTGCTGCTGGGTCTGCTGGTGGGCCTGGCGCTGCCCGTACTGCGGGTAGCCGCTCTCCTGCCGGTAGGCCTCCGGCTGGTACGGCTGCTGCTGGTGCTGGCCCTGCGGGTAGTGGCCCTGCTGGTACCGGTCCTGGCCGTACCCCTGCGGCTGGGCGTGCTGCTGCCCGTACTGCGGGTAGCCCTGGTCGGGCTCGGGCCGGTAGGTCTGCGGCTGCTCGTAGTACCCCTGCTGGTACTGCTCCTGGGCGTACCCCTGCCCCTGGTAGGGCTGCTCCCGGTACGCCTGCTCCTGGTACCCCTGGTCCTGGTAGTGGTCCTGGTACGGCTGCTGCTGGTAGGGCTGCTGCTGGTGCGGGTACCAGGCCTCGTCGTCCTGGCCGCCTCGGTTCGCGGATCCGGTCACGCCGCCCCTCCCGGGTTCATGGCTGGGCCGGCGCGTAGAGCGCCCGCTTGTCGATGTAACGGACCACGCCGTCCGGCACCAGGTACCAGACCGGTTCGCCCTTGGCGACCCGCAGGCGGCAGTCGGTGGAGGAGATGGCCAGCGCGGGCACCTCGACCAGGGAGACCCCGCCGACCGGCAGTCCGGCGTCGGAGAGAGTGTGCCCCGGGCGGGTGCAGCCGATGAAGTGGGCGAGCTCGAAGAGTTCCTCGGAGTCCCGCCAGGAGAGGATCTGCGCGAGGGCGTCGGCGCCGGTGATGAAGAACAGCTCGGCGTCGGGGTGGAGCGCCCGCAGGTCGCGCAGGGTGTCCACGGTGTAGGTCGGTCCGGTGCGGTCGAGGTCGATCCGGCTGACCGAGAACTGCGGGTTCTCCGCGGTGGCGATGACCGTCATCAGGTAGCGGTCCTCGGCGGCGGAGACCGTCCGGTCGCACTTCTGCCACGGCTGCCCGGTCGGCACGAAGATCACCTCGTCGAGGTGGAACGCGCTCGCGACCTCGCTGGCGGCGACCAGGTGGCCGTGGTGGATGGGGTCGAAGGTGCCGCCCATCACGCCGAGTCGCCTCTTCGCCGCGCGCTCCGCGGTCCCGGCCTGCTCTCTCATGGCGCCACACCTTACGCGACCCGGATGACCACCGGGACAGCCCGCGTCCGCACCCGGCCCGCGGGGCCCCGGACCGGGGCCCCGGGCGGCCGCCCGGATCAGCGGTCGCGGTTGAAGCGGGTGGTCACGAAGAGCAGGAGCAGCAGGATGAACAGCGCGGACCCGCCGGTCAGGTACGGGTTGAGGCTGTCGTGGTTGCCCCCCTCGGACTCGGCGGCGAGCTGGGTGAGGGCGGACAGTGCGGCGTGGCTCATGGTCGGCAGGACCTTCTCGGCTCGGTGACGGACCAGGGGTGCGGGCCGGGTCGGCCTGCGGGCTCATCGTACGGGGGCCGTCACCGCAACCGCTCGGCGGCCCACCGCGTCCACCCCGTGGAGCGGGTGTGCTGGCGGACCGTCGGCCCGACGGGCCGTCAGTGCGGACCGGGCGGCCCGCACGGTTCAGTTGTCGCGGCCGGCCCGGACCAGCAGCCAGGCCAGCAGGCCGACGCCGACGAAGGACGCCACCACGATGATCCGCAGGAACAGGCCCGGGCCGTTCTCGGTCGAGATCGGGCCGGCCAGGTGGGCCAGGGTGGCAGGGGACATCGTCGGGCTCCTCGGGCTTGCTGCGGGCTGCTGCCCGGCCGCCCGGTCGGGTCACCGGGGCCGGCCCTGCCAGGGTAGACGGGTTTACGGCGGCCCGGCGCCGGGGCCCCGTACCGGGCTCGACGCGCCACCACCGGGCTCCGGACTCCCGCGCCGCACCGGCCGGGCGTAGCGTGTCGGGCCGGGGACGAGTACACGCCCACGGGCGTTGAAGCCAGTTGGAGCCAACAGCAGCGGGGGCCGGGGAGCCGGTGCCGGCATCGACCAGGAGGTACTCAGAGCATGTCCGATCTCACCAAGGAGACCGCGCCGAGCCGGCGCCGCCAGCGCTTCCCGGAGATCTCCACCCGGGCCTGGGAGCACCCGGCGGACCGTTCGGCCCTGGTCGCCCTGCGCCGGCTGAGCGGCTTCGACGACGTCCTGAAGAAGCTCGCCGGGCTGGTCTCCGAGCGCAGCGTCCGGCTGATGTTCCTGGCGACCGCCGTGAAGGCCTCCGAGCGGCAGTTCCCCGAGCTGTACGACATGGTCCGCGACGCCGCGTACGTGCTGGACCTGGAGCAGGTCCCGGACCTGTACGTGACCCAGGACCCGGCGGTCAACGCGATGTGCATCGGGATGGACACCCCGATCATCGTGCTGACCAGCGGGCTGGTCGACCTGCTCGACGAGGAGGAGCTGCGCGCCGTGGTCGGCCACGAGGTCGGGCACGCGATGTCCGGCCACGCCGTCTACCGGACGATGCTGCTGATCCTCACCAACATCGCGGCCCGGATCGCCTGGCTGCCGCTGGGCAACCTGGCGATCACCGCGGTCATCACCGCGCTCAAGGAGTGGTTCCGCAAGGCCGAGCTGTCCTGCGACCGGGCCGGGCTGCTGGCCGGGCAGGACCTGCAGGCCTCGATGCGCGGCCTGATGAAGCTGGCGGGCGGCCACAACCTGGCCGAGATGAACGTCGACGCGTTCCTGGAGCAGGCCGAGGAGTACGACCGGGCCGGCGACCTGCGCGACGGCGTGCTCAAGCTGCTGCAGGTGCTGCCGCAGACCCACCCGTTCGCGGTGGTCCGGGTGGCCAAGCTGAAGAAGTGGGCGGAGAGCGAGGAGTACCGCTCGATCCTGGCCGGCGCCTACCCGCGCCGCGGCGACGACCCGAACACCTCGGTCGGTGCGCAGTGGAAGGCCGCGGCCGACTCCTACTCGCAGTCGGTCAAGGACAGCAAGGACCCGCTGATGGGCCTGCTGCGCGACGTCGCCGGCGGGGTCGGCACGGTCGGCGGCAAGCTCCGCGACACCTTCGCCGGTGCCCGGGGCGCCGCCGGCGGCCCGGCCGGGGACGGCCGCCAGGGGGACGGCGCCGACAACGCCGGCTGACCACCACCGCGTCACCGCCACCGCACCGCGGGCCCGGGAGCCGCTGCTCCCGGGCCCGTTCGCGTCGTCGTGCCGCCGGGGTCAGCCCGTGGGCGGCCCGAGCACCCCGCACACCTGCCACGCCGGGTGGGTGTGGTCGGCCGGGCTGACCGGTGCCGGGGCGGTGCCCGCCGCACCCGCCGGCAGCGGCTGCAGATAGCCCGCCGTGAACGCGCCGCAGGAGGTCGGCCCGGCCTGCACCACCGCGTCGACCAGCCGCAGCCGGGCCACCGCGACATCGCCGTGGTCGAACTCGAAGCGCAGCTCCCGCCGGACCGTGAACAGGGCGGCGGGCGCCTGCGCGGTACCGGCCGGCCGCAGCGCGTACACGAAGGTGTGGTCGGCGGCCACCTCCAGCGTCCCGCTGTCCGCCTCGGTCACCACCATCGAACCGGCGGCCTTCACGGTCTGCGACGCCAGCGCCACCTGGCCCGGGTCGAACCGCACCAGCCAGCCGGTCGCGGCGTGGCGGCGGTCGTCCCGCGGCGCCTTGACGCTGTCGTCGTACTGGGTCAGCTCCCCGGCCGTCACCAGCGTCCTGGCCTGCGCCGTGTCCGACTGCACCAGCGTCGCCGGGGAGAGCGCGGAGGCCACCAGGTAGCGCTGCACGGTGTCCAGCGCCCGGGCCACCTCGGTACGGGTGAAGTGCGCGGTCGCGGAGGCGGCCGGCACCCCGAGTCCGGCGGCCCCGTCGGCGTACCCGCCCGGCAGGCCGGCGAACGGGTCGGCCTGGTCGGCGACGGCCGGGACCGCGCCCGGCGGGCTGAGCGCCACCATGGTCGAGGAGAGCTGGCTGCCGCTCGGCACCACACCGGCCCGGTGCGGGGAACTCACGCCGAAGTACACCGCGGCGGCGAACGCCAGCACCACGACGAGCAGCAGCGCGACCGCCTGCCGGGGCAGCGAACCCATCGGGCCGAAGCCGATCCGGGGCCGGGTCGCCCGCGGATGGTCAGGTCCCAGCCGCTCCTGGGCGGACAGCTCCTGGATCCGGGCAGCGCGGACGAACGATTCGTCGAAGACCACGGATCGGAACTCGTCCTCGTTGCCGGAACCGCCCTCGGGGGTACCCTCGGGAGGCTCGCGCGGGTCACCCATACCACCAGGGTAGACGCGGGCCCCGCGCGGTACGAGAGGCCGTGCAGAACTTCCGGCCGCACCGGTGACGCCCCGCCCCACGCGTCCACGGCCGGGCCGACCGACGGGTCGGACGGGACCGGGCAGGTCGGACAGGACCGCCGTACGGTCAGCCCGAGCGCACCACGGCCACCGCCGGGGCCGGCGTCGGGTCGACCGCGGCGCCCGGGCTGCTGCTACCGCTCTCCGGCCGCACCGGGGACCCGCCCGTACCGCCGCCGGTGCCCCGGTAGATCGCGGCCACCGCCACCGCCACCACCCCGACGCCCATCACCACCGCCAGCACCCAGGCCACCGGCCGGTGCCAGCGCTGCTGCGCGACGTCCCGGCCGCGGTGGGCGGCCGAGGGGTGCGGCCGGACCGGCCGGCCCCAGCGCGAACGCCGCCGGGAGCGGTCCAGCCCGGACCACGGATCCGGGTACAGCCGGTCGTCGTCGAGACCCCGCGGGTGCGGGCGCAGCTCCAGCGGCAGCCCCTCCCCCGAGGTCGTCAACTCGTAGCCCCGGCCGGTGCCGACCGCGTCCGGCTCGAACCGCGCCTCGGCGGCGGCCAGCTGCCGCTCCAGCGCGCTCGGCTCGTGGACCGCGGCGGACCGGACGAACGCCTCGTCGAAGACCACGGTGGCGAACTCGTCGTCCGCACCACCGTGATCGGCGCCGTCGGGGTACGGCGAACCCCCCACATCGTCAGCCACGGACTCAGCGTATTACCGGGCGGCCCGTTTGTCCGGGTCTCCGGCCAGTTGCTCCGTCACAAGGATGTCCCGACCGGCCGGTTCCCCCGCCCGCCGGACCCGGCCGCCGGGCGGGGGGAGAGGAGGCGGGGTCCCGGGAGCCGCGCTTCAGGAGCCGGAGCCGACCGTCCGGGTCGCCTCGCCCCGGACGTGGCCGTCGCCGGTCACGATGTACTTGGTCGAGGTCAGCTCCGGCAGGCCCATCGGACCGCGGGCGTGCAGCTTCTGGGTGGAGATGCCGATCTCCGCGCCGAAGCCGAACTCGGCGCCGTCGGTGAACCGGGTCGAGGCGTTGACGGCCACCGTGGTGGCGTCCACCAGCTGGGTGAAGCGGCGGGCCGCCGCCTGCGAGGTGGTCACGATCGCCTCGGTGTGGCCCGAGGACCAGCGGCGGATGTGCGCGACCGCGGCGTCCAGCGACGGCACCACGGCGGCGGCCAGGTCCAGCGACAGGTACTCCGCCTCCCAGTCCTCGTCGGTGGCGGGCACCACGGTCGCCGCCGACCCCTCGGCGGCCTTGAGCACCGCCTCGTCGCCGTGCACGGTGACCCCGGCCCCGGCCAGCGCGGCGAGCGCAAGCGGCAGGAACTCGTCCGCGACGTCGGCGTGCACCAGCAGCGTCTCCGCGGAGTTGCAGACGCTGACCCGCTGCGCCTTGGAGTTCAGCAGGATGCCGACCGCCATCGCCAGGTCGGTGTCGGCGTCCACGTAGACGTGGCAGTTGCCGGTGCCGGTCTCGATCACCGGCACGGTGGAACCCTCCACCACCGCCTTGATCAGCGCGGCGCCGCCGCGCGGGATCAGCACGTCCACCAGCCCGCGGGCGCGCATCAGCTCCTGCACCGAGTCCCGGCTCTCGCCGGGCACCAGCTGGACCGCGTCGGCGGGCAGGCCCGCGGCGCCGATCGCGTCCCGGACGACGGCGACCAGCGCGGTGTTGGACCGGTACGCGGAGGCGGAGCCGCGCAGCAGGACGGCGTTGCCGGACTTCAGGCACAGCGCGGCGGCGTCCACCGTGACGTTGGGCCGGGCCTCGTAGATGATGCCCACCACGCCGAGCGGGACCCGCACCTGGCGCACGTCCAGGCCGTTGGGCAGGGTGTAGCCGCGCACCACCTCGCCGACCGGGTCGGGCAGCGCGGCGACGTCCCGCACGTCGGCGGCGATGGCGGCGATCCGCTCCTCGGTCAGGGTGAGCCGGTCGATCACCGACTCCGCGGTGCCGGCCTCCCGGGCGCGGGCGACGTCCTCGGCGTTGGCCGCGGTGATCTCGGCGCTGCGGGCGGTCAGGGCGTCCGCGACCGCCCGCAGCGCGGCGTCCTTGACGCGGCGCGGCAGCGGGGCGAGCTCGGCGGCCGCCTCCCGGGCACGGCGCGCGGCGGCGAGGACGGGGCTGTCGGTGGTGGCGTGGTCGCTCATGCCGAAAGGGTAGCGACTGCGCCGCCCGGACCCGCGATCCGTCCTGTCCGGTGAGACGGCCGCCCGGCCCGCCACCGGCCCCGGGCTCAGTACGGGTGCACGCCGCCCAGGTGCGGCGGCGGATCGCCGAAGCCCTCGGCGACCCGCTTGTGGTACGTCGGGCGGTCGACCACCTCGAGGCCGACGATCTCCCACGGCGGCAGGTTGGCGGAGCCCTTGTGCTCCCCCCACAGCCGCAGGGCTATCGCCGCCGCGTCGTGCAGGTCGCGGGCCTCCTCCCAGTAGCGGATCTCCGCGTGGTCGGTGGCGTAGCGGGCCGTCAGGAAGAACGAGTGGTCGTACGCGAGCCGCTCCAGCGCCGCCCGCAGCTCACCGAGCGGGGTGGCCCGGCCGGCCACGCTGAGCACCACGTGCCACAGCCGGCCCTGCTCCGGCTGCGGCTGCTCGTCCTCCTCGCGCGGGCGCAACTCCCGGACGGCCTCGCGCGGTTGCAGCTGCGGCGCCTGGTCCGCGCGGCGGCCGCCCTCGATGCTGGTCAGTCTCCGCTGCGCCGTCTCTCCGGGCAGTGCTCCCTGGAGCCTGCGTCCCACCGGCGGCCTCCTGTTCGGCGACGACACTGTCCGGACCCGGCCGGGCCCGCCTGACCCACTCCCCCTCGGGGCCTTCCGTCAGCCGCGCAGGACGACCAGGTCGTCACGGTGGACGACCTCGCGCTCGTACTCGGCTCCGAGCTCCTGGGCCAGTTCTCGGGTGGACCGGCCGAGCAGACGGGGCAACTCCCTCGCATCAAAGTTGACCAGTCCGCGGCCGACGATGTGGCCGTTTTCACCAAGAAGGTCCACCGGATCACCCGCGGTGAAGTCCCCGTCCACCCGGGTCACCCCGGCGGGCAGCAGCGACTTCCCTCCGTGCACCACCGCCTCCACCGCACCGGCGTCCAGGTGCAGCGCACCGCGCGGGGTCGAGGCGTGCTCCAGCCACAGCAGCCGGTCCGCGGAGCGGCTGCCGGTGCGCCGGAACAGGGTGCCGGTGGGGCGGCCCGCCAGGGCGTCGGCGGCGTGGCTGGCGGCGGTCAGCACCACCGGGATGCCCGCGCCGGTGGCGATCCGGGCGGCCTCGATCTTCGTCACCATGCCGCCGGTGCCGACGCCGGCCTTGCCCGCGCTGCCGATCTCGATGCCGTCCAGGTCCTGCGGACCGCGCACCAGCTCGATCCGGCTGGTGCCGGGCCGGCTCGGGTCGCCGTCGTACAGGCCGTCCACGTCGGAGAGCAGCACCAGCAGGTCGGCCCGGACCAGGTGGGCGACCAGGGCGGCCAGCCGGTCGTTGTCGCCGAACTTGATTTCGGCGGTGGCGACAGTGTCGTTCTCGTTGACGACCGGCATCGCGCCCATCGCCAGCAGCTGGTCCAGGGTCCGGTAGGCGTTGCGGTAGTGCGCGCGCCGGCTGGCGTCCTCGGCGGTCAGCAGCACCTGGCCGACCCGGACCCCGTAGCGGGCGAAGGATGCCGTGTACCGGGCCACCAGCAGCCCCTGGCCGACGCTGGCGGCGGCCTGCTGCCGGGCCAGGTCACTGGGGCGCCGGTCCAGGCCGAGCGGGGCCAGGCCCGCCGCGATGGCGCCGGAGGAGACCAGCACCACGTCCGGCGCGTCCGGGCGGGTGCGGACCTTGGCGAGCGCGTCGACCAGCGCGTCCACCCGGTCGGCGTCCAGGCCACCGGCCGCCGTGGTGAGGGAGGAGGAGCCGACCTTGACGACGATCCGCCGTGCGGCCAGGACCTCCTGCCGCAGTGTCCGATCCGTCATCAGTGCCCTCCGGTCGTAAAGATCGAGCCCGCCGCTCGGACCGCAATCTACGCGATCCGGGCGACGGGCCCGTACGGCATTTCACCCCTCAGGACGAGGCGGCCACCGCCCCGGCCCGGCCCGGGGTCAGTAGTCCTCGTCGTCGCCCTCGAGGGCCTGCCGGCCGGAGGAGAGCGCCTCGTAGGCGAGGTACTCCGACTCGGCGGCGTCGCGGCCCTTCTGCTTCTCGCGGCGGCGGTCGACGGCCGGGCGCTGGGTCTCGAAGCGGTGGTCCTCGCCGCGGCGGCCGAGCATCTCCGCACCGGCGGCCATGGTCGGCTCCCAGTCGAACACCACGGCGTTGTCCTCGGGGCCGATGATGACGGTGTCGCCCTCCTGGGCGCCGACCTTCCACAGCTGGTCCTCGACGCCGAGCCGGGCCAGCCGGTCCGCGAGGTAGCCGACCGCCTCGTCGTTGGAGAAGTCGGTCTGGCGCACCCAGCGCTCGGGCTTGGTGCCGCGGATCCGGTAGGCGCCGTCCTCCTCGGTGATGGTGAAGCCCGCGTCGTCGACCGCGGCGGGCCGCAGCACGATCCGGGTGGACTCCTGCACCGGCTTGGCGGCCCGCGCCTCGGCGACGATCTGCGCCAGCGCGTAGTTGAGCTCCCGCAGGCCCTTGTGGGCGAGCGCGGAGACCTCGAAGACGCGGTAGCCGCGCTCCTCCAGGGAGGCCCGGGTGAGGTCGGCGATGTCCTGGCCGTCCGGGACGTCGGTCTTGTTCAGCGCGACCAGCCGCGGCCGGTCCTCCAGCCCGCCGTACGCGGCGAGTTCGGCCTCGATGGTCTCCAGGTCGGTCAGCGGGTCGCGGCCGGGCTCCAGGGTGGCGCAGTCCAGTACGTGGACCAGCACCTCGCACCGCTCGACGTGCCGCAGGAACTCCAGGCCCAGGCCGCGGCCCTGGCTGGCGCCGGGGATCAGGCCGGGGACGTCGGCGATGGTGTAGACCGTGTCGCCGGCGGTGACCACGCCGAGGTTGGGGATCAGGGTGGTGAACGGGTAGTCCGCGATCTTCGGCTTGGCGGCCGAGAGGACCGAGATCAGCGAGGACTTGCCCGCGCTCGGGTAGCCGACCAGGGCGACGTCGGCGACGGACTTGAGCTCCATCACGATGTCGCCGGCCTCGCCGGGCTCGCCGAGCAGCGCGAAGCCGGGGGCCTTGCGGCGGGCCGAGGCCAGCGCGGAGTTGCCGAGGCCGCCGCGGCCGCCGGCGGCGGCGACGTAGCTGGTGCCGTGGCCGACCAGGTCGGCGAGCACGTTGCCCTTCTTGTCGAGGACCACGGTGCCGTCCGGGACGGGCAGGACCAGGTCCTGGCCGTCCGCGCCGGTCCGGTGGCCGCCCGCGCCGGGCTTGCCGTTGGTGGCCTTGCGCTTGGGCGAGTGGTGGTACTCGAGCAGGGTGGTGACCTGCGAGTCCACGGTGAGGATGACGCTGCCGCCCTCACCCCCGTTGCCGCCGTCGGGACCGCCGAGCGGCTTGAACTTCTCCCGGTGCACGGAGGCGCAGCCGTGGCCCCCGTTACCCGCGGCGACGTACAGCTCGACGCGGTCCACGAAGGTGGTCATGGGATGTGCCTCCAGTGCGAAGAAATGGGGTCCTGCGGTAAAGCATGAAGGGTGGACCGGGTCATTCCCGGCCCACCCTTCACTGTGAGTCCTGACCCAGGGTCAGCAGACTCAGGCCTCGACGGCCACGATGTTGACGACGCGGCGGCCACGACGGTTGCCGAACTGGACCGCACCGGCGGTCAGCGCGAACAGGGTGTCGTCGCCACCGCGGCCGACGCCGGCACCCGGGTGGAAGTGGGTGCCGCGCTGGCGGACGATGATCTCGCCGGCGCTGACGACCTGGCCGCCGAAGCGCTTGACGCCGAGGCGCTGGGCGTTCGAGTCACGGCCGTTACGGGTAGAGCTTGCGCCCTTCTTGTGTGCCATCTCGCTATCCCCTTACTTGCTGACGGAGTCGATGCTGGTGATCCGCACAGCGGTGTGCTGCTGACGGTGACCCTGGCGGCGGCGGTAGCCGGTCTTGTTCTTGTAGCGCAGGATGACGATCTTCTCACCCTTGGTCTGGTCCACGACCTCGGCGTGAGCCTTCACGCCGGCGAGCACCCACGGGTCGGAGGTGACAGCTTCACCGTCGACGATGAGGATGGTCGAGAGCTCGACCGAGTCACCCGGCTTGGCCTCAATACGGTCAATCTCCAGCACGTCGCCGACGGCGACCTTGTGCTGGCGGCCGCCTGCGCGAACGATCGCGTACATGCGGTACCCACTTTCTGTACTCGGTCGGAACTCGCCGATGCCAGCCACCTGGGTACGGACACAGGGGCCTCCCCCGGAACCAGCAGGGCTGGACCGGGAGGTGATCTGCTCGGGAGCACGGCGTCAAACACGCCAAGGGTCAAGAATACGGACCGACCGCCCTACGGGCAAACCGGACCCTACCCGGCGACGGCCGGGCCCCGCGGACGGGACCCGGCCATCACCCGGGGCTTACTCGGACGCCGTATCACCTTCGGCGGCCGCGGCCTTCTTGGCCGCCGCGCTGGTCCGCTTGGTCGCGGTCTTGCGGGCGGTGGTCTTCTTGGCCGCGGTGGTCTTCTTCGCAGCCGTGGTCTTCTTCGCGGCGGCCTTGCGGGGCGCCCGCTTCTTCGGAGCCGGGGCCTCCTCGGCCTGCTCCTCCGCAGCCTGCTCCTCGGCGGCCTCGGCGGCCGGGGCCTCGGCCTCGACGGCCTCCACCTCGACGACCTCGGCGACCGGCGCCTCGACGGCCGGCTCCTCGGCCGGGGCCGCCGGCTCCGGCTGCGCCTGGGCCGCGGCCGTCAGCGCGGCCTCGACCACGGCGTCGGCCCGCGCCTGCAGCACCACGATCTCGGCGCCGCCCGGCGCGCCGGCCGGAGCCGTCGCCTTGCGGACCGCGCGGCGGCGGGTGCGGCCGGCCGCCGGCGCGGCGGCCGGGATCTCCACCAGGCTCGGCCGGTCGACGGGCTCCGCCGCCTCGGCCGGCGCGGCCGGCTCCTCGGCGACCGGCTCCGGCTGCGCGGCGGGCTCCCGCTCGACCAGCTCGAAGGTCTCCTCGGCCTCGGCCTCGGACTCGAACGGCGCCTCGGACTCGGTGCCGGCGGCCTCCAGGCCCTCCGGCTCGCCCTGGCCCGCGCCGCCCTTGCCGCGGCGGCGGCGCTTGCTGCCGCCCGCGGCGGCGCTCTCGCCGGCCGCCGCGGTGTGACCGCCACCGCCGTGGGTGTGCGGCTGGTCCATGTGGACGATGACGCCGCGCCCGTTGCAGTGCACGCAGGACTCGGAGAAGGACTCCAGCAGGCCCTGGCCGACCCGCTTGCGGGTCATCTGGACCAGGCCCAGCGAGGTGACCTCGGCCACCTGGTGCTTGGTCCGGTCCCGGCCCAGGCACTCCAGCAGGCGCCGCAGCACCAGGTCGCGGTTGGACTCCAGCACCATGTCGATGAAGTCGATCACGATGATGCCGCCGAGGTCGCGCAGCCGCAGCTGACGGACGATCTCCTCGGCCGCCTCGATGTTGTTGCGGGTGACGGTCTCCTCGAGGTTCCCGCCCTGGCCGACGAACTTGCCGGTGTTGACGTCGACCACGACCATCGCCTCGGTCCGGTCGATCACCAGCGAACCGCCGCTGGGCAGCCAGACCTTGCGGTCCAGCGCCTTCATCAGCTGCTCGTCGATCCGGTACGTGGCGAACACGTCGACGTCCGAGGTCCAGCGCTGCAGCCGGTCCGCGAGGTCGGGGGCCACGCCGCCGACGTACTCGTGGATGGTGCTCCACGCCTCGGCGCCGCTGACGATGACCTTGCTGAAGTCCTCGTTGAAGATGTCGCGGACGACCCGGACGGTCATGTCCGGCTCGCCGTACAGCAGCGCCGGGGCGTTGCCGGTGGCGGCCTTCTTCTGGATCTCCTCCCACTGCGCCTGCAGGCGCTGCACGTCGCGGGTGAGCTCGTCCTCGCTGGCGCCCTCGGCGGCGGTGCGCACGATGACGCCCGCGTCGTCCGGGACGATCTTCTTGAGGATCTGCTTCAGGCGGGCGCGCTCGTTCTCCGGGAGCTTGCGGCTGATGCCGGTCATCGAGCCCTCGGGCACGTAGACCAGGTAGCGGCCGGGCAGCGAGATCTGGCTGGTCAGCCGGGCGCCCTTGTGGCCGATCGGGTCCTTGGAGACCTGCACCAGCACGGACTGGCCGGACTTGAGCACCGACTCGATCCGGCGCGGGCCGCCGTGGCCCAGCGCACCGAAGTTGACCTCACCGGCGTACAGCACCGCGTTGCGGCCCTTGCCGATGTCGACGAAGGCGGCCTCCATCGACGGCAGCACGTTCTGGACCTTGCCCAGGTAGACGTTGCCGACGTAGCTGGTGGCCTGCTCCTTGTTGACGTAGTGCTCGACGAGCACGCCGTCCTCCAGGACGCCGATCTGGGTGCGCTGGCCGTTCTGGCGGACCACCATCACCCGCTCGACCGACTCCCGGCGGGCCAGGAACTCCGCCTCGGTGATGATCGGCACCCGGCGGCGGCCCAGCTCGCGGCCCTCACGGCGGCGCTGCTTCTTCGCCTCCAGACGGGTGGAGCCCTTGATGGACTGCACCTCGTCCGGGTCGAAGGCCGGCTCGGTGGAGCGGCGGCGCGGCTCGCGCACCTTCACCACGGTCCGGACGCCGTCCTCGGTGGTCTCGGCGGCCACCTCGACACCGCTCTCGCCACTGCGGCGACGGCGGCGACGGCGACGGCGCGAGGAGGACAGGCCGGCCGCGAGGTCGTCGTCGTCCTCGTCGTCCTCGTCCGCCGCGGCGGCAGCGGCCGGCTGCTCGTCCGCGGTGTCCGCGGTCACCGTCTCGGTGTCGTTCTCGTTCTCGGTCTCGTCGCTCTCACCGCGGCGGCGACGGCGGCCGCCACGACGGCGGCGGCGGGACGGACGACCGTCCTCGTCCCACTCCGCCTCGGTGTCCGGGCCGGTCGCGGGCGCCTCGGCGGGCGCCTCGACGGCGGCCGGCTCCGGCTGCTGCGCACGGACCTCCTGGCGGGCCTCCTGGCGCGGCTCGGCCTGCGGCCGGCCCTCCGGGCGGACCCGCACCGAGGTGCGGACCCGGCGACGGCGGCCGACACCGCTGTACTCGAACTCGTCGTCGCCCTCGGCGGCCGGCGCGGACGCGGCCTTCGCCGGCTGCGCGGACGCGGTGGCGGGCTGGGCGGCGGCCGGCGCGGCCGGCTGGGCGGGCGCGGCCACGAACGGGGCGGGCTCCTGGAAGACCGGCGCCTGGAAGATCGCGGTGGACGGGCGCACGGCGCGGCGGCGGACCCGCTGCGGCGGCTCCGCCTCGGCGGGCGCGGCGGCCGGCGCGGGGGCCTCGGCCTGCGCGGCGGCCTGCTCCTCGGCCTCCTCCTCGGTCTCCTCGGCCGGCTCCTCGACGGGAGCGGCGGGCTCGACGACCGCGGCCGGCGGGGCCTGCTCGGCCGCCACGGGGGCGGACTCGACGACCCGGCGACGGCGCGGACGGCGGGCCGGGGCCTCCTCGGCCACCGGCTCGGCGGCGGGCTCCGGCGCGGCCTCGGCAGCCGGCTCGGCGGCGGCCTCGGCGGCCGGCGTCTGGACCGGCGCCTCGGCGCGCTTGCGGGTACGGCGGGCCCGGACGGGCTTCTCCGGCGCGGCCTCGGCCTCGGCGGCGGGCGCGTCGGCGACCGGCGCCTCGACCGCGGGGGTCTCGGTGGCGGCGGCCTCGGCGGCCTCCGGCGCGCCGGCCGGGGCCTCGACGCGCTTACGGGTACGGCGGGCCCGGACCGGCTTCTCCGGCGCGGCCTCGGCGGCGGGCGCCTCGGGCTCGGCGGGAGTCTCGGCGCCGGGGGCGTCGGCGGGGACGACCGTCTCGGCGGTGTCGGCGGCGGCCCCCTGCGGCGCACCGGCCGGGCGGGAGACCGCCCGGCGGCGACGGCGCGGCGGAGCGGCCGCGGCGGAGCCGTCGGCGTCGTGGTCGGCCGGTTCCGCAGCGGACTGCGGGTCGGTGTTCTCGAGCATGCGGGTGGATCTCCCGTCAGGCCCCCGGGCTCCGCATCCGAGCACGGCGGGGCACCGGGGTTCCGGTCGGTCGCGATGCTCGCGGACCGACTCCCACGGTGCCGCCGTGCGGACGCGAGGCCGCACAGGGGCTCGTAGTCTCGCTCGGCGCCCCGCACGGTGCGGGGTGTCGAAAGTCTTCTGGTCTGGGCCAGTCTTCTCAGTTGTCCGGGCCACTCCGGAGCCGGCCTGGTTGGCTGCCAGGCGGGCCCTCCGGCCCGGTTGCGGGCCGGAGGAAGGATCCTCGGGCCGGCCGACCATCCGGGTCGGCCGGCCGCAAGGGCTGGCCTTCATGTGCGACGGCGCTCGCTCCCCTGGGGAGCCGCGGGGCCCGGGGAGCCGCAGGACCGGAGTTGCTCCGGACCGGGGCTCCCGCCCGCCCGGCGGACGCGGATGCGCGCAGCCAGGAGGCCGCTACTGGCCGTCCGTGGCCGCTGCGCGGTCGAGCGCCAGCGGGTCGGTCACCGTGCCGGACTCCTCGTCGAGCGGCCCCTGCGCCAGCCTGGTCACCTCAGCGGGGACCGGCGGCGCCAGGTCGGCCGTCGCACGGAGACCGGACAAAACGTCGTCGGGTCGTACGGCGGGTGTGGCGTGTCGTACTACCAGCCGCAGTATCGCACAGGGACCGGTGGTCCGAACATCACCGGTACCGTCCGTACCGGTGTCGTTACCATTCCCCGTCTGCGGCGGAACAACCTCCAGGCCGGCGACGGCACCACGGGCGTCGAAGACCCGCATGCCGTTCTTGGTCTGGCGCTGGACCTCGACGGCCTCGGCCGCGAGGAAGGCGGAGACCGCACGGCCGGCCTCCTCGTGCGCCACGCCGTCCAGGCGCAGCTGCCACACCGAGGCCTCCAGACGCTCCACGAAGTGCGGGGTGCGCACCTCGACCGCGTCGATCACGTCCAGGCCGGGCGGGAGCGACTCGTCGAGCTGCGCGCGCAGCTGCTCCGGGTCGCGGAACTCGGCCAGGCCGATCTCCAGGTACTCGGCCTCGCTCGCGACCCCGGTCGGGGCGGCGTTGGCGTACGAGACCTTGGGGTGCGGGGTGAAGCCCGCGGAGTACGCCATGGGGACGGCCGAGCGGCGCAGCGCGCGCTCAAAGGCGCGTTGGAAGTCCCGGTGGCTGGTGAATCGCAGACGGCCGCGCTTGGTGTAGCGCAGACGGATGCGCTGCACCGTCGGAGCGGGCGGCGGACCGTCGGGCGTGCGGCGTGCCAGGGTCGCTCAGTCCTTAGTCAGTTGGCCAGTCCGGCGCGCCACCGTGTCGGGGCATCGGCCGGACTTCTGTCAGGACAAGGGTACGCGGCCCGCGGGGCCCGCCGGCGCCCAGCTCACCCCAGCAGCGCCCGGCGCAGCTCCTGGCGGATCTCCCGGCTCGCCCGGCGGACCTCGGCGGCGGCCCGCCGCAGCTCCGCCTTGGCCGGCCACCACACCTCGCGCCGGGCCCAGCGGCACGGGCGCAGCACCAGGGCCCGCCAGGCCCGGCCGGCCAGCCGCCAGGCTCCCCGTACGGCCCGCCACAGCCCGCGCAGCAGCGGTCCGAGCAGCGTCCGCCAGAACCAGGCCAGCGGCAGGACCACCAGGTAACCGATGAGCGTGCCGACCGCCGCGCCGAGCAGTTCGGCCAGCCGCTCGATGCCCCGGGCGAGCCCGCGCAGCGCCTGCACCAGCGCCCGTCCGAGCGGTATCAGCAGGTGCCGCACCGTCCAACGGCAGGCCGCCGCGGCCGCCCGCGCCGCCGTCCGGACCGCGGCAGCACCCCCGCGGGCCAGCCACACCACAGCCCGCCCGAACGGCACCAACCCGTACTGGTACACCCCGACCGCCGGCACCACCAGCAACCACCGCACCGACCACCGCAGCCCAGCCACACCCCAACCCGCCACCCGCACCACAGCACGCCCCAGCGGCACCAACCCGTACCGGTACACCCCGACCGCCGGCACCACCAGCAACCACCGCACCGACCACCGCAGCCCAGCCACACCCCAACCCGCCACCCGCACCACAGCACGCCCCAGCGGCACCAACCCGTACCGGTACACCCCGACCACCGGCACCACCACCAGGCTGCGCAACAGCCGGCGCAGCGCCGCACCGACGGCGGCCGAGGCGGTCAGCAGCCCCCGGCCGAGCGGCCGCAGGACGTGCCGGCCCAGCAGGGTCAGCGGGGCGGCGACCAGGGCGGCGCCGAGCCACCGCAGCAGGCGCGCGGCGGCGACCGCGGGCAGCACCACGGCGTACCGCAGCAGCGCGCGGAAGGCCGTCAGCAGCCCACCGCCGAGCCACCTCGCGGCCCGCCGGGCCAGCCTCAGCACCGCCAGGAGGGCGCGGATCGGCGGCATCCCCGCGTACCGCCACAGCCACCGCAGGGCCTTGCCGGTGCCCGTCAGCGCCGCCGACAGCAGCCGGCCGAACGCACGAGCCACCACCGTGACTCCCGCCCCCACCGCCCTCGCCACCACACCGAGCAGCCGGCCCAGCGCACGGACCACCGCCGTGACGCCCGCCGCCACCGCCCTCGCCAGCTCACCGAGCAGCCGACCGAACGCACGGACCGCCGCCGCCACGCCCGCCGCCACCGCCCTCGCCAGCGCACCGAGCAGCCGGCCGAGCGGGCGGAGGCCGTGCCGGTACAGCCAGCCGCTCGGCCGGACCACCAGCCAGGTGGTCAGTCCGCGCAGCAGGCGGCCGAGCGGGACCAGCAGCCACCGGTACAGGGTCCGCGCCGGCCGGACCAGCAGCAGGTCGAGGGCGCCGAGGAGTACCCGGCGGGCCGCCCGTCCGGCCGCCACCAGCGCCTCCCAGGCGAACCGCACCGGCAGGACCACCACCAGCGCGACGGCCCGTGCCACCCAGGTCAGGCAGCCCGCGGGCTGCTGCTTCTCGTCCATCTGCTCCCCCGCCTGCGACCGTCCCGAGGCCGTGATCGTAGTGCAGGCCCTTCCGGGCCGGTGCCCGGCGGCGTCCGGGAACGGCGGAACCCGCCCCCGGCCTCGCGGGCCAGGGGCGGGTTCCGTCGAACGGCCGGTCGGGCGGCGCTACTTGACGACCGTCAGCGGCAGCAGCTTCTTGCCCGTGGGGCCGATCTGGATACTGGTGTCCATCTGGGGGCACACGCCGCAGTCGAAGCACGGGGTCCAGCGGCAGTCCTCGACCTCGACCTCCTCGAGGGCGTCCTGCCAGTCCTCCCAGAGCCAGTCCTTGTCGAGGCCGCTGTCCAGGTGGTCCCAGGGCAGCACCTCCTCGTAGGTGCGCTCACGGGTGGTGTACCAGGCGACGTCCACGCCGGTGCCGGCCAGGCCCTTGTCGGCGCAGGCGATCCAGCGGTCGTAGGAGAAGTGCTCGCGCCAGCCGTCGAACCGGCCGCCGTCGTCGTACACGGCGCGGATGACCGCGCCGATCCGGCGGTCGCCACGGGAGAGCAGGCCCTCGATGATGCCGGGCTTGCCGTCGTGGTAGCGGAAACCGATGTTCTTGCCGTACTTGCGGTCGCCGCGGATGGAGTCGCGCAGCTTGGCCAGCCGGGCGTCGGTGTCCTCGGCGCTCAGCTGCGGGGCCCACTGGAACGGGGTGTGCGGCTTGGGCACGAACCCGCCGATGGAGACGGTGCAGCGGATGTCGTTCTGGCCGGTGACCTCGCGGCCCTTCTGGATCACGTTCTTGGCCATCGTGCCGATCTGCAGCACGTCGTCGTCGGTCTCGGTGGGCAGGCCGCACATGAAGTACAGCTTCACCTGCCGCCAGCCGTTGCCGTACGCGGTGGCGACCGTGGTGATGAGGTCCTCCTCGGACACCATCTTGTTGATCACCTTGCGGATCCGCTCGCTGCCGCCCTCGGGGGCGAAGGTGAGCCCGGAGCGGCGGCCGTTGCGCGAGAGCTCGTTGGCGAGGTCGATGTTGAAGGCGTCGACCCGGGTGGAGGGCAGCGACAGGCCGACCTTGTCCTCGGCGTAGCGGTCGGCCAGGCCCTTGGCGATGTCACCGATCTCGGTGTGGTCCGCGGAGGACAGCGACAGCAGGCCGACCTCCTCGAAGCCGGTCGCCTTGAGCCCGCGCTCGACCATCTCGCCGATGCCGGTGATGCTTCGCTCCCGCACGGGGCGCGTGATCATGCCGGCCTGGCAGAAGCGGCAGCCGCGGGTGCAGCCGCGGAAGATCTCGACGGACATCCGCTCGTGCACCGTCTCGGCGAGCGGGACCAGCGGCTGCTTGGGGTAGGGCCACTCGTCGAGGTCCATCACGGTGTGCTTGGAGACCCGCCACGGCACGCCGGCCCGGTTGGGCACCACGCGGCCGATCCGGCCGTCCGGCAGGTACTCGACGTCGTAGAAGCGCGGGACGTAGACGGCACCGGTGCGGGCGAGCCGCAGCAGCACCTCGTCCCGGCCGCCGGGACGGCCCTCGGCCTTCCAGCCGCGGATGATCTCGGTCATGTCGAGCACGGCCTGCTCGCCGTCGCCGATCACCGCGCAGTCGATGAAGTCCGCGATCGGCTCGGGGTTGAACGCGGCGTGGCCGCCGGCCAGCACGATCGGGTCCTCGACCGTGCGGTCCTTGGACTCCATCGGGATGCCCGCGAGGTCGAGCGCGGTGAGCATGTTGGTGTAGCCGAGCTCGGTGGAGAACGACAGTCCGAAGACGTCGAAGGCCTTCACCGGGCGGTGCGCGTCGACCGTGAACTGCGGCACCGCGTGCTCGCGCATCAGCGCCTCGAGGTCCGGCCAGACGCTGTAGGTGCGCTCGGCGAGCACGCCCTCGCGCTCGTTGAGCACCTCGTAGAGGATCATGACGCCCTGGTTGGGCAGGCCGACCTCGTAGGCGTCGGGGTACATCAGGGCCCAGCGCACGTCACAGGCGTCCCAGTCCTTGACGGTCGAGTTCAGCTCGCCGCCGACGTACTGGATCGGCTTCTGGACGTGCGGGAGGAGGGCCTCCAAGCGTGGGAAGACCGACTCGACAGTCATGCGCAAGGACCTTTACGGCAGAAAACGAGGTGACCCTTCAGGGTAGCCGAGCCCGAAGGGTCACCGATTCCGTACGGGCGCCGGTCAGCTGCCGGCGGCGGTCAGCGCCCCGACGGCGGGGGCGCCGTCGGCGGTCGGGACCTGCATCCACGGGCTCCAGAAGCCGCGGTCGTAGTCCCCGTTGGCGTTGTGGATCCGGCCGCCGATCACGCCGTAGAGGTGCAGGACGTTGCCGGTGGAGGCGGCGGTGACCGCGGTGACGCTGCCGGTCTGGCCGGTGACGGAGGTGACGTTGCCCCAGCCGCTCCAGCGGCCGGCCGCGTAGTCGCCGCCGGCCTCGTGGACCTGGCCGTCGGCGAGCGCGATCACGTGGAAGGTGCTGCCCACGGCCGCGCCGCTCAGCGCGGTGACGTGGCCGGGGCCGCCGATCAGCGCGGTGAGGTCGCCGCCGCCCCAGCGGCCGCGGGTGTAGTCGCCGTCGGCGACCCGGACCCGGCCGTCCGCCCCGAGGACCGCCACGTGCAGCACGTTCCCGGTGGTCGCCGCGGCGATCGAGGTGGCGCCGCCCGGGAACCCGGTCTCGGCGGTGATGTCGCCCCACCCGGTCCAGGTGCCGTCGTGGGTGCCGGTGGCCTCGTAGACCCGGCCGCCGGCCAGCGCCACCAGGTGGGTGGTCGAGCCGATGGACGCCACCGAGACCGTGCTGACGCCCGCCAGCGGACCCGCGCCGGAGGCCCCGGTGACCTCCTTCCAGGAGTACCAGTCGCCGCGGCCGAAGGTGCCCTCGGCGCTGGTGCGGGGGCCGCTCAGGTTGCGGTCGCGGCTGAAGATCCGGCCGCCGGCGACGGCGAACACCCGCTCGTAGGAGTCGCCGGTGACGGTGGAGCCGACCGCGGTGACCGGGTCGGTGGTCAGGGCGGTCGGGCCGCCCGCGTTCATCGGCGCGACCGGGGACCACAGCCCCGCGGTGTAGTTGGCGCTGGCGGTGAGCAGGCCGCTGCCCGCGCCGATCCCGGTCACCTGGACCCGCGCGCCCGGCAGCAGCGCCGAGGCCTCGGCGGAGTACACCACCCGGACCTGCTTGGTGGTGCTCGCCGTGCGGCCGACGCCGTCGGTCGCGTTGATGGTGACGGTGTAGGTTCCCGGGTCGTAGCGGTGGTAGAGCGTGTTCGACACCCACGGCTGCTGGACCGGGGTGCCGTCGCCGAAGTCGACGGACTGGCGGGTGACCTGCCACGGCGAGTGCGAGGTCAGGGTGACGGCGGCCAGGCCCGCGCCGTCCACGGTGACCGTGCCGTCCGCGACCAGGTCGCCGGGGGCGACCACGTTGATCGTGCCGCCGTAGTCCGAGACCCGGCCGCCCTGGGCGTCGATGACCGTGGCCGTGACCAGGTAGCAGCCGGGCATGGTGTAGACGTGGGTGGCGGAGGCGTCGGAGCCGACCTGCGGGTCGGTGCCGTCACCGAAGTCGTAGACGTAGGAGAGCGGTCCCGAGGCCCAGTCCTGGGCCGCGGTGACCTTGGCGGTGACGCTCAGCGGCGTCGGCCCCTGGCTGCGGCCGTCCGCGGTGTCGTGCACGGTGAGTTCCGCGTCGTGCAGGCTGGTCCGCTCGAAGGCGCCGCGGTCGCGCAGCCCGCCCTTGGGCGCGGTGTCGGCGACCGCCGGGTCGTCCACGGGCGGGGCGCCGAGCAGGTCGGTGCCGACGCCCGGGGCGTCGGGGTCGGCGGAGTCGAAGGCCGCGGTCGCGGTGTCCGGCGGCAGGTGGAACGGCCAGGTGGCGGTCCCGTCGCTGAACTGGACGTCGAGGTCGACGTCGTGGGCGCCCTGCGTGCCGGTGGCCTTGGTGAGCGCCGCGGGCGTGGCCCGGTCGGCGCCGGCCCAGGAGTAGGCGGGCGCGTCGGTCCACGGGTGGACGACGTTGTAGTCCACCTTGCTGTCCTGCACGGACAGCGCCGACACCGAGATCTGGACGGTGTGTGCCGGGCCGGCGGGGCACGCGGTCGGGTCGACGTACCCGCCGTACCAGCTGCCGGTGGTGGCGATGTTGTTCTCCACCACGGCGCCGGGCGAGGCGCCCGCGACCGCCACCGCGCTGCCGCAGGGCTGGATGACGGTGTTGTTGGTGACCGCCGTCGCCGGGGCGTCGGTGACGCTGATCGCTGCTGCGCCGCCGACGCGGTCGAAGGCGTTGGAGGTGACCAGGGTGGACCGGGCGCCGGCGCCGACGGACACGCCCCGGCCGGCCACGAAGATGTTCCGGCTGACCGTCACCGCGCTGCTGGTACCGGTGATCCGGACGTCCGTGCCGGTGTTGTTGGTGAAGTAGTTCTGGTCGACGCCGATCCGGCTGGAGTCCGCGACCGTGAACGGTTCCTGGAGGCCGCCCAGGTAGAAGCCCCGGACGACCACGTCGTGGGCTCCCGAGACCACGAAGCCGCGCGTGGTCGCGCCGCCGATCGAGGGCTGCGGCCCGCCCTCGCGCACGTGCGGGGCGCCCAGGATGGTGATCGGGTGGTCGGCCGTCCCGGAGCGGGTCAGCCGCACCTCCTCGGGGTAGCCCTTGCCGGGCAGCACCCGGACGGTCTGCCCGGGGACGGCCACGGCGGCGGCGGCCGAGACGGTGCAGTACGGCCGGGCGGCGGTGCCGGCCCCGGCGGTGTCGGTGCAGGTGGCCGCGGAGCTGTCGACGACCAGGGTGGCGGTCGGGCCGGTCGCTGCGAAGGCGGCGACCGGCAGGCCCAGGAAGGCGGTGGCGGCAGCGACGGTCATCGCTGCGGACGCGTGAAGGCGCACGTGCGGACTCCCCCCGGAGAGCATGGATCGCCCGTGTCGCACGCGCCCGTGGCGGGCGCTCGGCAGGACGGCGGACGCGATCATACGCACACCGTCCTGCGCCCCGTACCTCCCGGGGGGGGAGAGACTGCGGGTCAGATCCCTATCGGCCGCTGGGAGCGCACCGACTGCAGCAGGCCGATGGCGATCCAGACCGCGAACATCGAGGAACCGCCGTAGGAGACGAACGGCAGCGGGATGCCCGCGACCGGCATGATGCCGAGGTTCATGCCGATGTTCTCGAAGGCCTGGAAGGCGAACCAGATCACCACGCCCGCCGCGATGACGGTGCCGTACAGGTCGGTGGCGTGGCGGGCGATCCGGCAGGCCCGCCAGAGGATCACGCCGAGCAGGCCGAGCAGGGCCATCCCGCCGATGAAGCCGAGCTCCTCGCCGGCCACGCTGAAGACGAAGTCGGTCTGCTGCTCGGGGACGAACTGGCCGGTGGTCTGGGTGCCGTGGAACAGGCCCATGCCGCTCAGTCCGCCGGAGCCGATCGCGATCCGGGCCTGGGCGGTGTTGTAGCCGACGCCGCCGGGGTCGAGGGTCGGGTCGGCGAAGGCGGCGAAGCGGTCGATCTGGTACTTGCTCAGCACGCCGAGCTTCCAGATCGCCGCCGCGCCGCCGGCACCGACCGTCAGGAGGCCGATCACCCAGCGGTTGGCGGCGCCGGAGGCGAGCAGGATGCCCATCACGATGACGGCCATCACCATCACCGAGCCGAGGTCCGGCATCAGCATGACGACGCCCATCGGGACGGCGGCCACCACCAGCGACTGGATCACGCTGCGGCTGGGCGGGAACTCCCGCTCGCCGGCGTCCACCCGGGCGGACAGCACCACGGCCATCCCCAGCACGATGCCGAGCTTGGCGAACTCGGCGGGCTGGATGGAGAAGCCGCCGCCGAACTGGATCCAGGAGTGCGCGCCGTTGATGGTCGAGCCCAGCGGGCTGAGCACGGCCAGCAGCATCAGCAGGACGGCGATGTAGACGAAGGGCACGGCGGTCCGCAGCCGCCTCGTCCCTATCACCACCACCACGCCGCACAGCACCAGGCCGATCACCAGGTTGGTGAGGTGCCGGTACAGGAAGTACTGCGGGTCGCCGTGGGTGAGCGAGTCCCGGCCGCGGGTCGCCGACCAGACCAGCAGCGAGCTGCCGAGCGACAGCGCCAGGGCGGCCAGGATCATGATCCAGTCCACCCGGCGCAGCGGCGCGTCCTTGGCCAGCGCCCGGGAGATCGAGCCGCGCTGCGGGCTGAGCCGGACCTGCCGGTACGAGCCGTAGGAGGTCATGCCCGGCTCCTTCCGCCGGTGCGGACGGGTTCGAGGGCGGCGAGCGCCACCGGGTACGGGGCGAGGCCGCCACCGACCGGCGGGGCCGGGTCCAGGAAGGTCGAGCCGGCCGGGTAGCCGGAGCCGTCCTGGAAGGACGCGGGCTTGATGATCGCGGTGCCGTCCGGGTTGAACTTGGGCAGCTCGGCCTGCGGCTTGGGCAGCAGGGCCTTGGAGTTGTCCACGTTGCCCTTGTCGTCGACGCCGTACAGCGCCTGGTAGATCCGTCGCACCGAGTCGCCGGAGCCGCCGGAGCCGGTGCCGCCTTGGCTTATCGTCATCACGACCGCGTAGTCGCCGCTGTAGGTGGTCAGCCACGAGGTGGTCTGCTTGCCGGCGACCTCGGCGGTGCCGGTCTTGGCGTGCAGCTCGATCTTGCCCTGCGGCCAGCCCGCGCCGGTGAACTTCCAGGCCGCGGTGCCGCTGGTGATGACGCCCGCGGTGGCCTGGTTGATGTAGCTGAGCAGCTTGCCGTCGGCGGGCAGCTTGCCGTCCTCGTGCGGGGCGATGTCGCGGACCAGGGTGCCGTCCGGGCTGACGATCGCCTTGCCGATGGTCGGCCGGTAGAGGGTGCCGCCGTTGGCGAGGGCCGAGTAGATCCGGGCCATCTGGACCGGGGTGACCAGGGTGTCGCCCTGGCCGATGGCGAAGTTGACGCTGTCACCGGCGCGCATCTGGTTGCCGTCGACGCAGTTCTCGCGGGCGATCTCGTCGGCGTACTCGTGGCCGCCCCTGGCCGCCTGGGCGCACCAGGCGTCCTTGTTGGCGTCGAAGAAGGACTGCTTCCACTGCCGGTCGGGGACCCGGCCGGTGACCTCGCCGGGCAGGTCGATCCCGGTCTTGGCGCCGAGGCCGAACTGGTGGGCGGTCTTGAAGAACCAGTCGGCCGGGTTCTTCGGCTTGATGCCGCCGTCCTTCATCCACTGGTCGTAGGCGAGACCGTAGAAGACGGTGTCGCAGGAGACCTCCAGCGCCTTCTCCAGCGTGATGTCGCCGAAGCTCTCGCTCTCGAAGTTCTTGAACTCGCGGCCGCCGATGGTGAGGCTGGTCGGGCAGGGGTAGTGGCCGTCGAGCGAGTAGCCGGCCTGGACGGCCGCGGTGGTGGAGATGACCTTGAAGGTCGAGCCGGGGGCGGACTGACCCTGTATGGCCCGGTTGATCAGCGGGTAGTTGGAGTCCTTGCTGTTGAGGCTCGCGTAGTCCTTGGCGGAGATGCCGCCGACCCAGAGGTTCGGGTCGAAAGTGGGCGCGCTGGCCATCGCGATGATCCGGCCGGTGTGCACGTCCATCACCACGGCGGCGCCGGAGTCGGCCTCGTAGTTCTTCTTGGTCTCCTTGTCGTACACCTTGCGGGCGTCCGTCATGGCCTGCTGGAGCTGGTCCTCGACCACCTTCTGGACCCGGGCGTCGATGCTGGTGACCAGGTTGGCGCCGGGCTGGGCGGGGGTGCGGCCGGCGCTGCCGATCACCCGGCCGAGGTTGTCGACCTCCAGCCTGTCGACGCCGGTGGTGCCGCGCAGGTCGTCGTCGTAGACGGACTCCAGGCCGGCCCGGCCGATCTGGTCGGAGGGCAGCCGGCGGTCCCGGCCGGTCTTGTCGGCGGTCCTGGTGACCTCGTCGTCGGTGACCGGCGAGAGGTAGCCGAGCACCTGGGAGGCGTTGGCGCCCTCGACGCCGGTGTAGCGGCGGACCGCGGTCGGCTGGGCGGTGACGCCGGGGAAGTCCTCGCGGCGCTCCATTATCTGCATCGCCTGCTGGGTGGTGGCCTGCTGGGTGACCGGGATCGGCTGGTACGGCGAGCCGTTCCAGCAGGGCTGCGGCGTCTTGGCGTCGCAGAGCCGGACCTTGTCCTGGACGTCCTTGGCGGGCAGGCCGAGCACCTCGGCGAGCCGGGTCAGCACGCCCTTGCCGTGGTCCTTCTGCTGCAGCAGCGAGGTGCGGCTGACCGAGACGACCAGCTTGGTCTCGTTGCCGGCCAGCACCCGGCCGGAGGCGTCCAGGATCTCGCCGCGGACCGCGGGCTCCACCACCTCGCGGATGTGGTTGCCCTCGGCCTTGGCGGCGTACTGGTCGCCGGTGCGGATCTGCAGGTACCAGAGGCGGCCGCCGAGGGTGGCGAGCAGCGACAGGACCAGGATCTGCAGCACCACAAGACGGATCGTCACCCGCTGGGTGCGGCCGGTCTCCGGGATGTTGCTCACGGGGCAGTGACTCCTATCACCGTGCGGCTCAGGGGCGCTTGGCGAGGTTCAGCGGACGCTTCTTGCGGGTGTTGACGGGCATCGGCGAGGCCTCCCGGGTGGTCCGGTAGCGGGCCAGCGAGCCGAGCCCGGAGCCGCCGCCGTCACCGCTGCCGGCCGCGACGGCGGCCGGGCCCTGGTCGTAGCGGCGGGCCACCAGCATCACGGCGGGCACCACGAACGGGGCCAGCAGCACGTCGTACAGCAGCGCGCTGAGCACCAGGCCGGTGAGGCCGACGTGCCGGGCGGCGGTGTCGCCGACCAGGGCGCCGACGGTGGCGTACAGCAGGGTGGAGACGACCGCCGCGCCGGCCACCACCAGCAGCGCGCTGAGCGCCGAGCGCTGCCGGCCGCCCTCCGGGCGCAGCAGGCCGGCGGCGTAGCCCACCAGGCAGAGCACCAGGGCGTAGCGGCCGATCGCGTGGTCGGACGGCGGGGCGAGGTCGGCGAGCAGGCCGCCGGCGAAGCCGACCAGGCAGCCGCCGGAGGGGCCGTAGACAAGGGCGAGGCCGACCACCACGAGCATCAGCAGGTCGGGGGTGGCGCCGGGCAGCTGGAGCCGGCCGAGCACGCTGACCTGGATCACCAGGGCGAGCAGCAGCAGGACGGCGGGCAGGACGATCCGGTTGGCGCGCATGGTCAGTTCCCCCCGGCGGGCTTGGTGGGCGAGGCGGCGGCGCCGGGCTGGGCCGGCGCGGCCGGGGCGGCCGCGGCGGTCGGGGCGGGCGCGGGCGGCAGGACGGCGTCGCGGGGGTCGGTGCGCGGCGGGACGACCACCACCCCGACCAGGTCGAGGCGGGTGAACTGGACGAACGGCTCGACCAGCACGGTCTTGGTGAGCTGGCCGGGGGTGGCCTCGACCTCGACCACCTTGCCGACCGGGACGCCGGGGACGAACGGGCGGCCGCTGTGCGAGCCGAAGGTGACCAGCCGGTCGCCGGCCTTGACCTGGGCCTTGCCGTTGAGCAGCTGGACCTTCATCGGGCCGGTGCCCTGGCCGGCCGCGAAGCCGATCTCCTCGCTGCTCTCGATCCGGGTGCCGGCGGTGAAGCCGGGGTCGGAGGCGAGCAGCACGGTGGCGGTGGTGGGGGCGACGGTGGTGATCCGGCCGACCAGGCCCTGGCTGTTGATCACCGTCATGTCCCGGGTCAGCCCGTCGTCGCTGCCGGCGTCGATGGTGATGGTCCAGGAGAAGCCCTGGGCCGCGCCGATCGCGATCACCTGGGCGGCCTTGACGGTGTAGCCGCCGGCCCCGGCGGTGCGGAGCATCTCGTCGAGCTGCTTGGTGCGGCCGGCGGCGGCGTCGGAGGAGGCGAGCCGCTGGCGCAGTTCGGTGTTCTCCCGGGTGATCAGGTCGAGCCGCTGCTGGTGGGTGCCGGCGTCGCGGACGGCCCGGATGTACCCGGCCACCGGGTCGACCACGCCGGCCGCGCCGCGCTCGGCCGGGCCGAGCACGCCGGCCGCGGCCCGGCGGGCGCCGCCCAGCGGGGAGGACTCGCCGCCCTTGATGTCCACGGTGATCAGTGCGAAGGCGACAGCCACCAGCAGGATGAGCAGTAGTCGGCTCTCTCGTGTGTCCCTCACGGTGCTGGAACTGCCCTTCGGTACCGGGTCCCCCTCCGGAGGGGCGGGGGAGCCATTCAGTTGACGAACTGTCCGTACGTTTTAACGACCGGCCGGGCCCGAGGTCGCGGCCGGTCCGCCGTCAGCGCCGGGGCTGGGCGTCGAGCACCTGCTGCAGCGCCTCGAACTCCTCGACGCACTTGCCGGAGCCCAGGGCGACCGAGTCCAGCGGGTTCTCCGCGATGTGGATCGGCATGCCGGTCTCCCGGCGCAGCCGCTCGTCGAGGCCGCGCAGCAGGGCTCCGCCGCCGGTGAGCACGATGCCGCGGTCCATCACGTCGCCGGCCAGCTCGGGCGGGCACTGGTCGAGGGTGGTCTTGACGGCGTCGATGATCGAGTTGACCGGCTCGTCGATCGCCTCGCGGACCTCGGCGGCCGAGATCACCACGGTCTTCGGCAGGCCGCTGACCAGGTCGCGGCCGCGGATCTCGGCGTGCTCGTCCTTCTCCCCCTCCAGCGCGAAGGCGGAGCCGATGGACATCTTGATCTGCTCGGCGCTGCGCTCACCGAGCAGGAGGCTGTACTCCTTCTTGATGTGCTGGACGATCGCGTTGTCGAGCTCGTCGCCGGCCACCCGCAGGGACTGCGCGGTGACGATCCCGCCGAGCGAGATGACCGCGACCTCGGTGGTGCCGCCGCCGATGTCGACGACCATGTTGCCGGTCGGCTCGTGCACCGGCAGGCCGGCGCCGATCGCGGCCGCCATCGGCTCCTCGATGATGTGCACCTGGCGCGCGCCGGCCTGCGAGGACGCCTCGATCACGGCGCGGCGCTCGACCCCGGTGATGCCGGAGGGCACGCAGACCACGACCCGGGGGCGGGCCAGGTAGCGGCGGCGGTGGATCTTGAGGATGAAGTACCGCAGCATCCGCTCGGTGATCTCGAAGTCGGCGATCACGCCGTCCTTGAGCGGGCGGATGGCGACGATGTTGCCGGGGGTGCGCCCGATCATCTTCTTCGCCTCGGCGCCGACGGCGAGGATGCCGCCGGTGTTGGTGTTCACCGCGACCACGGACGGCTCGTTGAGCACGATCCCCTTGCCCCTGACGTACACCAGCGTGTTGGCAGTGCCGAGGTCGATCGCCATGTCACGGCCGATGAACGACAGGTTGTTGGCCATGGGGTGTGGTGTGCCTTCCCGGGTTCGGAATGGAGGGCGGGGCGGGAGCGGGCCGACCGCGGCGCCCGCAGCAGGGCTGACATCAGCTGAGCAGCCGTACCGGGCCCGTGAGTTGTGCCCATCGTAGCGACGCCGGTCGACGCGGTCCGGCGGGCCACGGCACGGTGCCCATTCTCCGGGGGCGGGTCGGCTTCTCGCAGGATTGGGACGCCGTGTCGGGGTCCGCAGTTCCGTATTTGACGATGAAAAGGTGAGATTCGCCCGGTCGGATCAGCGACTGGAGTGCAGGTCGGAGCCGGTCCGGGCGGGGTCGGGGATACCGTACCGGCCGCCGCCCGCGCGTGTCGCGACGGACTGCGGCCGGGGTGTGGAAGCAGTGTGGAGATCAGGCGTGCGCGGGGAAGAAGATCTTGATCTCGCGCTCGGCCGACTCCGGCGAGTCGGAGGCGTGGATCAGGTTCTCGCGGGTGATCGTCGCGTAGTCGCCGCGGATGGTGCCGGCCCCCGCCTGCAGCGGGTCGGTGGCGCCGGCCAGCGCGCGGATGCCGGGGACCACGTTCTCGCCCTCGACGATCAGCGCGATCGACGGGCCGGAGGTCATGAACTCCAGCAGCGGCTCGTAGAACGGACGGCCGACGTGCTCGGCGTAGTGCTGCTCCAGCGTCGCCCGGTCGAAGGTCCGGAGCTCGACGGCGGCCAGCCGCCAGTTGGCCTTGCGCTCGATGCGGCTGATGATCTCGCCGGCCAGGCCACGCTGGACGGCGTCGGGCTTGAGCAGGACGAGAGTGCGCTGGGACACGGTGCAACTCCTGGGGATGGGGTTCGGCAGAGTGTGTGCGGCCACCGCAGACACTACCCCGTGTGAGCAGCACGTACGTGCGGCCGGGGGGTCCCCGGCCGCACGCGGGGGCTCAGGCGGCGGCTGCGGCCCGGGCGGCCTTGATCTCGTCGATCCGGCGGCCGTAGTGCACCGAGCACCACCACAGCGCGGCGAAGATCAGGCCGAGCCCGTACATGGTGGGCAGCACCAGGCCGCTGGCGATCAGGCCGAGCTGCAGTGCCCAGCCGACCGCGACCGCGCCGGGCCGGGTGATCGCACCGCAGAGCAGGACGCACAGCAGGATGGCGATGCCGCTGACGGTCCAGATCGCCGTGGTGGAGACGTCCGACAGCTGCATGGCCACCAGGCCCGCGAACATGATCAGCAGGGCCTCGCCGATCAGGGTCGAGGAGCAGAGGGTGCGCATGACTACTTCCTTCCGAGCAGCAGGCGGGCCTCGCCCACCGTGATCACCGAGCCGGTCACCAGGACTCCGGTACCGGTCAGGTCGCCGTCCTCCTCGGCCAGCGTGATGGCGGCCTCGATCGCGTCGTCCAGCCGGGGCTCGACCTGGACCCGGTCCTCGCCGAAGACCTCCACCGCCAGCGCGGCCAGCTGGTCGACCGGGGTCGCCCGGTGGGTGGTGTTCTGGGTGACCACCACCTCCGCCAGGATCGGCTCGAAGGCCGCCAGCAGGCCGGAGACGTCCTTGTCGCCGCTGGTGCCGATCACGCCGACCAGCTTGGAGAAGCCGAAGGACTCGTTGATCGCCGCCACCGAGGCCTCGGCGCCGTGCGGGTTGTGCGCGGCGTCCAGGATGACCGTGGGGCTGCGGCGGACCACCTCCAGGCGGCCCGGCGAGCTGACGCCGGAGAAGCCCTCGCGGACCTTGTCCACGTCGAGGTTGCCGCCGCGGGCGCCGCCGACGCCGAAGAAGCCCTCGACGGCGGCCAGCGCCAGCGCCGCGTTGTGCGCCTGGTGGGCGCCGTGCAGCGGGATGAAGACGTCCTCGTACTCGTAGCCGCCGAGGCCGCGCAGGGTGACCAGCTGGCCGCCGACCGCGATCTCGCGGCGGACCACGCCGAACTCCATGCCCTCGCGGGCCACCGTGGCGTCCACCTCGACCGCGCGCCGCAGGATGGCCTGCGCGGCGTCCAGCGGCTGCTGGGCGACCACGGCCAGGCCGCCCGGCTTGATGATGCCGGCCTTCTCGGTGGCGATCTCGCCGGTGGTGTTGCCGAGCCGGTCGGTGTGGTCCAGGCCGACCGGGGTGATCACCGAGACGACGGCGTCGATCACGTTGGTGGCGTCCCAGCTGCCGCCCATGCCGACCTCCACGATCGCCACGTCCACCGGGGCGTCGGCGAAGGCCGCGTAGGCCATGGCGGTGAGCACCTCGAAGAACGACAGCGCGACCGGCTGCTGCTCGTCGACCATCCGGACGTAGGGCTCGATGTCCCGGTAGGTCTCGACGAACTTCTCGACGCTGATCGGGGTGGAGTCCAGGCTGATCCGCTCGGTCACCGACTCGACGTGCGGGCTGGTGTACCGGCCGGTGCGCAGCTCGAAGGTGTTGAGCAGCCGCTCCACCATGCGGGCGGTGGAGGTCTTGCCGTTGGTGCCGGTGATGTGGATCGACGGGTAGGCCCGCTGGGGCTGGCCCAGGATGTCCATCACGGCGTTGATCCGGTCGAGCGAGGGCTCCAGCTTGTTCTCCGGCCAGCGCCGGGACAGCTCTGCCTCGATGGCGCGCAGGTCGCTGTCGTCCGCGGAGTCCGCGCCGGCGGGTCGGATGGTGTACGGGTTCTGCCCGGCTGCCTTGTCACTCACGCGCCCAGTGTAGGGAGGCGGACGGCCCGCGCGGACCACGGGGATCCGGTGTCCCCGGCGCCACGGGGGACGTGATGGCGGACACGTTCACCGTCCTGGCCGATTTGTCCCACTTGCCATGGATGGCCGACTTGGTCCCACCTTGGGCCCGGGCCGGCCCGCCCGGCCGTCCGGCGCCGGCCGGTCCGCGCCTCCCGGCGGCCCAAGCCGTCCTGCGGAAGGGCGACTTGGGCGGCGGGAACGGGGTCCGGGCCCGGCGGGTGCGCCGGACCCGGACCGCTCGCCGGGCAGCGGCTCAGCGGTGCGAGCGGAACTGGACGACCTGCTGGTAGGTCGGCCGGTTCTGCCAGGTGGTCTTGGCGTCCGTCACGCCGCCCAGCGGACGCTGGATGACCGTGTCGGCGCACCACTGGTCGCCCGCCGAGCAGTCCGCGTCCCCGGGGTAGACCTGCGCCGGGGTCTGCGCGGCCGCCTTCTTCAGGCTGTCCAGCAGGACGCCGCGGCAGGCGGCCAGGTCGCCGCCGCCGCAGTACGGCCGGGCCAGCGGGCCGGCCACCTGGTCGCCCAGGACGCCGCGCAGGTCCTTGTCCAGGTAGCTCCACCAGCCGTACTGGAAGGCCGAGCCCTTGTGCGGGATGGACTCGTTGGCGCTGGAGGTGCCGCTGGTCGGACCGGTCTGGCCGCCCGAGGGCGACTCGTTGATCTGCAGGGCGCCGGTCAGTGCGGCGAACAGCTGGTCGCCGAGGCCGGGCCGGAACACCCCGTCGGCCAGCAGCGGCCACCAGGCGTCCATGGTGCGGATCGCGTCGGCGTTGGCGTAGGCGTGGCTGCCGTTGGAGGTCTCCCGGCGCTGTCCGCCGGCCGTCAGCCAGGCCTCCAGCTTCTGCACGGCCGCCGCGGCGGCCGGGTCGGTGACCGGGGCGCTGCGGATCACCCGCAGCAGTTCGGGGAGCACGTCCTCGGCCCGCAGGTCGGCGGTGGCCGCGCTCTCCATCGCCTGCACCAGCGACACCCGGGTGACCTTGGTCCCGCTGTTCACCAGCGCCTTCACCCGGTCGTCCAGCAGGTTCCCGCGGTGCACCGAGCCGTTGCCGAAGCCGGCCGCGCCGAAGGCCTTCGCCTGCTTGTTGTTCCAGGAGATGTAGTAGTCCTGGTCGGCCGACTGCGGGTGCTCGGCCGGCGGGGTGTACCGGGCGGTGTTGGCCACCGGGTCGAAGTCCCGCCACTCGTAGGCGGCTTCGGCCTTCACCGGCAGGCCCGGGTCGACCCCGGGGGCGCGGACCGGGTTGCTGCCGGAGTTGTAGTAGGCCGTGTGGCCGGCGTCCGCGTAGAACCAGTTGAAGGTGTAGTTGATGTTCTGCGCGGCCTGCTGGAAGCTCGCGGTGTCGTGCACCGCGCCGGGGTCGTTGAGCATCTGGAAGCCGATGATGGAGTCGGCCTCGTGCCGGTAGGTGGAGCGCAGCGCGGTGAACGCGACCGGCTTACCGCCGACCGTGCCGCGCGCCGTCACCAGGCCGTAGTCGGTCCGGTACATCACCAGGGTGTAGGAGCCCGCCGCGGTGGAGTCGGCGGTGGTCGGGCTCCAGGAGTTCTTCCGCTCCAGCCGCTCCAGCGGGACGCAGCTGCCGTGCCACAGGTAGGAGGCGGAGGCGGTGGTGGCGGGCGAGCCGTCGGCGTTGCAGAGCGGCACCGCGTAGCTGTCGGTGATGTCCTGGCCGGCCGAGGTGGCGCTCCAGGCGTAGTCCTGGCCGCGGCCGAGCTGGACGTAGAAGCTGAGCCCGGCGAAGGCGGCGCCGCGGGCGCTGATGCCCGGGCCCTGCAGCTCCTCCAGCATCAGCAGCTGCGGGGCGAAGTACCCGGTCTGCGGGCCGAACACGGCCACCGGGTGGCCGTCGTCGGTGTGGCTGCCGGAGACCACCAGGGCGTTGGACATGCCGTGCTTGGCGGTGAGCAGGTTGCCGGGCAGGACGCCCTGGGCGGCGGTGGTGGCCAGGCCCGCGGAGCCGGTGGCGTCGTAGATCATGCGCTCGGGCACCACCGAGCCCGGGTCGGGCAGCGCGACGCCCTGCGGGTCGTCCGGCGGCAGCGCGTACGGGAACTGCTGCCCGTCGTGCAGGGTGAGCGCGGCCTCGGGGTCGTCCGCCTCGCGCAGCGACTTCCAGACCGCGTCGCCGGCGTCCTTGCCGTACCTGGCCTCGGCGGTCAGTTTGACCTGGGCGGAGGCGAGTTCACCGCCGCCGCCGGCCCCGAACAGCGCGCCGACCACCGAGGCCAGCGCGACCAGGTCGGTCAGCTTGAACGGCTCGATGGAGCCCGCGTTGGTGATCGGGTTGATGTGCCCGGTGAGGTCGTACTCGCCCGGGAAGTAGCGGCCGTTGTAGGACTCGGTGATGTACTGGTTGATGCCGTCCAGGTAGGCGCGGGCGTCGTCCAGCGCCTGCCGGGCCCGGTCGCCCTGGCCGGCGATGGCGTCGATCTGGCTCTGCAGTTCGGCCTCGGTGTAGGGGGCGGCCTGCCAGAAGCTCTGCTCCAGCTCGCGGTTGGCGGCCGCGCCGCCGGCGAAGCCGGACAGCTGGCCGCGGCCGACGTGCCGGAACAGGTCCATCAGCCAGAGCCGGTCCTGCCCGGCGGCGTAGCCCGCGCCGAACTCGGTGCCGTAGCGGGTGGTGCCGGTGATGTGCGGGACGCCGGTGGCCTTGTCGCGGACGATGGTGACGTCCGCGCGGGGGCGGGCGGTGCTGGCCACCTGGTCGGCGGGGACGCCGAAGGAGGCGTCGTTGAAGAAGCTGCGCAGGGTGGTGTCGGTCAGCCCCGGGTAGGCGGCGGCGAGGTTGGCGTACGGGCCGAGCTGGTCGTCGGTGTGGGCGGGGCGGGTGCCGAAGACCTTGTTGGCGAGGATGTCGGCGAGGGTGGCGTTGCCGTTCTCGCCGGGCGGCAGGATGTCGAGGCAGCGGCCGCCGCAGTAGTCGTTGGCCGCGGCCGACGCGGCGGGGGCGGGGGTGGGGGCGGCCGCCAGGGTGGCGGCGGCGAGGAGGGCCGCCGCGAGACCGGCGGCGGGGAGCCTGAGCGCGTGGGGGCGTCGTTGCATACCAGCTCCTCCGTCGAAGCTGTCCGAAGCTGAGGCACGGTTGACAGTTCCCGACGGTAGGGCGGTTACCGACCAGTTGCCTAGTGGCGTGCATGCCACTTCTGGCGCTCACTGACAGATTGTCAGCATCGCCGCAGGCCAACGGAACTACCGCTGCCGGGCCTCCGGCACCTGGGGCGGCACCCGGCCGCTGTGCCGGCGGCGCAGCTCCGCCGCGATCTCCTCGGCCTCACCGTCCGGCAGCAGCGGCAGCATCATGGCCACCGCCTGCAGCACCCCGCCGAGCAGGTACGTGGTGTCCGGGGTGCTGGCGACCAGGGCCCGGACCGTCCCCACGTCGCCCGCGGCCACCGACTCCAGCAGCAGCGCGGCGTCCACCGAGTCCTCGTCGATCACCACGGCCGAGGTGTCGGCGGGCGCCCGGCGGACCAGGCCGCGCAGCACCCGGTCGCCGACCTCCGGGGCGTACGCCTTGCGGACCGCCTCGGCGGCGATCCACACCAGCAGGGTGGCGACCTCGCGTTCGGCCTGCTCGGCGAGCAGCCGGTCGAGTTCCCGGTCGAAGGCCAGCTGGTTGCCGTGCCGGAAGGCGAGCAGCAGCACCGCCGCACGGGCCTTGGCCGCCGCCACCTCCGCCGCAGGCAGTTCGTCGGCCAACTCCGTGGTCACCGTCATGCTCGCGCCCTCCCGCCAGTCGCACCGCCCGAATGGGAACGTGGGCAACACCGTACACATCCGAACTCGGAACTTCCGTGAACCCGCGCATACCCGGCCGCGGGGACAATCCCCGTGCCATTGCCGGTGAAGCCGCCGGAGAGTTTCCGCGCCCTTGCCGCCCGTCCCGCCAAATGCCTTGAATGGAGCTGGACATCGGTCTCGGTGCAAGAACCCTTCCACCCGCGCACCGCGGTGAATCCTCCGAATTTCCAGCCCTGCCCCGGTGGCCGGAAGGCCCCACCGACACGCCGGTGGCTCCGGCGGCCCGCTCTTCCGGAAGTTCCATATCCTCCCCCGCGGCACCCGGAATACCGCCGAACGAGGGATCAAATCCCCTCCCCCGGCGGGCCGGTGCGTGAACGGCAGCGCCATTCCCGAAAGCACCGGGCGCAGTTATCGGCGCTTTGCCCCGGACGCGAAACGGCCGAGGGCCCGCCACCCCGGGACGGGATGACGGGCCCTCGGCCGCGTACGGGCGCTCGGCGCGCGCCGGACGCTCAGCCCTGCGGCAGTGCGTCCAACTGCGCGGTGATCCGGGCGATGTCGGCCTCGGCCGCCTCCTGACGGGCGCGGATCTTGGCCACCACCTCGTCCGGCGCCTTGGCCAGGAAGCCCTCGTTGCCGAGCTTCGCGGTGGTCTGCGCCTTCTCCTTCTCGGCGGCCGCGAGGTCCTTGGCGAGCCGCTTGCGCTCGGCCGGGACGTCGATGGTGCCGGAGAGGTCCAGCGCGACCGTGGCGCCCGCGACCGGCAGCGAGGCGGTGGCCGCGAAACCGGCCGCCGGCTCGGTCAGCCGCAGCAGCGAACGGATCGCCGCCTCGTGCGGGACCAGCACGGTACCGGCCAGCTCCAGCTGGGCCGGGACCCGCTGACCGGGCTTCAGGCCCTGGTCCGAGCGGAACCGGCGGACCTCGGTCACCACCTGCTGCAGCGTGGCGATCTCGGCCTCGGCGGCCGCGTCCCGGAAACCGCTGTCCGTCGGCCACTCGGCGACCACCAGCGACTCGGCGCCGGTCAGCGTGGTCCACAGGGTGTCGGTGACGAACGGGACCACCGGGTGCAGCAGCCGCAGCGTCACGTCCAGCACCTCGCCGAGCACCCGGCGCGAGGCGTCGGCCTGCGGGCCGCCCGCCGCCAGGGTGGTCTTGGAGAGCTCGACGTACCAGTCGAAGACCTCGTCCCAGGCGAAGTGGAACAGCGCGTCCGACAGCTTGGCGAACTGGTAGTCGTCGTACAGGGCGTCGGCCTCGGCGACGGTGGCGTTCAGCCGCGACAGGATCCAGCGGTCGGCCGCGGTCAGCTCCTCGGGGGCCGGCAGCGGGCCCTCGACGGTGGCGCCGTTCATCAGCGCGAAGCGGGTGGCGTTCCAGATCTTGTTGCAGAAGTTGCGCGAGCCCTGCACCCAGTCCTCGCCGATCGGCACGTCCGCACCGGGGTTGGCGCCGCGGGCCAGGGTGAAGCGGACCGCGTCGGCGCCGTAGGCGTCCATCCAGTCCAGCGGGTCCACCGCGTTGCCGAAGGACTTGGACATCTTCTTGCCGAACTGGTCACGGACCAGACCGGTCAGCGCGATGGTGTGGAACGGGGCCTGCCCGTCCATCGCGTACAGGCCGAACATCATCATCCGGGCGACCCAGAAGAAGATGATGTCGTGGCCGGTGAGCAGGACGTCGGTGGCGTAGAACTTCTCCAGGTCCGGGGTCTGCTCCGGCCAGCCCAGGGTGGAGAACGGCCACAGCCCGCTGGAGAACCAGGTGTCCAGCACGTCGGTGTCCTGGGTCCAGCCCTCGCCGGTGGGCGCCTGCTCGTCCGGTCCGACGCAGACCACCTCGCCGTTCGGGCCGTACCAGACCGGGATCCGGTGGCCCCACCAGAGCTGGCGCGAGATGCACCAGTCGTGCATGTTGTCGACCCAGCTGAAGTAGCGGCCCTCCAGCTCCTTGGGGTGGATCTGCACCCGGCCGTCGCGGACCGCGGCGCCGGCCTCGGCGGCCAGCGGCGCGACCTTGACCCACCACTGCAGCGACAGCCGCGGCTCGACCACCGTCTGGCAGCGCGAGCAGTGGCCAACCGCGTGCATGTAGGGGCGCTTCTCGGCGACGATGCGCCCCTCGGCGCGCAGCGCGCCGACCACGGCGGAGCGGGCCTCGAAGCGGTCCAGGCCGAGGAACGGGCCGTGCACGGTGATCACACCGCGCTCGTCCATCACGGTCAGGTTCTCCAGGCCGTGCCGCTGGCCGATCGCGAAGTCGTTCGGGTCGTGGGCCGGCGTCACCTTGACGGCGCCGGTGCCGAACTCCGGGTCCACGTGCTCGTCGGCGACCACCGGGATCCGGCGGTCCGTCAGCGGCAGCGCGATGGTGGTGCCGACCAGGTGCCGGTACCGCTCGTCGTCCGGGTGGACCGCGACCGCGGTGTCACCGAGCATGGTCTCGGCCCGGGTGGTGGCGACCACGATCGACTCGTCCCCGTCGCCGTAGCGGATCGAGACCAGCTCGCCCGGGACCTCCTCGTGCTCCACCTCGATGTCGGAGAGCGCGGTCAGACAGCGCGGGCACCAGTTGATGATGCGCTCGGCGCGGTAGATCAGACCGTCGTCGAAGAGCTTCTTGAAGATGGTCTGGACGGCCTGCGAGAGGCCCTCGTCCATGGTGAAGCGCTCGCGCGACCAGTCCACGCCGTCGCCGAGCCGGCGCATCTGGCCGAGGATCTTGCCGCCGTACTCCTCCTTCCACTGCCACACCTTCTCGACGAAGGCCTCCCGGCCCAGGTCGTGGCGGGACAGCCCGGAGGAGGCGAGCTGCTGCTCCACCTTGTTCTGGGTGGCGATGCCGGCGTGGTCCATGCCGGGCAGCCACAGCGCCTCGTAGCCCTGCATCCGCTTGCGGCGGGTCAGCGCGTCCATCAGCGTGTGCTGGAAGGCGTGGCCCAGGTGCAGCGAACCGGTCACGTTCGGCGGCGGGATGACGATGGTGTAGGCGGGCTTGTCGCTCTTGGCGTCGGCGGTGAAGTAACCGCGCTCCACCCAGCGCTCGTACAGCTCGCCCTCTACCTCCGCCGGGGCGTAGGTCGTCGGAAGGGTGGCTGCGTCGTCCCCGGGGACTGCGGTGAACCCCTCGGGGCTCTCGGGGCGCTGGTTCGTCGTGTCGGTCACGACGCACAGTTTACGTAAGAGGGGGCCCCCGGTACGAACCGCGTCGGCCCGGCCCGGTCGGCCGCGCGCCCCGAGCCGTGCGGTAGCGTGCCCCGGTACTCGCACGCAGATTCCGTGCGCGCGCCCATCGGGAGCACGCCCAGCGCACGCCGCAACGAGGCCGCTCCCCGGAGCGGCGGGGGAGATCGACGCCGATGTACGGCCAGGGTCAGCAGTATCCGCCGGGTCAGCCGCAGCAGCCTGCGCCGCCGTACGGCCAGCCGCCGCAGTACGGCGCCCCGCAGCCCGGTGTCCCGCAGCCCGGCTACGGGCAGCCGCAGTACGGCGCCCCCGCGCAGCAGCCGCCCGGCTACGGATACCCGCAGGCCCCGCAGCCGCAGTACGGCGCCCCGCAGGGCGGCTACCCGCAGGCGCCGCAGCAGTACGGCGGCGGCTACCCGCCGCCCGCGCCGAACAAGAGCAACACCGGCCTGGTGGTCGGCCTGGTGATCGGCGCGCTGGTGCTGGTCGGCGGCGGCCTGGTGGCCGCCACCCAGTTCGGCAAGGACGACTCCGGCAGCGGCGGCAAGGGCGGCGGCGCCTCGTCGGTGGCCGGCAAGTACAAGCTGACCGCCCCGGCCACGCTGCCCGGCGGCTACACCAAGAAGTCCGCGCAGGACGCCCCGACCGGCAACAACCCGGCGACCAAGCTCGAGGGCGCGATGTCGGCCGTCTACCAGAAGGGCCTCGGCGACCTGGTCAGCGTCGCCGGCAGCTGGGGCACCGTCGACGACCCGGGCGCGACCCTCGCCGCCAACGCCGCCGCCATGAAGATGACCTGGAAGACGCCGCTGGCCGAGGTCCCCGCCAACGACGCCAAGGACCCGGGCGGCAAGATGCAGTGCGGCGTCGCCACCAGCTCCGCCGCCGCCAGCGCCATCGAGACCCCGATCTGCATCTGGGCCGACCACTCCGCGATGGGCACGGTGGTCTTCAGCGGCATCTCGGTGACCGGCAGCGGTACCGGCATGTCGGCGGCCCAGGCGGCCGAGAAGTCCCGGCCGATCCGCGACGCGGTGCTGGTCGCGAAGTAGCGGAGCGGCACCACCCGCAGGTACGACAGCGGCCCCGCACCGTCCGGTGCGGGGCCGCGTCACGTGGCGGGGGCGGTCAGGCGCTCTTCTCGCGCCGCTCGCGCTTGATCATGTCGCGCGGGACCAGGGTCGGGATGGCGTGCTTGGAGACCACGTCCCCGGTGACGACCACCCGGGCGACGTCCTGACGCGAGGGCACCTCGTACATCACCGACATCAGCACCTCCTCCATGATGGCCCGCAGACCGCGTGCGCCGGTGCCCCGCAGGATCGCCTGGTCGGCGATGGCCTCCAGCGCGTCCCGGGTGAACTCCAGCTCCACGCCGTCGAGTTCGAAGAGCTTGCGGTACTGCTTGACCAGCGCGTTCTTCGGCTCGGTGAGGATCTGCAGCAGCGCCTCGCGGTCCAGGTTGTGCACGCTGGTGATCACCGGGAGGCGGCCGATGAACTCGGGGATCATGCCGAACTTGACCAGGTCCTCCGGCATCACCTGACGGAAGTGGTCGCTGGCGTCCTGCTCGCGCTTGGAGCGGATGTTGGCACCGAAACCGATGCCCTTGGCACCCGCCCGGCCCTCGATGATCCGCTCCAGGCCCGCGAACGCACCGCCCACGATGAACAGCACGTTGGTGGTGTCGATCTGGATGAACTCCTGGTGCGGGTGCTTGCGGCCGCCCTGCGGCGGCACCGAGGCGGTGGTGCCCTCCAGGATCTTCAGCAGCGCCTGCTGGACGCCCTCGCCCGAGACGTCGCGGGTGATCGACGGGTTCTCGCTCTTGCGGGCGACCTTGTCGATCTCGTCGATGTAGATGATCCCGGTCTCGGCCTTCTTGACGTCGTAGTCGGCCGCCTGGATCAGCTTGAGCAGGATGTTCTCGACGTCCTCGCCGACGTAGCCGGCCTCGGTCAGCGCCGTGGCGTCCGCGATGGCGAACGGCACGTTCAGCATCCGGGCCAGGGTCTGCGCCAGCAGCGTCTTGCCCGAACCGGTCGGGCCGAGCAGCAGGATGTTCGACTTGGCCAGCTCGATCGCGTCCTCGCGGCCGTTGCCGCCGGAACGGCCGTTCTCACCGGCCTGGACGCGCTTGTAGTGGTTGTAGACCGCGACCGACAGTGCCTTCTTCGCCGCTTCCTGGCCGACCACGTACTGGTCCAGGAACTCGTAGATCTCGCGGGGCTTCGGCAGCTCCTCGAAGCGCACCTCGGAGCTCTCGGCGAGCTCCTCCTCGATGATCTCGTTGCACAGGTCGATGCACTCGTCGCAGATGTACACACCTGGCCCGGCGATCAGCTTCTTCACCTGCTTCTGCGATTTGCCGCAGAACGAGCACTTGAGCAGGTCGCCGCCGTCTCCGATGCGTGCCACGAGGTGCTTCCCCTTCGCCAGGGGCCCCGCGGGGGTTCCGGGGCCTGGTGCTGTGGACCGGCTGCGCCGAACGGCGGCCGGTCTCGCTATCCGACGGTACTCTGCCGAGCCGGGAATTCCGGTGTCTTCGGCAGCTCTGCCCTACGCCCTGGGCGAATTGATACCGAACAGATGCCGTCCTGCGGGCATGGACCCGCACTCCAATTGTGCCGGGTCCGCGCCCCGACCGGAACGGCTCGGGGCGGGGCGCAAGGTCACATCCCGCACGGAGGATGCGCCCGCGACCCGCCCCGGAGCCGCCGGGTGCGACCGTCAGTCGGTCAGCGAGGTCTTGCGGGTCGAGATGATCTGGTCGATCAGCCCGTACTCCAGCGCCTCCTCGGCGGTCAGGATCTTGTCCCGCTCGATGTCGTCGCGGACCTGCTCGACCGCCTTGTTGGAGTGCTTGGCCAGCATCTCCTCCAGCTGCTCGCGCATCCGGAAGATCTCCTTGGCCTGGATCTCCAGGTCCGAGACCTGGCCGCGGCCGGTCTCGGTGTACGGCTGGTGGATCAGGATCCGGGCGTTCGGCAGCGCCATCCGCTTGCCGGGGGTGCCGGCCGCCAGCAGCACGGCCGCGGCCGAGGCCGCCTGGCCCATGCAGACCGTGGTGATGTCCGGCTTCACGTACTGCATGGTGTCGTAGATGGCCGTCAGGGCCGTGAACGAGCCGCCGGGCGAGTTGATGTACATCTGGATCTCGCGGTCCGGGTCCATCGACTCCAGGCACAGCAGCTGGGCCATGATGTCGTTGGCCGAGACGTCGTCCACCTGGGAGCCGAGGAAGATGATGCGCTCCTCGAACAGCTTGGCGTACGGGTCGTACTCGCGGATGCCCTGCGAGGTGCGCTCGACGAAGCGCGGGACGATGTAACGGCCCTCGGCGCGGGCGCCGTAGTACTCACCGCGCGGCATGTTGGGGGTGGTGTTCATGGGTTGGTCCGTCCTCCGACGAAGCGTGCGGTCTGGGGGTCTCTTACGGGCGGCGCTCAGGCGCCCGTGCCGCCGCCGCCGGGAACGTCCGCGGCGCTGTGCATGATCTGGTCGATGAGGCCGTACTCCTTGGCCTCCTCCGGGGTGAACCAGCGGTCCCGGTCGGAGTCCGCGGTCACCCGGTCGAAGGTCTGGCCGCTGTGGTGCGCGATCAGCTCCGACATCCGCTTCTTGGTGCGCAGCAGCTGCTCGGCCTGGATCTTGATGTCGGTGGCGGAGCCGCCGAGGCCGGCCGAGGGCTGGTGCATCAGGATGTTGGCGTTGGGCAGCGAGAAGCGCTTGCCCGGGGTGCCGGCCGTCAGCAGGAACTGGCCCATCGAGGCCGCCATGCCCATCGCGATCGTGACCACGTCGTTCTTGATGTACTGCATGGTGTCGTAGATCGCCATGCCGGCCGTGATCGAGCCGCCCGGGGAGTTGATGTAGAGGTAGATGTCCTTGTCGGGGTCGGCCGCCAGCAGCAGGAGCTGGGCCGTGATCTTGTTGGCGATGTCGTCGTCGACCTGCTGGCCGAGGAAGATGATCCGCTCGTTGAGCAGCCGGTTGTAGACCTGGTCGCCCAGGCCGCCGAGCACGTCACCAGCGGCGGCGTGCGGCGCCATCAGGCCAGGCATCTGCATCTGCGGGAACGTCACTTAGCCACCTGCTCAGTCGATCTGCTTGTGTGTCGCTGTCTATGGACCCTAACGCCCGGGCGGGGCCGCAGAATCCCCCACGCAGAACTGTTCGCTGTGAGCGCAGGGTCCGGTGGTGCGAACGCACAGCGAACGCCCGTGGGCCCGGACACCTCACGGCGTCCGGGCCCACGGGTCCGGTCTGTCACTGCTCGGGCCGCGGACTGCTGCCGCGGCCGGCCGGGGATCAGGCCTCGGTCGACTCCGCGGCCTCGTCGGCGGCGGCCTCGGTGCCGGCCTCGGCCGACTCCTCGGTCTCCTCGTCGTCCTCGAAGGTGACGATCTCGCCGTTGGTGTCCTTGACCTCGGCACCCTCGACCACCAGGGCCAGCGCCTTGCCGCGGGCGACCTCGCCGACCAGCAGCGGAACCTGGCCGCCCTGGACGACCTGCTGCGCGAACTGGTCCGGGGTGAGGCCGGAGCCGGCGGCGCGGCGGATCAGGTGCTCGGTGAGCTCCTCCTGGTTGACGCCGAGCTCCTCCTTGCCCACGATCTCGTCCAGCACGAACTGGGTCTTGATGCCCTTCTTGGCCTGCTCCTCGGTCTCCGCCAGGAAGGCCTCGAGGGTCTTGTCCTGGGTGGCCAGGTAGGCCTCCAGGGTCAGGCCCATCGGCTCCAGCTGGTGGTGCTCGAGGTTGTGGCGGCGGGTCTCGATCTCGTCCTTGAGGAGCTTCTCCGGGTACTCCATCTCGACCAGGCCGAGCAGCTCGTCCAGGACCTTCTCCTGCGCCTGGGTGGCCTGGTCGAACTCCTTCATGCGCTCCAGGCGCTTGCGGGAGTCGGCACGCAGCTCCTCCAGGGTGTCGAACTCGCTCGCCAGCTGGGCGAACTCGTCGTCCAGCTCGGGGAGCTCCTTCTCCTGGACGGCGGTCACGGTGACGGTGACCTCCGAGTCCTTGCCGGCCTGGGTGCCACCCTTGAGGGTGGTGGTGAAGGTCTTGGACTCACCGGCGGACAGGCCGATGACGGCCTCGTCGATGCCGTCCAGCAGGCGGCCGGAGCCGAGCTCGTAGCTCACGCCGGTCGCGGTGCCGTCCTCCGGCACCTCGCCGTCGACCTTGGCCTCGAGGTCCACGACCACGACGTCCTCGGCCGCGGCGGCGCGCTCGACGTCCTTGACCGAGGAGAAGCGCTCGCGCAGCTGCTCCAGCGACTTGTCGATGTCCTCGTCGGTGACGACGACCGGGTCGACGACCACGCTGATCGAGGAGTAGTCCGGCAGGGCGATCTCCGGGCGGACGTCGACCTCGGCGGTGAACTTGAGGTCACCACCGTCGACGAGCTTCTCGACACCCTCGATGTCCGTGATGTCGGGCTGACCGAGGACCTCGATCTTGCCCTCGTCGACGGCCTGCGTGTAGAAGCGCGGCAGCGCGTCGTTCACGGCCTCCTCGAGCACCGCGGCACGGCCGAAGCGCTGGTCGATCACCTTGTTCGGGATCTTGCCCTTACGGAAGCCCGGCACGGTGACCTGCTGGTTGATCTTCTTGTACGCCGCGTCGAGGCTGGGCTTGAGCTCCTCGAAGGGCACCTCGACGGTGAGTCGAACCCGAGTGGGGTTCAGAGTCTCGACGGCGCTCTTCACGGTTGGGTCTCCTAGGGGGCTTGCGGTCGGGTTGTCTCCGCCCGGCCCGGTACGGCCGGGGCGGCCGAGCGAGCGGGCGAGACGGGCGATGGGCGGTTGGAGCTGCATCTCCCGTGGTGGGCCGGACGGTGAGCGTGACTCCTCGCCCTCGGGCGGTTGACCTGCGAGCATGCCACAGGGACTACCGCCAGCAGCCCATCCTACCGGTACGGCGAAAGACGGACGAAAGACGGAGTCCCGGGTGCCCTCGCAGGCCCGCCGCGGGGCCGCCACCGCGCTCGACGACAACAGGGCCCCGTCCGGTGGACGAGACCCTGCCGCACACTGTCGGGGTGACCGGATTCGAACCGACGGCCTTCCGCTCCCAAAGCGGACGCGCTACCAAGCTGCGCCACACCCCGTGGTGCCGAGAGGAAGCGTACACGGCGGCCTCCCCCCGTCCGGCGCATTATCAACCCCCGCCGGAGCGGAAGCGACGTGCACTCCACCGCCCCGACCAGGTACGCTGGGCCCGACCTCGCGGCCGCACCGTCGGCCGGGCGGTCGTGTACAGTCCGACGTGCCGTCAACTGCACGCACGCGGGTGTAGCTCAATGGTAGAGCCCCAGTCTTCCAAACTGGTCACGCGGGTGCGGTTCTCGCCACCCGCCCCAACGTTTCGTCCCCGGGCCGGAAACCAACTCGCCGGCCCGGGGCCGAAGTCGTGTGAGGGCGCGTCAGCTCTCCGGGCCCACCGGGTGCCCGTCATCGTCGAGGTGCGTCCGCCGCCAGATCTCGTTCCAGCTCCACGGGGCGGCCGGCACGATCCGGTGCTCCCGCGCGCACGGGCACGGCGCCGGCGCCCACCCGCACCGGCCGCACAGCTCGACGCGGCCGCATCCGGTCGGCTGCGCCACCGGCGCCCCCTCGTCCCCGCAGGCCGGGCAGCCGGGCAGGTCGGCCCCGTCCAGCAGCGCGTTCCGCCGCCGGACGTAGTCGGGCAGCCGCAGTGGCGGGTGGCGGTTCGGATCGTCGTACCAGGCACGGGGCGAGCCGTCCTCCCTCACCCGGCCCCGCAGCCACCACGGCCGGGGCTCCGGTGAGGCCCGCCGCCCGGCCCGCTTCTGCGCCCGGCGCCGCGCCTCGAACTCCTCGGCCCGGATGCGCCACAGCTCGCGCGCCTCGTGCAGTTCCTCCACCGCCCGCACCAGCGCGGCCGGATCGTCCTCCAGCCGCCGCGGGATCCGGGCACTGAGGGTGAGGTGGTGGTACGTCGCCCGCAGCCCGTAGGGGGCGAACCGGGTGAGGCAGGTGCGCAGCGCGCTGTGCCGCCGGTGAACGGGGAGCCGGGCGTCGTGCACGTGCGTCCGGTGGGTCAGGAAGCTGGTCATGCGGTGCACCCGGGGTCCACCGGACCGGTCGCGGGTGGGGCCGGCCCCCGTACCGGCGCGGGGCCGTCGGGTGGTCGGGGGCCCGGTAGGGGTGGCAGTGGTGTCATCGGGCGATCATGCCGGGCCGGGCGGCCGGACCGCGAGGGGATTCCGGCGGTGGCGCGCTCCCGCGGAGGGCCGGGCCGGGCCAGGCGGTGGCGGACATGCCGCGGGCCCGGCCCCGGACGTGGTGTCCCGGGCCGGGCCTGCGGCAGGTACCGGCTGTGGTCGGTCGCTCCTGGGAGGATCAGACCTTGACGCCGTGGGCGGCGAGGTACGCCACCGGGTCGATGTCCGAGCCGTAGGCCGGGCCGGTGCGCACCTCGAAGTGCAGGTGCGGGCCGGTCACGTTGCCGGTGGCGCCGGAGAGGCCGATCTGCTGGCCGGCGGTGACGGTCTGGCCGACCGAGACGCCGATCGAGGACAGGTGGGCGTACTCCGAGTACTTGCCGTCGGCGTGCTTGATGACGACCTCGTTGCCGTAGGCGCCGCCGTTGCCGGCGGAGACCACGGTGCCGGCCGTGATGGCCTTCACGGAGGTGCCGGTGCCCACGACGAAGTCGACGCCGGTGTGGTAGCCGGACGACCAGTTGGAGCCGGCCTGGTGGTACGGGGTGCCGAGCGGGCCGTTGACCGGGGCGACATAACCCGAGGTCGCCGGGGTGGCGGCGGCCGGGGTCTCGGCGGTCTTCGGGGCGGCGGTCTTCGGCGCGGCCGGCTTGGCGGTCTCGGCCTTGGGCGCCGCGGCCTTCGGGGCGGCGGCCTGCGGGGCCGGGGCGACCGGGGCGCGGTGCTCGGAGCGCGAGGCCTTGGCCGGGGCCTCGGCCTGGTGGCCGCCCACGGTCAGCTTCTGGCCCGGGTAGATGAGGTTCGGGTTGTCGCCGACGACCTGGCGGTTGTCCTGGTACAGCTTCTGCCAGCCGCCGTCGACATGCTGGGCGTCGGCGATCTTGGACAGGGTGTCGCCGTGGACCACCTGGTAGCTGTGGTCGGCGGCCGGAGCGGCCTCGGCGGCGGCGGGCGCGGCCTGGTCGGCGGCCGACGCGGAGACGGTGCCGTGGGCGTCAGCAGCGGTGTGCGCCTGGGCGGCGGTGGCCGGGAGCGCGACGGCAGCGGTGACGACACCGGTGGCGACGGCGATGCGGGTCAGTCGGGACAGACGGGGACGACGGTGCTTGCCCTTGGCGGACATTGAGCGGTTCCTTCTCCGACGCCTGCGAGGTGAGCTGTCGGGTTCGGACGGGAGATCGCCCGGCCGCGAGAAGACGCGGCTTCACCCCAAGCCGTCCCGGAACACCGGAAACGGCACTTACCTTGGGTCCCCCGCTCCTGCCGTGCACGGATGAGGTGCGGTCGGCCCCGGGCAGCGGCAGGACTCGGCGTTCCGCCCGGTGGCCCCACCCGGCGTTTGCCGGGCAGGTCACGAAGCAAAGCCCATGAGGCGTATACGTAGCAAGTGATGGCCCGTAAGAAAATCAAGGCCGGATAAGATCAACCGGGCCGAAGGTCACGCTCCGCTGCGGCCCTGCGGCCCACCGCAGCCGAAGCGCTCACGACGGGCTGATTCGCGGGCGACGCAGCGTTGCCGTCGGGACGTTCTGCGCCCGCCCGGTCACCCGAGGTCACCGCACCTGCGGGTTCCTGGTGACTCCGGTCACCCCCGCACCGGCCCCCGCGGTGGCCGCACCCGGCTCCGGGCGCCCGCGCGGGCCCCTGCCGCCGCGTTCCGGCCCCCACCGGAGGGTCCGGACCCGGCCGGCCCGGCCCTCGGCGCGGTTTCCCGCGCGCGGGCGAGGGCCGATAGCCTCACACGCGTTCGATTCCGCCCCACCATTCGAGCAAGGAGCCGGCCGTGCGCCCGCAGCACCGACTGGACGTCATCCAGCGCAGTGTGATCCGCGAAATGGCGCGTCTCGGACGGCACTTCACCGTCGACGGCGAGGTGCTGCGCGGGCCCGGCACCACCGCGCTGGCGGTCCGCGAGCACCCGGGCGACGGCGGCTCCGGCCATGTCGACCTCGGCTACGTGCTGCAGCTGGGCCGGGCGGACGGGCCGGTGGTCTGGGACTGCGCGGCCGGTCTCGGGCGGACCGAGGAGGAGCAACTCGACAACGCGGTACGGATGTGGGCCACCACCACCGCCAGCGCCGTGGTCGAACTGCTGGACCGGCGGGGCGAGCACGGCGACCATTACCGCTCGCCGGAGCTGCCCGGCTGGCACGCGGTGCAGGGCCCGGCGGCCGTGTTCGGGTTCGGCTCGCGGCAGTTGGCCGACTGGCTGGCGGACCACCAGCCGCTGCCGGCGCTGGCCGAGGCGCTCCGTCCGGAGCTGACCGGGCCGCAGGTGAACGGCGTGAAGCTGTTCCTCGGCGGCCGGGCCGGGGAGGACGTCGCCGAGGTCCGGGTCAACGGGGTCGTCTCCGACCGCGCCTCGGCCGTGCTGCGCTCACTGGACTGGCCGCGTGGCGAACGCCTCTGCTGGGCCCGGCTGTTCGTGCTGCTGGTGGCCGAGGCCCCCGAGCCGCCGGCCGTCGCCGCCCGCCCCGCGTCCGCCGCCGTGACGGCCGCGCCGGGCCGCCGGACGGGGCTGCTCGGCCGCTGGCGGCGCGCCAAGCCGCAGCGCGGGTAGGACCGGTCCGGGCCCGGCGGGGGCCGGGCCGGGGCAGGACGAAGCGCCGGGCGGCCCTGGCCGACCGGCTCGACCGCCGGGGCGGAGGATCAGCCCGCGACGGAGGAGATCGTCGAGGCCAGCTGGGTGAGGAAGTCCTGGATCGGCTTGGCGGCCGTGGACTGGCTCACCATGAACCCGAACAGCGCCGCGATGATCGCGTGGCTGGTCTTCAGCTGCTTGTTGCGGATGAAGATGACGACGATGATGCCGAACAGCACCAGCGCGGAGACGGAGAAGGCCACCCGGACTCACTTCCTCATTTCATGGCGGGGATTCGGGACGGGACCGGACGGCCCCTGGCGGACAGGCCGTCCCGCCGCGACCGGAGTGCCGCGGAGCAGCCGGAGCCCCCCGATGACAGCTGCGTGGCGCACGATCCGCCCCCCATCCCCCGAGTCTCGACCAGCCCACCCGGACTCAGTGTGGTCGCTCGTGCGGACTCCGTAAAGGACTTGCCGGAAGCCGGGGACGAAGATCCCGGGATGTGGGACGAATTTCCGCCGTCCGAGACGATAGCGGAGCCCTTCTGACGGGCCGTCGGCAGGGCCCGGGCAACCGGCCCGGGACGGCGGAATCCGGCGGTCGGCCTGCGAGGAGATCCACTGCGCCCGCCCGGTGCCGGAATGGCCGAAGATCACCACTGCGTGTTGACACCACCGGCCGCCGCGCTCGCCGGCGCCGGACGGCCCCGGTTCAGCGCCGCCAGAGCAGCAGCACGGCCCGGTCGTCGTTGACGTCCTTGGCGACCGTCTCGATCAGCCGGCCGGCCGCGCCGCGGCTGCCGACGCCGAACTGGCCGCCGGCCACCAGCCGGTCGGCCTCCCCCATCAGCCGGTCCATGCCCTCGGTGAGGTCCCGGCCGGGCACCTCGACCATGCCGTCGGTGCACAGCAGCAGCACGTCGCCGTGGCCGAGCCGCCCCCGCACGCCGTCGAACTTGGCGCCGTCGTAGACCCCGAGCAGCGGGCCCTCGGCCTCCTGCACCTCCCAGCGGCCGGCCCCGGCCAGCCGCTGCATCCCGGGCAGGTGCCCGGCCGAGAGCAGCTCGTACTCACCGGTGTCCAGGTCGAGCACCAGGTGGACGGCGGTGGCGAAGCCCTCGTCCCAGTCCTGCCGGAGCAGGTAGCCGTTGGCCGCGGGCAGGAACTCGTGGGCCGGCAGCGAGCCGAGCAGCCCGCCGAACGCGCCGGACAGCAGCAGCGCCCGGGAACCGGCGTCCATGCCCTTGCCGGAGACGTCCGCCAGCACCGCCTCCAGCACCCGGCGGCCCGGACCGGTGCGGGCGGCGACCACGAAGTCCCCGGAGAAGGACTGGCCGCCGGCCGGGCGCAGCGCCATGTCGGCCTGCCAGCCGTCGGGCAGGGCCGGGAGGCGGCCCTGGACCCGGATCCGTTCGCGCAGGTCGAAGAGCATCGAGCCGCCGCCGCGCCACGGCACACCGACCCGGCTGCGGAACTGGGCGACCAGCAGGCCGGCCACCCCGACCGCGCCGACCACCAGCGCGGCGCCGGGGGTCACCCCGTAGACGTACTGCTCGGGGTGGCTGCTGCCGACCCGCTCACCGGTGTGGATCAGGGACTCGGTGGACAGGCCGAGCGCGGCGGCGCCGTAGAGCAGGACCAGGGTGCCGGGCCGCAGCAGCATGGCCCCGGCCAGGATCGGGAGCACCAGGGCGGTGGGCGGGACCCAGTCGGGGACGGCCACGTTGAGCAGGACCAGCAGCGGGATGGCGAGCAGGAAGGCCGTGAAGGCGAGCCAGTCGGCGCCGTCGCCGCGGAAGTAGTCGACCCCGGCCCGGCGGACCCGGCGGCGGGCCCGGTAGAGCCTGGCGCGCACCTGGGCCGCGGCGGGCTCGGCGGCCGCCGTCGCGGTCGGGCCCGTCGTGGGTGTCTGGGGCGGTGCGCCCGGCTCTCTGCCAGCCATGGGGTCCGACCTTATCCACCGCCCGGGGCCCCCGTCGACGGGGTGGGCCGGCCAGGCCCGGGTGTCCCGGTCGCGGTCCGGCGCGTTTCGGCCGCCGGCGGGGCCTGCCGGGCGGGGGCGCCCGCCGGGCGGCCGGGAGCGTGCGGCGGGGCCGGGGGCGCTGCCGGCGGGCCTACGGATTCGACCGGACATGTCGCAAAAGTCGGTCGCGTGCCGACCGCGGGCCTGATAGCTCTGACATATGACTGCCGACATGACCGCATCCGGGGCCCTGACCGTCCGTCCGCTGGTCGCCGGGGAGTGGGAGACCTGGTACCGGGGGCTGGAGATCGCCTTCGGCGGTGAGGAGGAGCCGCCGGAGGAGCGTGCGCTGTGGCGGGAACTGACCGAGGTCGACCGCTCGCTGGCGGTCTGTGACGGCACCGCGATCGTCGGCGGGGCCAGCGCGTTCACCTTCGCGATGGCGGTGCCCGGCGGCACGGTGCTGCCGGCGGCGGGGGTCACCATGGTCGGGGTGCTGCCGACGCACCGCCGGCGCGGGGCGCTGACCGCGCTGATGCGCCGCCAGCTGGACGACGTCCGGGCCCGCGGCGAGGCGCTGGCGGTGCTGACCGCGTCGGAGCCGGCCATCTACGGCCGGTTCGGCTACGGGCTGGGGAGCTGGCGGATGGCGGTGACGCTGCCGAGCGCCAAGGTCTCGGTACCGGCGCTGCCGGGGCCCGCGCTGCGCCTGCGGCTGGCCGACCCGGTGGTGGCCTCGGCCGCCTGCGAGGAGCTGTACGCCCGGCTGGTGCCGGGCCGGCCGGGCCTGCTGGAGCGCCGCCCGGGCTGGCAGCAGCTGCCGCTGCTGGACGCCCCCGCCGCGCGGGACGGCGCCTCGCCGCTGCAGTGCGTGCTCGTCGAGGAGCAGGACGGCGGGCGGCTGCTCGGGTACGCGCGCTACGCGGTGAAGGGCGAGTGGTCCGGGAACAACGCGGCCGGCACGGTCCGGGTGCGGGACGTCGAGGCGCTGACGCCGCAGGTGTACGCGGCACTCTGGTCGTACCTGCTGGACCTGGACCTGACCGAGCGGGTGGTCGCCCGCAACCGGCCGGTCGACGATCCGCTGCTGTACCTGGTCTCGGATCCGCGCCGGCTGGAGCCACAGCTGGAGGACTCGCTGTTCGTCCGGCTGGTGGAGGTCGGCGCCGCGCTCGGGCAGCGCGGGTACGCGCTGCCGGTGGACCTGGTGCTGGCGGTGACGGACGGCTTCTGCCCGTGGAACGCGGGGAGCTGGCGGCTGCGCTCGGAGGGCCCCGGCAAGGGGGCGGACTGCGCCCGGACCGACCGGCCGGCCGATCTGGCGCTGGACGTCCGGGCGTTGGGCTCGGCCTACCTCGGCGGGGTGACGCTCGCCGCGCTGGCGGCGGCCGGACGGGTGACCGAACTGCGCGAGGGGGCGCTGGCGGAGGCCTCGCGGGCGTTCGCCGGGGAGCTCGCACCCTGGCTGCCGCACGGGTTCTGACGCCCGTGCGGCAGGACGGGAGGGTGGGCGGGGTGGGGTGGTGCGGGATCAGCCCTGGGGGTGGTGGGCCGGGATCGGCGGGAGCTCGCCGGTGGTCTCGTACTCGCTCAGCATCTCGATCCGGCGGGTGTGCCGGGCCTCGCCGCTGTACGGGGTGTTGAGGAAGATCTCGACGAACTTGGTGGCCTCGTCGACGGTGTGCATCCGGCCGCCGACGCTGATCACGTTGGCGTTGTTGTGCTCCCGGCCGAGGGCGGCGGTCTGCTCGCTCCAGGCCAGCGCCGCACGGACGCCCTTGACCTTGTTGGCGGCGATCGCCTCACCGTTGCCGGAGCCGCCGATCACCACGCCCAGCGCCTCCGGGTCGGCCGCGGTCCGCTCGGCGGCCCGCAGGCAGAACGGCGGGTAGTCGTCCTCGGCGTCGTAGATGTGCGGGCCGCAGTCGACCGGCTCGTGGCCGGCCCCCTTCAGCCACTCCACAAGGTGGTTCTTGAGTTCGTATCCGGCATGGTCGGAGCCCAGGTACACGCGCATGGGTATGAGTGTGGCATGCGCGTGCGCCCGGGTCCGGCAGCGGGCCCGAGCGAGCCGGTGCGGCAGCGGTACGGCGCCGGTGCGGTCAGCCGCGGCGGCCGAGCAGCCTCCAGGTGAGCGGCAGCGCGCCGACGGCCAGGGCGGCCTTCAGGGCGTCGCCCACCAGGTAGGGGTAGAGGCCCAGTTCGGCGGCGCGGGCGAGCGGCAGGTGCAGCGCGAGGGCGAGGTAGGGGACGCCGACGGCGTAGATCGCGAGGTTCCCCAGCACCATCGCGGCGGCGGTGCGCAGCGGGCTGCGGTCGGCGCCGCGGCGGGCCAGCGCGCCGGTCAGGCCGGCCGCCAGGACGAAGCCGATGACGTAGCCGAGGCTGGGCATGGCCCAGCCGGAGCTGCCCTGGGCGAACCAGGGCAGGCCGGCCATGCCGGCCAGCAGGTAGAGGCCGAGCGAGGCGATGCCGCGGCGGGCGCCGAGGGCGGTGCCGACCAGCAGGGCGGCGAAGGTCTGGCCGGTGACCGGGACCGGGGAGCCGGGGACGTTGACCGAGAACTGCGCGGCCAGGCCGGTCAACGCGGCGCCACCGGCCACCAGGGCCAGGTCGCGGGCCTGGGCGCCGAGCCGGGTCGCGGCCTGCGGGAGCAGGTCGGCGAGGACGGTGGCGGAGGGTGCGGGGGTGGCGGTGGCCATGGGCGGGGACTTCCGTTCGAACACGGCGGGACAGGTGAACAGTTGTGAACCTATGCGCCGGGGGCGGCCGGGGAGGGCGTCGGCAACCGACAAACCGTCAGGGCCCCGCTTGTCGGATTCGGCCTGACTCCCACCCCGATCTGTCACATCTGCGCAGTCAGGCATGCACTTTCGGTCACATCACTGTCCGGATAGCGGCTGTTTTGCCGCAAATCTTGGCCGGTCCGGTCGCTGTACCGAATAGTGGGGCGAATCCTCCGCTATCCGAACAGTCTGGATCCGACCCGATGTCGACCCCCACCCGACCGCCCGCCCAGGACCGGTCCGACGTTCCCGTCGCCTCCTCCCCCACCACCACGGCCGCCCCCGCCGAGGGCCGGCTCTCGCACGGCCTCAAGCAGCGCCACCTGTCGATGATCGCGCTCGGCGGGGTGATCGGCGCCGGGCTGTTCGTCGGCTCCGGCGCCGGCATCGCCGCCGCCGGCCCGTCCATCGTGCTGGCCTTCGCCCTCTCCGGGCTGCTGGTCATGCTGGTGATGCGGATGCTGGGCGAGATGTCGGCGGCCCACCCGGCCAGCGGCTCGTTCTCGGTGCACGCCGAACGGGAGATCGGCCGGTGGGCCGGGCTCACCGTGGGCTGGCTGTTCTGGACCCTGCTGTGCGTCGGCGTCGCCGCGGAGGCGATCGGCGCGGCCGGGATCATGGCGCACTGGCTGCCGGGGGTGGCGTCCTGGGTCTGGGTGGCCATCTTCATGAGCTTCTTCTGCGCGGCCAACCTGTCCGCCGTGAAGAACTTCGGCGAGTTCGAGTTCTGGTTCGCCGCCGTGAAGGTCGCGGCCATCGCCGCCTTCCTGGTGATCGGCGTCCTGGCGATCACCGGGGTGCTGCCGGGCACGCCCTCCCCGGGCACCGCCAACCTGACCGGCGCGGGCGGCTTCTTCCCGCACGGCACCACCGGCCTGATCACCGGTCTGCTGGCCTCGGTGTTCGCCTACGGCGGCCTGGAGACGGTGACCATCGCGGCCGCCGAGTCGAAGGACCCCCGGCGCAGCGTCGCCACCGCCGTGCGCACCGCGATGTGGCGGATCGCCGTGTTCTACGTCGGCTCGATGGCCGTGGTGGTCACCCTGGTGCCGTGGAACGACCCGGCGGTCACCGGGTCCGGCCCGTACGTCGCGGTGCTGAACCGGATCGGCATCCCGCACTCCGGCGACCTGATGCGGGTGGTCGTGCTGATCGCCCTGCTGTCGGCGATGAACGCCAACATCTACGGCTCCTCCCGGATGGCCTACTCGCTGGTCAGCCGCGGCCAGGGCCCCAAGGCGCTGGCCAAGGTCTCCGGCGGGGTGCCGCGGATGGCGGTGCTGGCCTCCTCGGCCTTCGGCTTCCTCGCGGTGCTGCTCAGCTACTGGTGGCCGACCACCGTGTTCAGCTGGCTGCTCAACATGGTCGGCGCGGCCGTCCTGGTGGTCTGGGCCTTCATCGCCGTCGCCCAGCTGCGGATGCGCCGCCGGCTGGAGCGTGAGGCGCCCGAGCAGCTGACCGTGCGGATGTGGGCCTTCCCGTACCTGACCTGGCTGGCGCTCGGCGGCATCGTCGCGGTGCTGGCCCTGATGACGCTGGACAGCGGCAACCGGATCCAGCTGTGGTTCACGCTCGGGCTGACGGCCGTGCTGGCCGTGGTCGGCGCGGTCCGCAAGGCGCCGACCACCAGCTGAGCCGACGGCCCGGCCACGGCGGGACGACGGCCGGGAACGGCGGACGGGAACGGCCGAGGGGCCCGGTACGCACCACGCGTACCGGGCCCCTCCGTACTGCCGGGGAGAGCCGTCACTCGAAGGACGGGCCCGCCGTCCGGGTGCGCTTGATCTCGTAGAACCCGGGGGTGGAGGCGACCAGGACGGTGCCGTCCCAGAGCCGGGCGGCGGCCTCGCCGCGCGGGGTGGGGGTGACCACCGGGCCGAAGAAGGCGACCCGGTCGCCGTCCGGGCCGTCCACCGCGATCACCGGGGTGCCGACGTCCTCGCCGACCAGCGAGATGCCCTCCTGGTGGGAGGCGCGCAGCGCCTCGTCGTAGGCGTCGGTGTCGGCGGCGTCGGCCAGCTCGGCCGGCAGGCCGGCGGCGACCAGCGCGGCCTCGATGGTGGCGCGCTCGTTCGGCAGGCCCTGGTTGTGGAAGCGGGTGCCGAGCTCGGTGTAGAGCGGGCCGAGCACCTTGTCGCCGTGCAGCTGGGCGGCGGCGATCAGGACCCGGACCGGGCCCCAGCCCTTGGCCAGCAGGTCCTTGTACTGCTGCGGCAGCTCGTCGCGGTTCTCGTTGAGCACCGAGAGGCTCATCACGTGCCACTTGGTGTCCACCGGGCGCAGCTGCTCGACCTCGAGCATCCAGCGGGAGGTCATCCAGGCCCAGGGGCAGATCGGGTCGAACCAGAAGTCGGCGATCTTGCGGGAGTCTGCGGTCGTCACGGACGGTGCCCTTCGGTCAACGGGTGCGGGGTCGCTCTGACCTAGCGCTCAACACCGCGGATCGGCGGCTGATTCCGCCCGAGCTGTGCAATGGTACGTGGCGCCGAGCATGAAAGGATGCGCCCGGCACCCCAGCCCCACCGGGCTCATACGGACAGGAGTACCACCGTGCCGGGCAAGAACCTGAGCCGCGAGGAAGCCCAGAAGCGGGCCGGTCTGATCGAGGTGGAGAGCTACCGCGTCCACCTGGACCTGACCTCCGCACCGGATCCCGCGTCCGCGACCTTCCGCTCCACCACCACGCTGACGTTCCGTGCCGCCACCCCGGGCGCGGACAGCTTCGCCGACCTGCTGGCGCCGGGCGTGCGCTCGGTGACGCTGAACGGCCGGGCGCTGGATCCGGCGGAGGTCTTCGACGGCACCCGGGTGGCGCTGCCGGACCTGGCCGCGCACAACGTGCTGGTGGTGGACGCGGACTGCGCCTACAGCCGGACCGGTGAGGGTCTGCACCGCTTCACCGACCCGGTCGACGGCGAGACCTACCTGTACACCCACTTCGAGCCGGCCGACGCCCGCCGGGTGTTCGCCAACTTCGAGCAGCCCGACCTGAAGGCGCCGTTCTCCTTCACGGTCACCGCGCCGGCCGCCTGGGACGTATACGCCAACGCGGTCCACGAGGCGGTGCAGGAGGAGGGCGCGGCCCGGGTCTGGCGGTTCGCCCCCACCCGGCCGATCTCCACCTACCTGACCGCGGTGGTCGCCGGCCCGTACCACGTGGTGCGCGACCACTACCGCCGGGAGCTGCCCGACGGCACCGCCCTGGAGATCCCGCTGGCGGCGACCTGCCGCCGGTCGCTGGCCGAGCACTTCGACGCGGACGAGATCCTCACCGTCACCAAGCAGGGGCTGGACTTCTTCCACCAGGAGTTCGACTACCCGTACCCGTTCGGCAAGTACGACCAGTGCTTCGTCCCCGAGTACAACATCGGCGCGATGGAGAACCCGGGCTGCGTCACCTTCCGGGAGGAGTTCGTCTTCCGCTCGAAGGTCACCGAGGCCGCGTACGAGGGCCGGGCCAACGTCATCCTGCACGAGATGGCGCACATGTGGTTCGGCGACCTGGTCACCATGAAGTGGTGGGACGACCTGTGGCTGAAGGAGTCCTTCGCGGACTTCATGGGCTCGTTCGGCCTGATCGGGGCCGGCACCCGCTACCGGGCCGCCTGGATCACCTTCGCCAACCGCCGCAAGGCCTGGGCGTACCAGCAGGACCAGTACCCGACCACCCACCCGATCACGGCGGACATCCGGGACCTGGAGGACGCCAAGCTCAACTTCGACGGCATCACCTACGCCAAGGGCGCCTCGGTGCTCAAGCAGCTGGTGGCGTACGTCGGCCGGGACGCCTTCTTCGAGGGCGCCCGCCGCTACTTCCAGCGGCACGCCTACGGCAACACCGTCCTCGGCGACCTGCTGGGCGCCCTGGAGGAGACCAGCGGCCGCGACCTGAAGTCCTGGTCGGCCTCCTGGCTGGAGACCTCGGGCGTCAACTCGCTGACCCCGCAGGTGACCTGCGACGCCGAGGGCCGGATCACCGAGCTGGCGGTGCTGCAGGACGGCGAAACCCTGCGCCCGCACCGGGTGGCGATCGGCCTGTACGACCTGGACGGGTCCGGCGCGCTGGTGCGCACCGGCCGGGTGGAGGCCGACATCGCCGGGGCCCGGACGGTGGTGGAGGTCCCGGCGGGCCGGCCGCGGCCGGCGCTGGTGCTGGTCAACGACGAGGACCTGACGTACTGCAAGGTGCGGTTCGACGAGGTGTCACTGGCCACCCTGCGGTCGGGCCTCGGCGCGATGGCCGATCCCCTGGCCCGGGCGCTGGCGTGGTCAGCGGCCTGGAACCTGACCCGGGACGCGCTGATGCCCGCCCGCGACTACCTCGACCTGGTGCTGCGCTTCGCCGGGCAGGAGTCCGACATCGGGGTGCTGCAGTCGCTGCACCAGCAGGCCAGGGCGGCGCTCGACTACTACGCCGACCCCGCCTGGCGGGACGAGGGCGGCCGGCTGCTGGCCGAGTGCGCGCTGCGCGAGCTGCGGGCCGCCGAGCCGGGCAGCGACCACCAGTTGGCCTGGGCCCGCTTCCTGGCCACGGTCGCCGAGGGCGCGGAGCACCTGCAGCTGCTGACCGGGCTGCTGGACGGCACCGCCCGGATCGACGGCCTGGCCATCGACCAGGAGCTGCGCTGGGAGTTCTGGCTCGCGCTGGCCGCGGCCGGGTCGGCCACCGCCGGGGAGATCGAGGGCGAGCTGCGGCGGGACAACACCGCCAGCGGCAAGCAGCGGGCGGTCAAGTGCCTGGCGGCGCTGCCCACCCCGGGGGCGAAGGCGGCCGCCTGGGCAGCGGTGGTGGACTCCGACGAGCTGCCCAACGCGCTGGTGGAGGCGCAGATCGCGGGCTTCGCGCAGCCCGGTCAGCGGGAGCTGACGGCCGGCTACACCGACGCCTACTTCGAGCTGCTGGAGCAGGTCTGGGCGCAGCGCAGCATCGAGATCGCGATGCGGATCGTCGGCGGCTTCTTCCCCCGGCTGCAGACCGAGCGCCCGACGCTGGAGGCCACCGACGCCTGGCTGGACGCGCATCCGCAGGCGGCGCCCGCACTGCGCCGGCTGGTGCTGGAGTGCCGGGACAACCTGGCGCGGGCGCTGCGGGCGCAGGACCGCGACCGGGGCTGACGGGGCCGTGACGGCGGACGGCCGCCCGGGGGTTCCCGGGCGGCCGTCCGTCTGCGCGTGGGGCGCGGGCTACTTGAGGGTGGCGGAGGTGAGGCCCGCCTGGACCTGCCGCTGGAAGGACAGGTAGACCACCAGCACCGGGAGCATCGCGATGGTCATGCCGGCGAACAGGGCCGGCGCGTCGCTCTTGTACCCGGACTGCAGGGCCAGGTTGACCAGGCCCTGGGCGAGCATCGAGTGGTCGGCCTCGCCGGCCGTGGTGGGCTGCATCAGGGTGACCGGCAGGATGTACTGGTTCCACTGGCCGAGCACGTTGAAGATGGCGACGCTGACCAGGCCGGGCTTGGCCATCGGCACCATGATCTGGAAGAACGCCCGGGTGTGCGAGCAGCCGTCCAGCATCGCCGCCTCGTGCACGGCGGTGGGCAGCGTGCGGAAGAACGAGTACAGGAAGAACACGGTGAAGGGCAGCGAGTACGCCACGTACACCAGGATCAGGCCGAGGTAGCTGTTGAGGCCGAGCAGCGGGGTGATCTCGCCCAGGTTGCGGACCATGAAGAACAGCGGGACCAGGGCGAGGTAGACCGGGAACATCGAGCCGGCCACGAACAGGTAGTAGATCGCCTTGTTGCCCTTGAACTCGTAGCGGGCCAGCACGTAGGCGGCCATGCCGCCGAGCAGCATGGTGAGCGTGAGCGAACCGGCGAGCACGATCAGGGTGTTGAGGAAGAAGCCGCCGATGCCCTTGGACCAGGCTCGGGTGAAGGCGTCGAAGCCCCAGCTGGCCGGCCAGGACCAGGCGCTGCCGTTGATCTGCGCGTCGGTCTTGAAGGAGCCGAGGACGACCCAGACCAGCGGGAAGATGATCAGCAGGGCCCAGACGGCGAGGAAGCCGTGCGAGAAGACGTTGAGGACGCCGCCGCCCTCGCCGAACCGGGTGGTCCGGTCGGCCTTCGGCCGCCCCGCCGCCCGCTGGGCGGGGACGGCCGGGTTGGTGTCGGTGCTAGTGCTCATGTCGATGGCCCCGCTCAGTACTCGATCCGGTCACGCTTGGTGGCCCAGAGCGAGACGACGGACAGGATCAGCGTGAAGAAGAAGATCACCACACCCATGGCGCAGGCGTAGCCGGCCTCACCGTTGCGCAGGAAGCTGCGCATCAGGTAGGTGGAGATCAACTCGCTGTGGTGGTCAGGGCCGCCGCCGAAGTAGGCGCCGGGCGTGATGCTGGAGACCAGGGCGAAGGCGTCCATGGCGACGATCGCGAGGTACACCCAGGCGGTCTGGACGGTCTCCCACAGCAGCGGCAGGGTGATCTTGAGGAAGGTCTGGCCGCGCTTGGCGCCGTCGAGCAGGGCCGCCTCGTAGATGTCCTTCGGGATGCCCTGCATGGCGGCCGAGAAGAGCACCAGGTAGAAGCCGACGCCGGACCAGACCAGCACCGCCAGCACGCACCACATGACCATGTCCGGGTCGGACAGCCACTGCACCGGGTGGGCCGCGTCGGCCAGGCCGAGCTTGATCAGGACGCCGTTGGCCAGGCCCGCGCCGTCGGTGCGGTAGACCGCGCCCCAGAGCACCGCGAGGATCGCGATCGACAGGACCTGCGGGAAGAAGAAGACCACCTTGTAGAAGGAGGCCCCGCGCACGCCCTGGACGCCGCCGGTGCCGCCCTTGCCGCCGACGTTGAGCATGAAGGCGAAGAACAGCGCGATCAGGATGGTGACCAGCGGCAGCAGGATCAGCAGCAGCAGGTTGTGCCAGATCGCGCCGAGGAAGACCTCGTCATCGAGGAGTTTCGCGTAGTTGTCCAGGCCGACGAAGTTCATCTCCTGGCTCTGTCCCGACCAGTCGGTCAGGGAGTATCCGAAGGTCTGCGCGTAGGGCCAGAGCACCAGTCCCACGTACAGCACGATCGGAAGAAAGAGGAACCCCACGATGAAGGGGTACTTGCCGTGACGCATCGCCACTTCTCCTGTCCTCGGGCAAGAGGCACCGGGGGCGGTTCGGGGCCCCCGGTGCGCTCTGAAAACTCCGCTGGTCAGGCGGTCTTGTTCTTGGTGGCCGACTCCTTGGCCCGCTTGATCCACTCGGCGGGATCGATGCGCGCGGCCATCAGCTCACCCGAGGCGTTCTGCAGGTCCTCGTCGAACTTGCTGGCGGTGTTCGGGTACTGGAAGTTGAAGGTGTTGGCGCCGGCCGCCTTGAGGGCGACCACGGTGGACGCGGTGCCGGGCTTCAGCTTGACCTCCGGGCCGACACCGTCCTTGAGGCAGGTGAGGCTGTTGGCGGTCTGGGCGAACTTGCCCGAGGCCTCCTTGGTCAGCATCATCCGCAGGAGCTCCAGGCCGCCCGCGACGTTCTTGGCCTTGGCCGGGACGATGAACGGCTCGCCGGCGCCGGCCCGGATCGCCTCGAAGGGCAGCTTGTCGCCGGGCAGCGACGGCATCGGCAGGAACGCCATGTCGAAGTCGGCGGGGGTGGAGGCGAGCTGCTCGTTCTCCAGCCAGGAGCCGGACGGGATGAACGCGGCCTTGTACTGGTTCCACGCGGTCTGCGACTCGGTGTGGGTCATGCCGTTGGTGCCGGGGAGCAGGAAGTCCTTGGAGACGATCTGGTAGAACGCCTCGACCGCGGTCTTGACGGCCGGGTCGTCCCAGGCGGCGGCGTCCAGGCCGTCGATCCGCTTCATGAGGTCGAGGCCGCCCTGCTTGGCGATCATGTCCATCATGACGACGTTGATGTAGTACGGGTACTTGCCCTGGTGGGCGACCGGGGCGATGCCGGCGGCCTTGATCTTGCCGCAGAGGTCGATGAACTCGGCCCAGGTCTTCGGCGGGGTCCAACCGTGGTCCTTGAACAGCTTGTTGGAGTACCAGAAGCCGAACACGGTGTAGACGTAGGACAGGTTGTAGACCTTGCCCTTGATGGTGCCGGACTCGATGGTGCCCGGCATCAGCACGTCCCGGACCTTCTTCGACGGGTCGTCGATGTACGGCGCGTCCAGCAGCGGGGTGAGCTCGGTCAGCTGGTTGGAGTCGGCGAGCACGTCCAGCTTGATCTGCTTGGCGCCGGAGTCGTCGATGACGTCCGGCGGGGAGCCGGCGTTGAAGCGCGGCTGCAGCTTGCCGGTGACGTCCTTGTCGGCCTGGTGGTTGATCTTGGCGCCGGGGTAGCTCTTCGAGTAGATGGCCTCGAAGGCCTTCGCGTACTCGTTGCCGTAGCCGCCGTCGAAGATGAAGACCTCGAGGCCGTCGGCCTCCTTCACCCCGAACGGGTTCTTGGCGTCGCTCAGGTTGAAGCCGCCCGCCCCCTTGGAGCCCTTGTCACTGCTGCCGCCGGTACCACCGGCGCAGGCGGCGAGCAGCGAGCCGCCGCCGGCCGCGAGCACGGCGATGCCGGCGGCCCGCTTGAAGATGTCACGACGGTTGTACTCGGTTGCAGAGCCCATGAGTGCCCAAACCCCTCGGTGTCCAGAGAAGAAGCAGACAGGTCTGACGGAGGGTCAATTCCTGTTCGGTCAGGCGCGCCTAGCGGCAAAGGTGCCGGTCAGAGGCGGTTTTCTTCGATGCGCAAAGGTATAGTCCACTGTTCATCTGGCGGCAATAGTCCGACCGCCGGATGTGCCGGGTAACGGTCAAAGCGTTGTCGGCGGTGCAGCATGTGCAATGTGCAGGGAGCCTGCATATTGCGCTCGCGCCCCGTCGATGACCGAGAATGTAGCGCGATCATGCGCGTTTGAACATAGAAACGCGCAGCTTCGCGCATCACCGAACCAGAACTGTGATGTGGCGAAGCCGCGCGTCCAGCACGCCGGCGGGCCGGCCGCGGTGGATCAGCGCCCGCTGCCGCCGAGCCCCCGGTCCAGGGCCCTGACCAGCGTGCCCTGGGCGTCATCGTTGTCCAATGCCCACATCATCACGCCCCCAAGCCCGTTCCAGCGGGTGTACTGGGCCTTGCGGGCCAGCAGCTCGGGGGTGTCGTACGACCAGAACTCGGTGCCGTCGTACTTCCAGGTCGCACCGTGCAGCCGGTCGTAGTGCACGGTGCCGGGCAGGTCCTTGATCTGGTTGTACGGCAGGTTCCCGCCACGCGCCGGGCCGGTCGCGCTCTGGTACAGCCCGGCCTTCGGACCGGCCGGCACGCCCGTCCAGCCGTAGCCGTAGAAGGGCACCCCGAGGACGGCCTGGCGGGCCGGCAGCCCCTTGTCCAGGTAGTGCCGGACCACCCGGTCCGCGCTGTAGCCCCGGTTGTCGGCGGCCGGGTCGGCGCGGTCGGAGTAGAGGTTGGCGCTGTGGTCGGTCGGCCCCTGCGCCTCCCAGGTGCCGTGCAGGTCGTAGGTCATCAGGTTCAGCCAGTCCACCGACCTGGCGACCTGGCGGATCTCCAGCCGGTCGGCCCGCGCCTCGTTGGCGGGCACCGCGGCGGTGAGCAGGTAGTGCGTCCGGGACCTGGCGCCGAGCGCATCCAGCTGACGGCGGAACTCCTGCATCAGCAGGGTGTAGTTGTGGCCGTCCTCGGGGCGCACCACGTTGCCCGGATCGCCGCCGCCGCCCGGGTACTCCCAGTCGATGTCGATGCCGTCGAAGACCCCGGCGCCCGCACCGGCGCCGCCCTCGGCGGAACCGAGCTGCGGCAGGTCGCCCTTGAGGTAGAGGTCGAGGCAGGAGGCGACGAACTTCTTGCGGGAGGCGTCGGTGAGGGCCGCGTCGGAGAAGTACTTCGACCAGGACCAGCCGCCGAGCGAGACCACCGCCCTGAGCTGCGGGTTGGCGGCCTTGAGCTTGCGCAGCTGGTTGAAGTTGCCCTTCAGCGGCTGCTCGGCGGTGTCGGCCCGGCCGTCCACCGACTCCTCGGCGCCGACCGGGCGCTGGTAGTCGGCCCAGGCGTCGCCGACGCCCGCGGCGTTGGCCTCGAAGCAGGTGCCGTCGGCGGACACGTTGCCGAAGGCGTAGTTGAGGACGGTGAGCCGGCCGGCCTGGCCGGAGTCCTGCACCTTCCTGGCGGAGAAGCCGCCGTAGATGCCCCACTGGGTGAAGTAGCCCACCCGCTGCCCCTGCAGGCGCGGGACGCGGTCCTGGGCCAGGGCGGCGGGCGAGGCGACGGCGGCGGCCACCGTGGCGGCGGCGAGGGCGGCTGCGGTACGACTGAGCATGCGCATGTGAGAAGACCCGTGGCTTTCTCTGAATCAGCGTCAAATGGTCTGGACCAAGCTGACAAAGAGGTTTAGTCCACGAGCGGTACCCCGCACAAGGGGTGTGCCGCAACGCGGACCGGGCCGCACCCCGGTGAAGGGGTGCGGCCCGGTCGCCGTACGGGGTACGGGTCAGCCGTTGATCAGGCTGCGCAGCACGTACTGCAGGATGCCGCCGTTGCGGTAGTAGTCCGCCTCGCCGGGGGTGTCGATGCGCACGACCGCGTCGAAGGTGACGTCACCCGCGGTGACCTTGACGGTCTTCGGGGTGCGGCCCTCGTTGAGCTCGGTGACACCGGTGAAGGAGAAGGTCTCCTCGCCGGTCAGGCCCAGGGACTCGGCGTTCTGGCCGGCCGGGAACTGCAGCGGCAGCACGCCCATGCCGATCAGGTTGGAGCGGTGGATGCGCTCGTAGGACTCGGCGATGACGGCCTTGACGCCGAGCAGCGCGGTGCCCTTGGCCGCCCAGTCGCGGGACGAGCCGGAGCCGTACTCCTTGCCTGCCAGGACGACCAGCGGGACGCCGGCGGCCTGGTAGTTCTGCGAGGCGTCGTAGATGAACGACACCGGCGCGTCGGCCTGGGTGAAGTCGCGGGTGTAGCCGCCCTCGGTGCCCGGCGCGATCTGGTTGCGCAGGCGGATGTTGGCGAAGGTGCCGCGGATCATGACCTCGTGGTTGCCACGGCGCGAGCCGTAGGAGTTGAAGTCACGCTTCTCCACGCCGTGCTCGGTGAGGTACTGCGCCGCCGGGGTGCCCGGCTTGATGTTGCCGGCCGGGGAGATGTGGTCGGTGGTGACCGAGTCGCCCAGCTTGGCGAGGACGCGGGCGCCGGCGATGTCGTTCACCGGGCTCGGGGTCTTCGCCATGCCCTCGAAGTACGGGGGCTTGCGGACGTAGGTGGACTCGGCGTCCCACTCGAAGGTGTTGCCGGTCGGGACCGGGAGCGACTGCCAGCGGTGGTCACCGGCGAAGACGTCCTGGTAGCCCTTGTCGAACATGGCCTCGTCGATGGAGCCGGCGACGGTGTCGGCGACCTCCTGCTCGGAGGGCCAGATGTCGGCGAGGAAGACGTCGTTGCCGTCGGCGTCCTGGCCCAGGGCGTCCTTGGTGATGTCGATGTTCATGTTGCCGGCCAGGGCGTAGGCGACCACCAGCGGCGGGGACGCCAGGTAGTTCATCTTGACGTCCGGGTTGATCCGGCCCTCGAAGTTGCGGTTGCCGGAGAGCACCGAGACGACCGCGAGGTCGGACTCGTTGACGGCGGCCGAGACCTCCTCGGGCAGCGGGCCCGAGTTGCCGATGCAGGTGACGCAGCCGTAGCCGACCAGGTTGAAGCCCAGCTTCTCCATGTACGGGAGCAGGCCGGCCTTCTCGTAGTAGTCCATGACGACCTTGGACCCGGGGGCCAGGGTGGTCTTGACCCACGGCTTGACCGTGAGGCCCTTCTCCACGGCCTTCTTCGCCAGCAGGGCGGCGCCCAGCATGACGGAGGGGTTGGAGGTGTTGGTGCAGGAGGTGATCGAGGCGATCACGACCGCGCCGTTGTCGATCGCGTACGAGGTGCCGTCAGGGGCGGTGACGGTGGTCGGCTTCGACGCCTCGGAGGAGTACGTCGGCAGCGCCTCGGCGAACTTCTGCGCGGCCTCGGAGAGGATCACGCGGTCCTGCGGGCGCTTCGGGCCGGAGATCGACGGGACGACGGTGGAGACGTCCAGCTCCAGGTACTCGGAGAAGACCGGCTCGACCGACGGGTCGTGCCACAGGCCCTGCTCCTTGGCGTACGCCTCGACCAGGGCGAGCTGCTGCTCGTCGCGGCCGGTGAGCTTCAGGTAGTTGATGGTCTCGGCGTCGATCGGGAAGATCGCACAGGTCGAGCCGAACTCCGGCGACATGTTGCCGATGGTGGCGCGGTTCGCCAGCGGGATCGAGGTGACGCCCTCGCCGTAGAACTCGACGAACTTGCCGACCACACCGTGCTTGCGCAGCATCTCGGTGATGGTGAGCACCAGGTCGGTGGCGGTGGTGCCGGCCGGGAGCTGGCCGTTGAGCTTGAAGCCGACCACGCGCGGGATCAGCATGGAGACCGGCTGGCCGAGCATCGCGGCCTCGGCCTCGATGCCGCCGACGCCCCAGCCCAGCACGCCCAGGCCGTTGACCATGGTGGTGTGCGAGTCGGTGCCGACGCAGGTGTCGGGGTACGCCTGGCCGTTACGGACCATGACCGTGCGGGCCAGGTGCTCGATGTTGACCTGGTGGACGATGCCGGTGCCGGGCGGGACGACCTTGAACTCGTCGAACGCGGTCTGGCCCCAGCGCAGGAACTGGTAGCGCTCCTTGTTGCGGCCGTACTCGATCTCGACGTTCTGGACGAAGGCGTCCGGGGTGCCGAACTTGTCGGCGATGACGGAGTGGTCGATGACCAGCTCGGCCGGGGCCAGCGGGTTGATCTTCGCCGGGTCGCCGCCGAGGTCCTTGACGGCCTCGCGCATGGTGGCGAGGTCGACGACGCACGGAACACCGGTGAAGTCCTGCATGATCACGCGGGCCGGGGTGAACTGGATCTCCTCGGACGGCTCGGCCATCGGGTCCCAGCCGCCCAGGGCGCGGATGTGGTCGGCGGTGATGTTCGCGCCGTCCTCGGTGCGGAGCAGGTTCTCCAGCAGGACCTTGAGGCTGTAGGGCAGCCGCTCGGAACCCTCGACGGCGGAGAGCTTGAAGATCTCGTACGACTCGTCGCCCACCTGCAGCGAGCTGCGGGCGTCGAAGCTGTTCGCGGACACGACTGACTCCTTCTAGGTCCACCCAGTGGTAAGGTAAGCCTTACTTAGGCTCCGCCTCGCCACGATGGAAGGCGTGCGCCTCTCGGCAAGTATCTTGATGTCAAGATAAATCATAGCGTGTAGTTATCTCGACGTCGAGATAAACCATAGTGCATGCCCGTCGGCGGGACGAAGGCAGGCATGCCCGGGCATCCTCTCCAAACTTCACCTGCCGACCGGCCGCCGCAACCGCAGCCGCGGCCACCGACAGGGCGGTGGCCGCGCTACCGTGGACCGCGTTCGAAGATCCTTCAGGCAGGGGGCCGGCCCGGTGATAGTTGTCGACGCATCAGCCCTGGTCCTGGCCTTGGCGGACGAGGGCGAACGGGGCGACGCCGCCCGGGCCGCGCTGGCCGCCGAGACCGACTGGGCAGCGCCCGAACACGTCCTGATCGAGGTGATGCAGTCCCTGCGCGGGCTGTACCTCGCCCGGCAGGTCGACGCCGCCCGGGTCGCCGAGCTGGCGGCGGAACTCCCCCGGATCGCCATCCGCAGGGTCGAGGTCACCGCGCTGCTCGGCCGGATCTGGGAGCTCAAGGACAACCTCACGCCGGACGACGCCGCCTACGTGGCCGTCGCCGAGCAGCTCGGGGCGCCCCTCGTCACCGCGGACCTGCGGCTGATGCGGGCGAGCGGTCCGCGCTGCGAGATCCGCGGCATCGGGGCGGCGGGCGGGCCGAAGGGCTGACCGGCGGGCTGACCGGGCGGGCGGGCGGGGCGGGAGGACCGGCAGAAGGACTGGCAGGAGGACTTGGCGGGGCCGGGCGGGAGGGCGGGCCCATGGGCCGGGTCTCGTGTGCGGGTGGGCTGGGTCTCGCGTGTGCGCGGGCCGGGTCTCGCGTGTGCGCGGGCCGGGTCTCGTGAGTGCGGGTGGGCCGGTCTCGTACGGGTGAGCTTGGACGGGCGTCGGCACGGCGGCGTGCGGCGCGAGGAGTCCGGGCGCCACGGTGGGCGGTGCCCGGCCCGCCGTCCGAAAGGTCCGCCCGATGACCGTCCCGCTCGCCACCCTGGCCACCGCTCTGGCGCCGCTCGCCCTGCTGCCCGGGGTACCGCCGGCACCGGCCACCGCCGCCGGGCCGCCGACCTTCCCGCTGCAGGCCTTCCCGCTGCCGGCCGCGGCGCTGCCGACGGTGGTGGACGCCGACTTCGACCCGGCCTCGGCGTTCGTCCCGCCGGTGGCGATCAGCTACGCCCGGGACCTCGTGCCGTACGGCGCACACGCCCGGGTCACCGTCGAGCGCGGCGCGGGGCGGACAGTGGTCACGGTCGAGCTGACCGGGGTCGCCCCGGGGCGCCTCTTCCCGGCCCACGTCCACACCGGGCGGTGCAGCGCCGACCCCGCCGCCTCCGGGCCGCACTACCAGGACCGGGCCGACCCGGTGCAGCCGTCCACCGACCCCGCCTACGCCAACGACCGCAACGAGGCCCGCACCACCGTCCGCACCGACGCCGCCGGGTCCGGCAGCGCCCTGACGGCCGTGCCCTGGGCCTTCCGGACGGGCGCGGCCCACTCCCTGGTGCTGCACGCGGGCGACCCGGCCGGGGCGCACCCGGCGGCCGAGCGGGTGGCCTGCGTGAACGTCGACTTCTGAGCGCCGGGACGCTCGGGACGTCAGCCCAGGGTCGCGACCAGGACGGCCTTGATGGTGTGGAGGCGGTTCTCGGCCTGGTCGAAGACGACCGAGTGGTGCGACTCGAAGAGCTCGTCGGTGACCTCCAGTTCGGTCATCCCGGTCGCCTCGTACAGCTGCCGGCCGACCTCGGTGCCGAGGTCGTGATACGCGGGCAGGCAGTGCAGGAACCGAACCGCCGGGTTGCCGGTGGCCCGGACGGTGTCCATCGAGACCTGGTACGGCTTCAGCATTGCGACGCGGTCGGCCCAGACCTCCTTCGGCTCCCCCATCGACACCCAGACGTCGGTGTAGAGGAAGTCCGCGCCCGCCACCCCGGCCGCGACGTCCTCGGTGAGAGTGATCCGGGCACCGGTCCGCCCGGCCAGCTCCTCGGCGGCCTTGCGGACCTCCTCGGCCGGCCAGAGCTGCTGCGGGGCGACGATCCGGATGTCCATGCCGAGCAGGGCGCCGGTGACCAGCAGGGAGTTGCCGGTGTTGAAGCGGGCGTCGCCGAGGTAGACCAGCGTCACGTCGGCGAGCGGCTTGGTCGAGTGCTCCCTGATGGTGAGGACGTCGGCGAGCATCTGGGTCGGGTGCCACTCGTCGGTGAGGCCGTTCCACACCGGCACGCCCGCGTGCGCGGCCAGCTCCTCGACGATCTCCTGGCCGTAGCCGCGGTACTCGATGCCGTCGAACATCCGGCCGAGCACCCGGGCCGAGTCCTTGATCGACTCCTTGTGGCCGAGCTGCGAGCCGGCCGGGTCGAGGTAGGTGGTGGAGGCGCCCTGGTCGTGGGCGGCGACCTCGAAGGCGCACCGGGTCCGGGTGGAGGTCTTCTCGAAGATCAAGGCGATGTTCTTGCCGCGCAGCCGGGGCTGCTCGGTGCCCGCGTACTTGGCGGCCTTGAGCTGGGCGGCCAGATCCACCAGGTGCCGGAACTCCTGGGGCGTGAGGTCCAGCTCCTTGAGCAAGTGCCGGTTCCGGAGGTTGAAGGCCATGCCGGGCTCCTGGGTCGTCTGGCGGATCGGGGCTACTCGGCGGACCGAGACGGGAAGTGTATACGACTGGCAGAATTTATATGCATCCCGGGGATGGCGGCGGCCCCACGGCGCGCGGGACATCCCGGAAACTCCCGGGGTGCCCCGGCTGTTCGCCGTGGGGCCGGACGGCGGCACAGCCACCGAGTGGTGACGGTCGCCGGGTGGAGGCCGCCTGGCAGCGGCGGTCGCCGGGTGGTGGCATGGCCGATGCCGGGTGGCGGCGGCCACCGAGCGGTGACGGTCGCCGGGTGGTGAGAGCCCTGGCCCTGGCTACAGCCTCGGGTCCACCGGCTCCGACTCCAGCGCCAGCACCGCGAACACCGGCTCGTGCACCCGCCACAGCGGCTCCCCGGCCGCCAGCCGGTCCAGTGCCTCCAGGCCGAGGGCGTACTCGCGCAGGGCGAGCGAGCGCTTGTGGCCGAGGAAGCGCTGGCGCAGCTGGTCCAGGTACTGGGTGTAGTCCGGACCGTAGATGATCCGCAGGTACTCGCGGCCGCGGACCTTGACCCCCGGCTGGACCAGCCGGCCGTCCGCACCGCCCCGGACCAGCGAGGCCAGCGGCTTGACCACCATGCCCTCGCCGCCCTCCGCGGTGAGCTCCTCCCACCAGGCCACACCGGCCGCGACCGAGGCCTCGTCCGAGGTGTCCACCACCAGCCGGCCGGTGCGCCGGAGGATCGGCGCGGCCGGGTCGTCCGCGTCGACCAGCCGGTCGATCCAGCCGAGGTGCTCGTCGTGCGGGCGCACGGCGAGGTTGGCGCCCTCGGCGGCCAGCACCTGGAAGGGTGCCAGGCGGATGCCGGAGAGCCCCTCGGTCGGCCAGCAGTAGCGGCGGTAGGCGGCGGTGAACGCCTCCGCGTCCGCCGCGCGCTGCCGCTGCTGGGCCGTCAGTTCGGCGACCTCCAGGCCGCGGCCGGCGGCCAGCTCCAGCGCCGCGAGGACCTGCGGCAGTGCGGCACCGGCCGCCGCGCCGACCGCCGCGTACTGGCGCCGCAGCAGCTCGGCGGCCTTGAGCGACCAGGGCATCAGTTCGGCGTCGAGCAGCAGCCAGCCGGTCTCCAGCTCGTCGAACAGTCCGGCCCGCTCGGCGGCGGCGCGGACCCGGTCGAGAACGGCCGCGGTCAGCTCCTCGTCGCCGAGGAACGCCCGGCCCGTCCTGGTCCAGATCGCACCCGGTCCGGCCAGGTCGAACCGCTTCTCCAGGGCGGCGTCGTCGCGGGCCACCAGCACCACGGCACGCGAACCCATGTGCTTCTCCTCGCACACCACCTGCCGCACCCCGTCGTGCGCGTAGGCGAGGAACGCCTCCTCGGGGTGCTCCAGGTAGCCCTCGCGGCGCGAGGTCGCGCAGGGCGCCATGGTCGGCGGCAGGTAGCTGAGCAGCCGGGGGTCGAGCGCGAACCGGCTCATCACCTCCAGCGCCGCCGCCGCGTTCTCCTCCCGGATCGACACCCGCCCGTGGTGGGCGGTCTCCACGATCCGGCGGCCGGCCACGTCGCCGAGGTCCAGCGGGCGGCCCTCCCGGGAACCGGGGGCGTCCGTGTGCATCGGACGGACCGGGGCGTACCACTCCTGCTCGGCCGGCACGCTCACCAGCTCGCGCTCGGGGTAGCGCAGGGCGGTGAGGCTGCCGCCGAAGACGCAGCCGGTGTCCAGGCAGATGGTGTTGTTGACGAAGCTCGCGACGGGCACCGGCGTGTGGCCGTAGACCACCAGCGCCTTGCCGCGGTACTCCTCGGCCCACGGGTAGCGCACCGGCAGGCCGTACTCGTCGGTCTCGCCGGTGGTGTCGCCGTAGAGGGCGTGCGAGCGCACCCGGCCGGAGTTGCGGCCGTGGTACTTCTCGGGCAGGCCGGCGTGGCAGACCACCAGGGCGCCGCCGTCGAGGAGGTAGTGGCTGACCAGGTCGCGCATGAAGGCGCGGACCTCGGCGCGGAACTCCTCCGGCTCCGCAGCCAGCTGGTCCAGCGACTCCTGGAGGCCGTGCGAGACGGTGACCTTGCGGCCGGCCATGTGTCGGCCGAGCTTGTTCTCGTGGTTTCCGGGCACGCAGATCGCGTGGCCGGCCCGGACCATGCCCATCACCAGGCGCAGGACGCCGGGGGTGTCGGGGCCGCGGTCGACCAGGTCACCGACGAACACCGCGGTGCGGCCCTCGGGGTGCACGGCGTCGACCGGCCGGCCCTGGTCGTCCCGGGTGAGGGTGTAGCCGAGGCGCTCGAGCAGCGTCTCCAGCTCGGAGCGGCAGCCGTGGATGTCACCGACGATGTCGAACGGGCCGGTGAGGTGCCGGAGGTCGTTGTAACGCTTCTCGGTCACAATCTCGGCCGCCGCCACCTCGGCCTCGCCGCGCAGGATGTGGACCTTGCGGAAGCCCTCGCGTTCCAGGCCGCGCAGCGAACGGCGCAGCTCGCGCTGCTGGCGCGGGATGACGTGCGGCGGGAGCTGCCGGTCGGGGCGGTGCCGGTTGCGCTCGGCACAGACGGCCGGGGGGATGTCGAGCACGATGGCGATCGGCAGAACGTCGTGCGCGCGCGCCAGCGCGATGAGCTGCTTGCGGGCCTCCTGCTGCACGTTGGTGGCGTCCACGACGGTGAGCCGGCCGGCCGCGAGCCGCTTGCCGACGATGTAGTGCAGGACGTCGAAGGCGTCGGAGGAGGCCGACTGGTCGTTCTCGTCGTCGGCGACCAGGCCGCGGCAGAAGTCCGAGGAGACCACCTCGGTGGGCCTGAAGTGCTTGCGGGCGAAGCTGGACTTGCCGGCTCCGGTGGTCCCGATCAGCACCACGAGGGAGACGTCGGTGACGGGCAGGCGGCGCGGCTCGTACGCCGGGGCATCGGTGGTGGCGCCGCTGGTGGCGCTGACGTCGGCGTCGGCGGTCACAGTCTCGGGCGCCGTCTCGGGCGCGGTTTCGGCGTTGCCGGGCTGCGCGGCCTCGGCGGGCTGTGCTGCGTCGGTGGTCATCGGGTCGCGCTCCCTTCCTGCGAAGTGGTGGTGTCCGCTGCCCCGCCGATGCGGAACAGCGCGAGCTGGGTCGGCGCGCCGACCTCGTCGTCCCAGGGGCCGACCGGACGGAGGCTGACGGTGTAGCCGTACTTGCGGGCCACCTCGTCGGCCCAGGAGGCGAACTCCGCGCGGGTCCACTCGAAGCGGTGGTCCGCGTGCCGGACGTGGCCGGCCGGGAGGGTCTCCCAGCGGACGTTGTACTCGACGTTGGGTGTGGTCACGATGACGGACGCCGGGCGGGCGGCGCCGAACACCGCGTACTCCAGGGCCGGCAGCCGGGGCAGGTCGAGGTGCTCGACGACCTCGGAGAGCACGGCCGCGTCGTAGCCCTTGAGGCGCGCGTCGGTGTAGGTCAGGGCGCCCTGGACCAACTTGACCCGGGCCGACTGACGCTCGGTCATCCGGTCCAGCCGCAGCTTACGCGCGGCGGCGGCCAGGGCACGGGAGGACACGTCCACCCCGAGCACCTCGGTGAACCGGACGTCCTTGAGCAGCGCCCCGACCAGCTCGCCCTGTCCGCAGCCCAGGTCGAGCACCCGGGCGGCCCCGGTCTCGTGCAGCGCGGCGACGATCGCCTCCCGGCGCTGGACCGCGAGCGGGACGGACTTGGCCTCGGCGGGCAGCCCGACGGACGGCGCCCCGGTGGACGACTCCGCGGACGACTCCTCGCCCGGCGCCCTCTCGGCGAGCGGCGTCCCGCCCAGCGACGTCCCGGCCGGCGACGTCTCGGCGGTGCCCTCGATCTCCTGGTCCTCGGGGAGGTCGTCGACTGCGTTGTCCACCTCCTCCACCTCTCGGTCGTCGGCCTCGGCCAGCCGGGCCAGGGCAAGGCGTTCCAGCGCCAGCCGGGTGAGCGACCAGCGGCGGGCCAGGTACCGACGGGTGATCAGGGCCAGCTCGGGGTGGGTGCCCAGCCAGCCCTCGCCCGCGGCGAGCAGCTTGTCGACCTCGTCAGGTGCCACCCAGTAGTGCTTGGCCCCGTCGAGCACCGGCAGCAGGACGTACAGCTGCTGGAGCGCATCGGACAGCCGGACCGTGCCGGTCAGGGTGAGTCGGACGTAGCGGGAGGCGCCCCACTCGGGGAAGGTCTCGTCCAGCGGGAGCTGCGCCGCGTCGACCTGCCAGCCGAGCGGTTCGAACAGCCTGGTCACCAGGTCGGCTCCGCCACCGTCACCGGTGCCGTTGGCGGGCACCGCGGGAAGCGAGATCCGCAGCGGAAGCGGCTGCTCGGCGAGACCGGGACGCAGCTCGCAGACGCCCTTCATCGCTGAGCGGAAGACCGTCCGCAGCGCCACCGCGAGCAGCGAGGACGCGGCGTAGGGCCGGTCGTTGACGTACTGGGCCAACGCGAAGTCGGGCGAGCCGCCGCGACCCTTGCCCCGGCCCTGGCGGACCAGCGCGACGGGGTCGACCTCGAGGAGCAGCACTGCCGTGCACGCCGCCTCGGCCGCCTCGGGGTAGAGGACATGGGCCACGCCGTGGGACGTCGAGAACCGCTGCACCTTGTCGGGGTGCTTGTGGAGCAGAAATCCCAGGTCAGTGGCGGGCCGTTCGGCCGTGCCTGTGGTGGAGATCGAGATGAACACCTGTCCGAGTATCGCGGAGTGGCGCCTCGCCGGTCACCGGGTTTTGGCCGGTGGGCCGGTGCCCGGGCTCCGCCAGGCGGCCCGCCCGCAGGCGGGCGGCGGTGCTCCGGCAGGCCTCCGGCGGGGCCCGGCACGGCGTCCGCACGATGGGCGCTTTCGGCAACGGCGACCGGGATTGGTTAACGTGCACCGTGTGACTGCTGAAACCTCCTCCCTCGCACGCGGTGCCGTCGCCGCCGGTCTGGCCACCGTCACCGCGGACGGCACCATCCTCGACACCTGGTACCCCGCGCCGGAGCTGGCCGACGAGCCCGGCCAGGCCGGCACCGTACGGCTGACCGCCGAGGAGGCCGAGGCCGCGATCGGCCCGGGTGCCTCCGAGGCGCTGCGCGGCGACGCCCGCCGCGGCGTCGAGATCGTCGCGGTGCGCACCGTGATCTCCTCGCTGGACGACAAGCCGCTCGACGCGCACGACGCCTACCTCCGGCTCCACCTGCTCAGCCACCGCCTGGTCAAGCCGCACGGCCAGAACCTGGACGGCATCTTCGGTCTGCTGGCCAACGTCGCCTGGACCAGCATCGGGCCGGTGCCGGTGGACCGGGTCGAACAGGCCCGGCTCGCCGTCCGCTCGCAGGGCGGCCAGCTCGCCGTGTACGGCATCGACAAGTTCCCGCGGATGACGGACTACGTCGCGCCGGGCGGCGTGCGGATCGCGCACGCGGACCGGGTCCGGCTCGGCGCCCACCTGGCCGAGGGCACCACCGTGATGCACGAGGGCTTCGTGAACTTCAACGCGGGCACCCTCGGCACCTCGATGGTGGAGGGCCGGATCAGCGCGGGTGTGGTGGTCGGCGACCACAGCGACATCGGCGGCGGCGCCTCGATCATGGGCACCCTGTCCGGCGGCGGCAAGCAGGTCGTCTCGGTCGGCGAGCGCTGCCTGCTCGGCGCCAACGCCGGTATCGGTATCTCGCTCGGCAGCGACTGCGTGGTCGAGGCCGGTCTGTACGTCACCGCCGGCACCCGGGTGACCACCCCGGACGGCAAGATCGCCAAGGCGGTGGAGCTGTCCGGCCAGGACAACCTGCTGTTCCGCCGGAACTCGCAGAGCGGCGCGGTCGAGGTCATCGCCCGCTCCGGCTCCTGGGGCGGTCTCAACGCGGAGCTTCACGCGCACAACTGATCTCCTCTCCTGTTCCACCCCGGGCCTGGGGTTTCCGCTTTTTCCTCCTAAAAGAGGGGAAAAAAACACAACCGCCCGTTCCCGCCA